>JBFMFD010000001.1:0-38891 GCA_040752255.1 Armatimonadota bacterium
CGACGAAGCGCTCAACTGTGGCTGCGCCGCCCGCGTTATCAACCGCGGTTAGCGTAACTGGAAAGGTGCCGACGCTGCGGTAGGTGAACTGGGCGCTCTCTCCGTTCGCGCCGCCGTTCTCACCGAAGGTCCAATACCGCGCAATGAGTTGGCCATCCGGGTCGTGCGAGCCGGCGGATGAAGCGGATACCGTGAACGGCACGTCGCCTCGCTCGGTGGAGAGCGAGATGCTCGGAAGTGGCAGGCGGTTCGCGTCGCCCTCGAGGAACCTTCGCAAGAACGCATAGACGGCGGAGAGCGGCGTTCCCGACATGAATTGGGTGCCACCGTGCCCGCCGCCCACGATCGGAATGAACACGCGGTAGACGCCGGCTCGCGAGAGGAGGGCGTTGTAGCGCTCGCTCTGGTTGAACGGCACGACGACATCAGACGTTCCGTGCATCATCAGGACCGGCGGGTCTTCGGCAGAAACGTATGTGTCTGGGCTTGCGGAGCGCGCGAGCGGCAAGTTGTCCCACACCAGGCGGCCGATGAGTTCCGTCAGCGGAGAGTTGTTCTCCGGGTCGGGGAACACGGACGGGAAATCCTCGAACGCGAGCAGGTCCGCCGGGCCGAAGTAGTCCACGACTGCCTGCACGGCGCTGGACTCTTGCAGGTTCCCGCCGATGTCGCCTTCGAGGTCGAAGGTCTGGCCATCAATCTTAATCTGCTTCACCCCGCTTGTGGCTCCGAGGATGGCGGCGAGGTGCCCGCCAGCGGAACTGCCCCAGACTGCAACTCGGTTCTTGTCAATGCGGTACTGGGCACTTCGGCTTCGAAGGAAGCGAAGCGCGCCACGGCAGTCATGGATTTGCGCGGGCCAGGTTCCCTGCTGTGTGAGGCGGTAGTTGATGCTCCCCACGACATAGCCGCTGGCGCACAGGTTGGTTACGGCGGCGGGCGCGGGATACTTGTCGCCTGCTCGCCATGCCCCGCCGTGAATCCAAACGACTGTAGGTCGAAGCAACGCCGAGAAGAGGATGGAGTCCACCGGCTCATAGAGGTCCAGTTTCAGTTGATGGGTGTTGCCCTGCTGATCCCGCCAGGTGCCGTAGGTGATGTCGCGCGTCAGCCGGTACGGCTGGGCGATGACGGCTGCCGCGGCGGCGAGCAGAAGCGTGCAGAGAAGGACCCTTGCTGCCATGGGTGGAGTGTATCTGTTCTGTCAGCGGGCCGTCGAGTCCGGGCCGAAGCGCCCCCGCGAAGGCAGTGGGGCGGGCGGGTTTCGGCTCGAGGGCGCGGGTGTAGCATCGGGGGCGCGCGCTGTCGGCGCAGTCGCCCGAGGATAGGCTTTTCCGGGCAAGCGGCAAGCTAAAGCGCTCCGCCGCCTATCCTTTGCACCCCCGGCTCGCGGGGACGCTCGCCCTCCCTGTTGCAACGCGGGCGCGGGGGTGTCGGCATCCTGTCCAGAAAAGAGGCAGCAGGCGGGTCGCACGAGGTTAGGCTCTCCGGGCAAGCGCCACGCGGGAGCGCTCCGTCGCCTATCCTTTGCACCCCCTCCTGGCCTCCCCCGCAAGCGGGGGAGGGGATCGCCCTGTGTCGCAACTCCTGCTCGCCTCCCGGCTCAGGACGCTTCCACGGCAAGCTGTAGAGGGATAAGGGATGTGAGATGGAGCTTGGGGCGCACGCCGGGAGCGCAGGCGACTACTGCAGGTCGGCGTGGTGCTCGCCGCGGAGGGCGCCCCAGACGGCGCGAGCGCGGAGGGCAAGGCGGGCGAACGAATCGAAGTCGAGCGTTTGAGCACCGTCCTTCACCGATGACTCTGGGTCAGGGTGCACCTCGACCATCAGGCCGACCGCACCCGCCGCAACGGCCGCCAGGGCGAGCGGCTCGACGAAGCGCCGCACTCCGGCGGCGTGGCTCGGGTCGGCGAGAATGGGAAGGTGCGTACGCGTGCGCGCGGCGGCGATACCCGAGACGTCGAGGCTGGCGCGCGTGAGAGGGTCGAACGACCGGATTCCTCTCTCGCAGAGAATGATTCGCTCGCTGCCCGCGACGGCGATGTGCTCGGCCGCGTTGAGCCACTCGTCGAGCGTCGCGCCGAAGCCGCGCTTGAGCAAAACGGGCGCTCGTGAGCGTCCGACCTCGCGCAGCAGGTCGAAGTTCTGCATGTTTCGCGCACCGACCTGCAAGATGTCTGCAACTTGGGTGACGCGCTCAACCTGTGCGGGCGACATCACTTCGGTGACGACGCCGATGTCCATCTCCTCGCGCACGGCGGCGAGCGCCTGCAGCGCCTCCTCCCCGCCGCCCTGGTAGCTGTAGGGCGACGTGGTTGGCTTGAACGCACCGCCGCGAAGGAACTGCGCGCCTGCGCCGCGTGCGACCTGCGCGGTTTGCAGCAGCGCCTCATACGTTTCGACGGTGCACGGCCCGGCGATGAGCGCGAGGTCGTCTCCACCGAAGCGAAAGCCCCTGACGGCGACGGGCCTCATGGCGACGCCGCCGACCCTGGGGATCAGCGTCTCCAATCCACGCACGTCGGCAACCCATTCATTGGCCTTCACCTGGCTTGTCAAGTCGAGCGGAGGCGTTTGCCAGTGTCTGTCGGCAATGAGCATGACTACTCGCCCGGCGAACACCTCTGCGACGTCGCATCCCTCGGTGAGGAGGAGTGTTCTGATTCGCTCGACCGCCTCTCGCGGCGCGCCGGGAAGAAACTCGACGATCATTCTCTTGGCAGGCTCTCCATCACTTCTTTCAGCGCGGCTTCAAAGATGCTCAACTCCTCGTCGGTGCCGACGCTCACGCGAACGCAGTCGGCGCAGTCGAACACGTCGCCGGAGCGGATGATGACACCTTTGGCGAGGAGCCTGCCGCACAGCGCGCCCGTGGGAAAGGGGAACCGGGCCCAAACGAAGTTGGCGTAACTCTTCGCGACGGTCGCGCCGGCCGCGGCGAGGATGTCGGTCAGCCGCGCGATGCCGCGTCGATTCTGCTCGATGCTCCTTTGCAGGTGCTCTTCGTCACTCAGAGCGGCGACGGCGGCGGCTTGCGCCAGGGAGTTCACGTTGAACGGCTCGCGCACTCTCTCGACTGCCTGCACCCACTCGGGCGGGGCGAAGAGGTAACCGACGCGAAGGCCGGCAAGCCCGTACGTCTTGCTCAACGTGCGCAATCCGATGACCTGTCTGCCCTCGTGGAGGAGTTGGTGCGCGCCGACATAGTTGGGGCTGTCGCAGAACTCGTGGTACGCCTCATCGAGCACGACGACCGCCCTCTCGGACACGGCATCGAGAAAGCGGCGGAGGCGATCTGCGGAAACGATCGTGCCGGTTGGATTGTTGGGGTTGGCGATGAAGAGGAGCCGCGTTCGGTCATCTACCGCCGCCGCCATCGCGTCGAGGTCGTGCGCGTCGGTTTCATCCAACGGGATGAGCCGCAACTCCGCGTCCGCGAGGTGCGCGGTGGCGTAGTAGCGGACGAAGGAAGGGTGGGCCGCAACAACGTTGTCGCCACGCTCGAGGAACGCTACGCCGAGGTAGTGGATCAGCTCGTCGCTTCCGTTGCCGACGGAGATCTGCTCTGCTGGAAGGCCGATGTGGCTGCTGAGCGCGAGGCGGAGGTCGGCTGCCGCCGCGTCGGGATACAGATGAGCGCGCTCCGCGGCGGCTCGAATCGCCTGGACGGCGTGGGGCGAGGGGCCGAGCGGGTTCTCGTTGCTGGCGAGTTTGACAATCCGCTGGAGTCCGAACTCCCGCTGCACCTCCTCGATCGGCTTGCCCGGCGAATAGGGCTGCAGGCGCTCGAGGTTCGGTCGCGGGGAGGTCGGCATGCGGGTGATTTTGGCGCATGGGGGTGCCTGGGAGAAGGGTTCGCCCAGCCGCGTCGAAGAGGTGGGAGGCATCAGTTTCCGGCAATCGTGCTTGGGTTTGGGGGCTGAGAAGCCGACAATTCAGCCGGGAACGAATCCTTTCCAAGGAGGTGCAAACCATGCAAGTCAACCTTGCAGCCACTGCTCTGAGCGCCCTGGGGCTGGAAGCCATCGTGGGCGGGAAGAGCGAAGAGGCGTCTGACGTCGCCTTTGCCTCCCAGACGGAGGCGGCGGCGACAGCGCCGACACAGAAGGACCTAACGACGGTGGACGAGGCGCTGGCTTCGGCGCTCGCTCGCGCATTCAACGGCGCGCCCGAGACCGAGGCGAAGACGCAACCCTCGAACACCCAGGCAGGGGCGGATGCCGACACGGCTGCCGCACCTATTCTTACAACCGCGGCGGAGACGATGACCGACGGCACGGAGGCGGCGAACACCAAGACGCCCGCGCTGTTTGCTACGGCCATCGGCGATGTCGCTCTGACTCAGGAGTCGGACCTGGCGAGCCTTGGCACGACTGCTGCCGGCACGCCGGTGGCGCTCGAGGCGCAGGAGACTTCAGTTGCGGGCGCCTCGACCGTGCCCCCGCACACAGACCCGGAGGTGGACTCGCCGCTTCCCGCCTTCGTTCCGGCGGAGGAGAGCGAGGCAGCCAACGGACACAGGTCGTCTGCCGCGCCTGAGACCGAGGCGGCATCGGCGTCGGCGAAGCCGAATCCGGATTCTGCGACAGCGCCTGTGGCGACGGTGCGCGAGCGCGCGTCCTCGGAAGCAGCGAACGCGCCTGAAACGACCGCTCGACCGCTGCCTCCTCGCCTGGAGAGCATGTTGAGTCGCATGCCGACCGAACTGCGCGAGGCGATCACCTCGGTGCGCGAGATGGCGCACACGATGTTGAGTCGTGGAGCGCGGGTCGGAGAGGTTGTCTCGGCGATTCGCGCCGCGGTCGCCGCGGCTGTGCGCGAGAGCGCGCATCCCGGAATCGCGACGCATGTTCGCGCGAGCACCGGCGCCCTGATCGCGGACGTTGTGGCGCAGTTCCGTCGCGGAGGGATCGTGCGCGAGCCGATGACCTCGGTTGCGGAGGTGTCCACAAGCGCGGAGGCAACGCGGACCGCTGACATCACCAACGGCGATCTCCCGATCGCACCGGAGACCGAAGCGTCGTTCGCCGACTCTCCGCTTCTCTCGAAGGGCGGCGAGCGAACCACGACGGACGTCGCCACCATCTTCCAGCGGGAGACCTCGCAGGCGACCGTCACCGTCCAACCGACAAAGACAACGGTTGCTGAGGAGCCGAACGGCGAGGTGCCCACGGATGCGAAGGGGACACCCGTCGGCGCTCCGATGACGGCCGCGCAGTCGTCCGACGGCACGACCATCGCGCAGCGAGCGACCGAGGCGCGTTTCGCTCCCGTCATCCAGAAGGTGACGGAGCAGATCGCGGATCTCGTGTCTTCCGCGAGGAAGTCGCTGACGCTTCGCCTCGACCCGCCTGACTTGGGGTCGGTGGACATCACAATCCACTCCCGCGGCTCGAAGATCGAAGCGCACGTGTTGGCTTCGAATGCCGACGTTCGATCGGCGCTGCAGGTGAACCGCAACGCGCTCACCGAAGCGCTCGCACAGCACGGGCTTGAGTTGAGCAGCCTTTTGGTCGGAGACGACCGGAGCGGCTCATCGGCTCACCGCTTCACGGAAGCGGCGAATCAAGCCCCGGCTTATCGCTTCGAGTCGGAGTCTGCGGTTGCGGAGGCAGTCGCTCGGTCGGCTGCTCGCTGGAACTGGGCCTCGACGGCGCTGGACCTGAAGGTTTAGGAGGAACGGATGGAGATACCGGGCGCACGCAACGACTACATCCTTCCGACGCCACCGCCGCCGAGGGACACGTTCCTCGACCAAAGCGCGTTCCTGCGCCTGCTGACGGTTCAGTTGGCGACGCAGGATCCGCTGCAGCCGATGAACGACCGTGACTTCTTCGCGCAGTTGGCTCAGATGGGGATGGTGCAGGGGCTGGACCGCCTACAGCGGAACCTCTCGCTGACCCAGGGCGCGGCGCTCATCGGGAAGAGGGTCGAGGTTTCGGCGCCGACTACCGATGATATCAACGGCGGCAGAGTGTTCGGCGTTGTCGAATCGGTGGTCGTGGACAACAACCGCGTGTTCGTGGTTGTGAACGGCGGCCGCTACCCGATGGAGGACATCGTGACGATTCTGCCGGAGGCGCCATGAGCGATCCGATTGTGAATCCGCGAGTTCATGAACTGCTTCAGGGGACGACCGTCGCCCCGCAGCAGCGCAGAGACACACGCGCGGCGGAGAGGCCCTTCGCCAAAGTCCTTGAGGAACAACAGGGCTTGCGGCTTTCCGGGCACGCGGAGACGCGTCTTCGGAGCCGCGGTATCGAGTTGAACGGCGAGGACTGGGCGCGCATCCGCGAAGGCGTGGACCGCGCCGCAAGCAAGGGGAGTCGGGAAAGCCTGATTCTTGTGAACGACGTTGCACTCGTCGTCAGCGTGAAGAACCGAACGGTTATCACGGCTGTGGCGAAGGAGCAACTGAGGGAGAACGTGTTTACGAACATTGACAGCGCAGTCATTCTGTAGGGAGCCGGACCCGCGCCTGCGTACCGCAGCCGGGAGGCACCTCGGATACCGACAGTGAAGACGATGCTGTCGCTGACAACCAAACTACAACCATGGAGGTGCAATCAGAATGCTTCAGGCATTGCTCGCTGGCGTAGCCAGCATCCGCGCGCAACAGACGCGCATGAACGTCATCAGTAACAACCTGGCGAACGTCAACACGACGGCATTCAAGGGAAGCCGCGTTACGTTCCAGGAGATCGTCGCCCAAACGATTCGCGGCGCGAGCCGCCCGCAGACGGGAAGCATCGGCGGTACCAACCCGGTGCAGTACGGTCTGGGCGTGGCGGTCGCGGGCACGGACGTGAACCTGGACCAAGGTTCGCTACAATCAACGAACCGACAGACGGACCTTGCGATTCAGGGAACGGGCATGTTCCTCGTCTCAAACGGCGAGCGAGTTGCATACACCCGCGACGGGTCGTTCGATCTCGACGCGGAAGGTTCGCTCGTTATGCGCAGCACCGGCGAGAAGTTGCTCGGATGGCCGGCGGACCTGAACGGCGACATTGACACCGGCACACCGATTGACGCGGCAAGCTCAATTCGCATCCCGATCGGCTCGCTGAACGCCGTGCAGGCAACCACACGCGCCACGTTCGCGGGCAACCTCAATTCGGAAGCGGGACCCGGCGAAATCTGGCAGACGCGCTTCCGCGTGTACGACACGCTCGGAACGTCGCACGACATCGACATCGAGTTCAACAACCACGTCGTCAATCCGCCGATTCCACCGGCTCCTCCTGGAACCGTTGCGAGTTGGGATTGGGTGGCGTTGGAGAACGGTAACCCCGTCGGCGGCTCTGCAACCACGGGCGAGCCGCTGTACTTCGATGCGGATGGCAACCTCATCAATGTGGGCGCGACGCAGAACCTCGACATCCCGGGTTCGGGAGGGTCGCCAAACTTCTTGGTTGGGGTGAACTTCGACTCAATCACCCAGTTGGCGACCGACAGCCAAGTGCAGCTGGCAAGTCAGAACGGCTTCCCGCCCGGCTCCTTGGCAAACTTCACGATCGGCGTTGACGGAACGATCACCGGGTTGTTCACGAACGGCCTGACCAGGGCGCTCGCGAGGATCGCGATGGCGATCTTCCCCAACCCGGCCGGTCTGGAGCGCATCGGGAACAACCTGTGGCGAACCACCGACAACTCGGGAACCGCCACGATCGGCTCGCCTCGTTCGGGCGGCCGAGGCGGCATCACCGCGGGCTTCCTCGAGCAATCGAACGTGGACATCGGCAACGAGTTCACCGAACTCATCGTGACGCAGCGCGGGTTCCAAGCGAACACTCGAATCGTCACTACGGTTGACGAGATGCTGCAGGACCTTATGAACATGAAGCGGTAACTGCCTCGCTGAACCGCTCGCTCGGCCTCCCGCCTGCCCGGCGGGGGGCCATTGTTTTTGCGAGATACTCCTCTCACAAGTGATGGTTCTTGGTCGGCTCGGAGCAGTTTTCGGCGAGCCCGCCCCATTTCCGCACGGCGTATGCCACACTAAGGGCGAAAGGAGGCAGAAGAATGACCTTGGCATTGATAGCCGCGCTCGCCGGGATGAGTCAAGCCGGTGACGTCGTCCTGTGGGACAACGAGCTTCAGGCAAACGGCGTGTCGGGAATGGCGGTGTCTGGTCCGCGCTTTCCGACGACGCGCGTCGCGGACGACTTCATCGTTCCAGAGGGCCAGAGGTGGCACATCAAGCGCTTCACCTACGTTGCAGCCAATGAACCCACGTGGAAGGACGGAGGCATCTCCGAGATCTGCGTGTGGTCTGATAACGGCGGCCGCCCGGACAAGACGGTAGCAGAAGGAATCTCCCCGCACTCGCGATCGTTTCAAACCGTGATTGATGGGATGGACTGCTACATCTACACGGTGAAGGGGCTTGACATCGTGTTGCCGCCGGGCCGGTATTGGATCGGCCCGCACCACCCCGAGGCGAGCGGCGAAGGCACCGCATGGTGGATGACGTCAAGCGGCGGCAAACGTGAGCCGGCGAACCTTCAGGGCTGGGTCTCACACGACTACCAAGACGGTAAAGGCAATTGGACTACACTCGACGGAAACGGCTGGGATGGAGGCTACTGGCATCAAGCATTCCAGATCGGGGGCAGGGTTCTCCGGGGAGGCGAGCAATGACAGGGATACTGATTGCCGTTGCTGCGTTGGCGTCGCCTGTTCCGGCAGGCGGCAACGCAGACCAGCAGGACATGCTTTGGGACAACCAGCTCATCACGAACGGCGTTATGGCAAGGGCAGTGTCGCCGCCTGCGTTTCCGAACATCCGCGTGGTTGACGACATCTTCGTTACGCCGGGAACCCAGTGGCACATCGAGTCGCTGAAGGCGGACCTCATTGAGGACTCCACTTGGACGCATGGTGGCCGCATTTCCGTTTACGTGTGGCTATCCGACGGCAACCGACCTCGAAACGGAAACGTGAACATGATCGCATTCTCGGAGAGGGTGGTCGAGCGCTTCCACACCGGTAACACCTATTTCGGTCGCCCTGACTTCCACCATACGGCCCGCAACCTGGACATCACGCTGCCGTCAGGCCAGTACTGGATCGGCATCCGTCACCCGCTGGGAGGCGGCTCGGGCACCGCGTATTGGTTCACTACCGACGTGGCAGGCACGGACGGAGACGGGACTTCGACGGGCTTTTTCAGCCTTGACGCAGGGGGTACATTCAACCCGGAAGGTAGCGGGTGGCACCATGCGTTCGAGCTCCGGGGGCACGAGGAGCCGACAGTCCCCGTCACCTCGATTCAAGTCGTTCGGGGAGAGCGGGTCTCGGGCGGCACGATCTCGCTGTCGCGGAGCGACGATGATCGCTACATCATCAGCGCTCGCCGGCCTACCGCAGTCGGGCAACCTTCCGTCGAGGTAATCGTCGAGGGTCGCGCTACGCCGGGCGACGTGACGTGGACTTCCTTCACGCTTGAGAGCAAGGCCACCGCGTGGCCGGTGAGGCAGCAAATCGAGTTGTGGAATTTTGAATCGAACACCTGGAACTTGATCCACGAGCGGATCGCGATTGCCGACGACTTCTTCAGCTTCCGCCGCCTTCGGGCGAGGCGAAACGAGGCGCCGGGGCGATACGTCTCTGCGAATGGCACCGTCCGTGCGCGATTGACATGGTTCGACCTGGGAGTCACCAGCGTCGGCTGGACGGTTCAAATTGACCAAGCCGGATGGCACGTGGTGGCGAACTAATCGAGTGCGGAGAAGAGGAACGATGAAGAGGAATACGGCCAACGACGCGAGGCTGTTCAAATGGCGCACGGCTTCGCCCTGCCTTTCGTTGCTCCCGTTGTTGCTCCTCACGCCAAATCCCGACCAGCGGGATGTGCTGTGGGACAACCACATCATTCTGAAGGGCGACATCACCGGCCGAGCGATCTCGCCGCCCGCGTTTCCTAGCATTCGAGTTGTGGACGACATTCCGGTCACGATTCGCACTCGCTGGCACGTTACGTCGGCATGGCTGAACACGATCGAAGACGGCGCCTGGCGGCCCCGAGAAACGATGGAGCTCTTCGTTTGGAAACAAGCGCCGAGCGGTGGGGGCCCGCACCCCGGGCAGGACGGCATCGTCGCGTGGCTGGAAGCCCCGCTTAGGCGTTCGGCCACCGGCGCTACGTACTTCGGTCGGGCGGCATACCTTCATGGCATCGAGGACTTGGACCTTGTCCTGGGCACTGACGCGAAGTTCGTCGGCTTCAGACACCCTGAAGGCTCCGGCTCGGGGACAGCCTATTGGATGACGAGCGACGGTAAAAACGACCACGGCCGGGGGCGGTTTCACTACTACAGCCTCGACCAGGGCGGGACCTGGATAAACGCCGGCATCCGGTGGCACAACTCGTTTATCCTCTACGGCTACGAGGAGCCGTCCGTGCCTCCCTCCTTCTTCGTCATCTCGCGTGGCGCTCACGTCTCCGGCGGGACGATCTCGCTTTCACGCGTGGACGACGATCGACTGGTCATCAGCCCGCGCCGGCCGATCGAGGTGAATGCGCCGTCAGCCGAGTTGATCGTCAACTCGAATGTTGGACCAAACTCCGGCGCGGCGTGGCTCTCCTTCACCCTGCTTTCCAACGTAACGGCGCAGGGTGTTGATCAAGAGGTGTGGTTTTGGGATCACGTGAACCGAAGATGGGTGCTGGCGCATTTCCGCCGTGCCGACACCGAGGAAGTCTTCAGCTTCAGGCGTTATCGAGAAGGCACCGTGTTTGACACCGACCCGACGCTGTTCGTCGCTGCGGACGGGACCGTTACCGCGCGCATCCGCTGGTTCGACCGGGGCGTGCCTTCGGTCGGCTGGACGGTGCAGGTGAACCAGGCGGGATGGCACGCCGTGCTCAACTGACCAGGCGGCGTGCGGGCAGGACGGCGAAAGCCGTATAATCGGGCCGTGACTGGAACGACGATTGCAGCCGCCGACCTAAAGCAAGTCCGCGAGAAGGTGGAGCGGGGCGAGCGGCTCTCCTTCGACGATGGAGTGCTCCTTTATCGCCATCCCGATCTCACCGCCGTAGGAGCGCTGGCGAACATCGCGCGCGAACGCAAGCACGGCGACAAGGCGTACTACGTTCGCAATCAACACATCAACTACACGAACATCTGCAACAAGTTCTGCAAGTTCTGCTCGTTCTATGCCAAGAAGGGCGGGCCGGATCCGTATGAGATGAGTCTGGAGGAGGTGCGCAACGTCGTCCGCAAGTACAAAGACGTCCGTATCACCGAGATTCACAGCGTCGGCGGCATCAACCCGCGCATCCCATACGAGTACTACCTCGACTTCATCCGAGTCATCAAGGAGGAGCGGCCGGGGATTCACGTCAAGGCGTTCACCGCCGTTGAAATCGTGCAGATTGCCGAGGTCGGCAAGCGGAGCATCGAGGAGACGCTCGCCGACCTGAAGCAGGCGGGGCTGGACAGCCTGCCCGGCGGCGGCATCGAGGTGCTCAGCGATCGAGTTCACCGCGAACTGTTCGGGAAGAAGCTGAACGGCGAAGAGTGGAAACGCGTCGCTCGCGCAGCTGCGGCGCTTGGCCTTCCCCAGTACGCGACGATGCTCTACGGTCACATCGAGACCATTGAGGAGCGCGTGGACCACTTAGTGCAACTTCGCGAGTTGCAGGATGAAACGCAGCACTTCTTGTGCATGACGCCGCTGTCGTTTCACCCGGAGAAGACCGAGTTGGAGCACGTGCCGATGCCGACGGGCGACATGGATCTTCGCAACATCGCGGTTACCCGCCTGATGCTCGACAACTTCGACCACATCAAGAGCTTCTGGATCATGAACACTCCGGCTATCACGCAGATCGCCCTGTGGTACGGAGCGGACGACTGCGACGGCACGGTGCTCGAGTACGAGATTACGTATGAACTGGGCAAGTTCGGCCACAAGAGTCAAGCGCTGACACCGGAGAACATGCGCGCCATGATCCGCGAGGCGGGCCGCACGCCCGTCGAAAGGGACAGCCACTACAAGGAGATTCCTTACGACGAGGCGGAGGAGCGCACGGAGCAGAAGCGCATCCCATTGCCGGTGGTCGGTTAGGCGCGGGTCATCGCTTGGTTATCTTGACTGAGATCATTCGCTGTCCCGAGATGTTCGGCGCGGTAACGTCGAGAATCTGATCTCGAAACTCGAATCGCAGCTTCAGTTTCTTGCCTTCTACGACGTATTCACCGTCGGCGGTTCTCACCATCGGCTCGCGACCGCGCGGAGGCGTTGTGTTGACGCTCGGGTCGTCGTCCATGTTGTCGTTGAAGGTGAGGTCGAGCGTAATGCGCCACCGATTGGTCGCATCCTCGAAGACATGCCCGACCGAGAGCCACACCTCCCGCTCGATCGTCGGCACCTTCACCCTGCCGTAGGCGAAGTCTCCGTTCTTCGCTTTGATCAGCTCCACAGGCTTCTTCCACACGAGTTTCGTAAAACCCTTGGGCGGCTCCTGCTGAAGCGCGGGAGTCAGCAAGGCAAGGGCGGCGATTGCGGCGACCATGCTGCGATTATGCCCCATTTCGCGCCGAGGGACGGCGCGCTGCTACGGGTTGCCGTTTTTGGTAGAATCAGGTCGAATGTCCCAGGACAGGATCAGCATCCACGGCGCCCGGCAGCACAACCTCAAGAACCTGAGCCTGGAGATCCCCCGCGACCGGCTTGTGGTCATCACGGGTTTGAGCGGCTCGGGCAAGTCATCGCTTGCGTTCGACACCCTGTATGCAGAGGGGCAGCGGCGCTACGTTGAATCTCTGAGCGCCTATGCGCGGCAGTTCCTCGGGCAGATGGACAAGCCGGACGTAGACCACATTGACGGGCTGTCTCCCGCCGTGAGCATTGACCAGAAGTCCGCCAGTCGGAACCCTCGCTCGACGGTCGGCACGGTTACTGAAATCTATGATTATCTTCGCATTCTGTACGCGCGGGCGGGGGTTCCCCACTGCCCCGGCTGCGGCAAGCCGATCCAGAGAATGACGGTTGAGCAGATCGTGGACGCGACCCTTGAGTTCGGCGAAGGCGCGCGCCTGCAGGTCCTCGCGCCCATCGTGCGCGGGAAGAAGGGCGAGTTCAAGTCCGTCATCCAAGACGTCGCCAGGCAGGGCTACGTGCGCGTGCGTGTGGACGGCAAGATGTTTGAGGTAACAGACGACATTCCGATGCACCGCTACAAGAAGCACACCATCGAGGCGGTGGTTGACAGACTTGTGTTGAAGGATGGCATCGAGCAGCGCCTGGCGGACAGCATCGAAACCGCACTGAAGATGGGCGAGGGGCTGGTCACCATCGGCGAGCCCGACGGGGAGGAGCGGCTGTTCAGCGAGAAGTTCTCGTGTCCTGATTGTGGTATCGCGCTCGGGGACATCGAGCCGCGCATGTTTTCGTTCAACTCTCCGTATGGCGCGTGCGACGAGTGCATGGGCTTGGGGACGAAGACGGAGTTCGACCCCGAGCGAATCGTCGGGGATCCGAATCTGCCGCTCCGTGCCGGCGCCCTGACTCCCTTCGTACACAAGAACGGCGAGTTGAAGGAATGGTGGCCGGAACTGTTCGACGCTCTCGGACGCCACATGGGCTTCGACGCTTCCCTTCCCTTCCGAAAACTGTCGTCGGAGGCGAAGCGGGCGGTGTTTGAAGGTGTGCCGGAAAAGATCACCGTGGAGATGCGATACGGTTCGAATCGCATGCGCAAGTTCGAGACCTCATTTGAAGGCGTCCTCAACTACTTGAAGCGGCGATACGAAACAACCGAGAGCGATTGGGTCAAGCAGGACCTCGAACAGTATATGTCCACGCGGCCGTGTCCGAAGTGCGGGGGCAAGCGATTGAAGCCCGAAGCGTTGGCGGTTACGATTGACGAGCGCAGCATCTCGGACGTTACCGAGATGTCGGTGCGCGACGCGCTTGCGCTCTTCGAGCGCCTGCCGAAGCGCCTGAGCGAGCGGCAGCGGGCAATCGGCACGCGGGCGATACGAGAGATTCGTGAGCGACTCGGCTTCTTGAACGACGTTGGCCTCGGCTACTTGACGCTCAGCCGCAACGCGCGGACGCTTGCCGGTGGCGAGGCGCAACGCATTCGGCTCGCAACGCAGATCGGCTCGGGCCTGATGGGCGTTTTGTACATCCTGGACGAGCCAAGCATCGGCCTTCACCAGCGAGACAACGCCCGACTCATCGAGACGCTGTTACGCTTGCGTGACCTGGGGAACACAGTCATTGTTGTTGAACATGATGAGGAGATGATACGAACCGCCGATTGGATCATTGACCTCGGCCCTGGCGCAGGCGCCGACGGCGGCGAGGTCGTGGCTGAGGGGACGTTGAAGGAGTTCCTGAAATCACCCAGCCTGACGGCGAAGTACCTGCGAGGCGAGGAGCGAATCCCCGTCCCGCCGATGCGCCGCGAGCCGAAGGGCATGCTGCGAATCGAAGGCGCGAGCGGCAACAACCTGAAGAGTATTGACGTCGAGATCCCGCTCGCAGCGTTTACTTGCGTTACGGGCGTCTCCGGCTCGGGCAAGTCAACGCTTGTCCAAGACACGCTGTTCCCCAGATTGATGTATGAGGTGTACGGCACGCGGGGCGCATGGCAGCCTCACAAAGGCATCCGAGGCTTGGCGGCGATCGACAAGGTGATTGACATTGACCAATCGCCGATCGGTAGAACACCTCGCAGCAACCCCGCGACCTACACGGGCGTGTTCGACATGATCCGCGAGCTTTTCGCCATGACGCCGGACGCGAAGATGCGCGGCTACAAGCCGGGCCGCTTCTCTTTCAACGTGAAGGGTGGACGGTGCGAGGCGTGCAAGGGAGACGGAATCATCCGCATCGAGATGGTGTTCCTTCCGGATGTGTATGTGCCGTGTGAGGTGTGCAAGGGCAAGCGGTACAACCGAGAGACGCTTGAGATACGCTACAAGGGCAAGAACATCGCAGACGTGCTGGACATGAGCATCACGGAAGCGCTCGATTTCTTCTCGCCCATTCCGAAGATTCGCCGGCGGCTGCAAACGTTGCACGATGTCGGGCTTGGCTACGTCAAACTCGGCCAGCCGGCGACGACGCTCAGCGGCGGCGAGGCGCAGCGCATCAAACTCTCCGCCGAACTCGGCAAGCGCGATACCGGCCAGACGTTCTACATCCTCGACGAGCCTACGACAGGTTTGCACTTCGACGACATTCGAAAACTGCTCGGCGTGCTGCATCGTCTTGTCGAACAAGGCAACACGGTGCTGGTCATCGAGCATAACTTGGACGTCATCAAGACGGCGGATTGGGTGATTGACCTCGGGCCCGAGGGCGGAGACGCCGGCGGCGAAGTCGTCGCGGTTGGGCCACCGGAAGAGATAGCACGGTGCAAGCACAGCCTCACCGGCAAGTATCTCGCCCCTCTGCTTGACCTGCCGCACCGAAACGGGAAGCGCCGGGTGAACCGAAGCCCGCGCAAGAAGGCGAAGACGCGATGAACCGACAGGCGGAGACGATGCTGACGTGCTTCATCCTCTGGGCGGTCTCACTGCTCGCGTTTGTGCTGTACCTCATCCTACGCAGCACGTTTACTTGGGACGCCGTCATCATCGGAATGGTCGCGACCGGAGCGCCCGCATGCATGCTCGCGGTCGGGTTCACCGTCATGGGGGCCGAGGGGAGACCCACGTCCGCGCCGGAGGCGGCCACACTCTCGGTGGTGTCGGCGCTACTCATCGTGTCTGCGGCAAGCCTCGTCTTCGCCTTCGCGCCCGAGATGAGCGCTGACCCCGGTACGCGCGGGGCAACCGCCCTCGCCTCCTGGCAGTTGCCGCTCGGAATAGCGGTGGCATTGTTTCTTGTGCTCTACCTCACGCGGAGGCAAGGCGCGGATCCGGAGGTAGACTGAGCGGGCCCCTATGCTCACGTTCTTCGGGCTACCCGACTTCCAGCGTGACCGCCTTCCGCCGCTGTGCGTGAGCATCGGCGTGTTTGACGGGCTGCACCTGGGGCACCGAGAGGTAGTGAGCGCAGGGATGCGGGACGCTCGCGATTCAGGGATTCCCTGCGCGGCGCTGACGTTTGACCGTCACCCTCTCGCGCTTCTGCGCCCTGAGCAGGCTCCACCGATGTTGTGCTCCCTCGGTGAACGCTTGCGGCTGCTTGAGGGAATGGGCGTGGATATGGCAGTCGTCGTCCCGTTCGATCTCAAGTTCGCATCCCAATCGCCGGATGAGTTCCTCAGCTCCGTTCTGCGCGAGTCGTTGAACGCCCAGCGGGTCGTAGTGGGGCATGACTTTCGGTTCGGGAGGCACCGTGTGGGCGATGCGGCGTGGCTGAGCGAGCGGATATCAACGCGCGTTGTGCCGCCGGTTGAAATGGATGGCGAGCGCGTGAGCTCATCTCGCATTCGCGCCATGGTCGCCTCTGGCGATGTGGAGGGAGCCGCCCGACTGCTCGGCAGAAGGTTCAGCATCGAGGGCTTCGTCGTTCCGGGGAACCGGCTGGGGACAACGCTCGGCGTCCCGACGGCGAACCTTGCGCCTATCGAGGGGATCGCCCTGCCGTCGAACGGCATCTACGCCGGTGTGGCAACGGTTGACGGCAAGGCGTTTCCGGCCGCCGTCAGCGTCGGCGATCGCCCAACCGTGCCGGGTGCGGGCTTCGCCATCGAGGCGCACCTGGTGGATTATGTCGGCGGGTCGCTCTACGGCAAAGCGATGCGCCTGGAGTTCGCCCGCCGCCTGCGGAACGAGGAGCGGTTCGACACGACGGACGCAATGCTGGTACAGATGCGGCGCGACATCGAGGAGGTTCGTCACGTCTTGGAGGATGTTCATGCCTAAACTTCCCGTTTGGATGTGGGCCGCGCTCTTTGCTTGCGTCGCCTTGCTCGTGCTTGTGGTGATCAACATCGTCGCCGTGATGAACAAGCCGAACGACGAGACGCAGATCCTGCAGGCGCTCGAGGAGATGCGCGTAGCCAGCATCGAAGGCCGCCCAGGCGGGGTGCTGGAGTACATCTCAGACAGCATCGAATTGCCGACTCAACCGGAGGATCAATGGATGGGTCGGTCGCCGAAGGCGCAGATCGCGCGCTTTCTGCGGCAGGCGGAGATCCGAAGCGTCGAAATATCGGACACGAAGGTTGAACTTCACGGAGAGTTGGCGCAGGTAACGTGCTCGGTTCGCGCGGACTTGTCGTATCCCGCCTTCGGCGACGTTCCCATTGCGTTTGACCGAGTCGTCATCGAGTTTCGGCGTGAAGCAAGCCGGAGGCTGTTCGTCGTGCCGGATTCCACTTGGCGAGTCGTCCGGTTTCAGCCTGTCTCGCTTCCGAGCGTAGACGGGATGCCTCTGCTGTCGAGGTAATCTGAACCGCATGCTCGATCCACGTGTTACGAAACTGGCAAACCTCCTGTGCGAGCACAGCACGCGGCTGAAGGACGGGGACAACCTCCTCGTCGAGGCGTTTGACATTCCGCCCGAGTGCGTCGCGGAAGTGGTCCGCGTAGCGCGAGAGCATGGCGCAAACGTCGTCGCGCAGACCTACTCGACGCGGGTGCAGCGGGCGTTGTTGCTGCACATGAGCGAGCGGAACGCCGACCTGTGCGCGGAGGTTGACCGTTTTCGTATGGAGAAGATGGACGCCTACATCGCGCTTCGCGGCGCAGACAACGTGATGGAGGCAAGCGATGTGCCGACCGCCAACATGAAGATGTGGAACCAAAGGTACGGCGTGCCTGTACACTTTGAGGTTCGCGTGCCGAAGACACGCTGGGTCGTGCTCCGCTGGCCTACCCCGAGCATGGCGCAGCAGGCGAGCACGAGCACCGACGCCTTCGAGGACTTCTACTTCCGCGTGTGCACTCTCGACTACGGCAAGATGGCGAAGGCGGTCGAGCCGCTGGTATCGCTGATGGAGCGCACGGATCGCGTTGAGATAACCGGCCCAGGAACCGACCTCTCGTTCAGCATCAAGGACATTCCGGTTGTGCCGTGCGTCGGCCTGCGGAACATCCCCGACGGGGAGTGCTTCACCGCGCCGGTGCGAGACTCGGTGAACGGGACCCTGCAGTACAACACGGACACGCTTTACCAGGGCAAACTGTTCAAGAAGCCGAGACTCACCTTCAAAGATGGTCGCATCGTCGAGGTGAGCGCCGCCGAGATGACCGACGCGATGAACGAGGTGCTCGACACCGACGAAGGCGCGCGCTACATTGGAGAGTGGAGCCTCGGCTTCAACCCGCACATCCAGCACCCGATGCTCGATACGCTGTTCGACGAGAAGATTGCGGGGAGTTTTCACATGACGCCGGGGAACGCCTATGACGAGGCGGACAACGGCAACGACAGCGCGGTGCACTGGGACATGGTTTGCATCCAGCGCGCGGAGTACGGCGGGGGCGAGATTCGGTTTGACGGAGAGGTGATTCGCAAGGATGGCGTATTCGTTCACCCTGACCTTGCGGCTCTGAATCCGCAATCTCTCGCCTAGCGAGAGGCCTGCGTGAGCGAAGCAAGCCCCTCGCGGGCGACGTCGTTTTGCGGGTTGATGCTTAGGGCGCGCTGATAGTGAAGCGCCGCGAGGTCTTTGCGCCCTGCCGCAACCAGGCTTTCGGCAACCTGCACCTCTGCCACGTCCCACGGCGGCAGAACGGAGAGCGCGGCCTCTACTTGCTCGAGGCCTTCGTCCA
The DNA here is from genome assembly GCA_040752255.1 of Armatimonadota bacterium. Taxonomy (GTDB): domain Bacteria; phylum Armatimonadota; class Fimbriimonadia; order Fimbriimonadales; family ATM1; genus J051. Next base: position 18,693 of record JBFMFD010000001.1, read on the forward strand.
CCGATCCGGTTCGGATCAGCGAGACGCCCAGGCGATACTGCGAGTTTGCGTCGCCGCTGTTGAGACGAAGCGCCTCGCGCAGGTGCGGAAGGGCGTGCCGGTATAGGCCGCCGTTGAAGAGATGAAGCCCATAGACGCGGTGCTCATCTGCGGCGGAAGCCTTCGGAATCGTGTTCGCCATCAACCGACCGACGAGCGCCTCGCGCGTGCTCTCGGTGCGAACGGTGTTGATCGCTTGCACCATCTCCTCCCACGGCTTGGCCGCCAGCGGGTCTGAGGCAACCGCAGAGGCGAGTGTCAGCGCAGCACCGGCGGCGATCGCGTCGGCGGTCCTGCGGCACAAGCTCGCCAGCGGCGGAAGCGCGCGAGAGTCATCTGCTGCGGCGTGGTACACATTCGCGATGCGCAGCAGGGTGCTCGCCGGTGGGGTGTACTCCTGAGCCAACCGCAAGACATCGCCGAGCACTTCAACGGCGAGCGCGTGGTTTCCGAGAGCGGAGAGGTGCTCGGCAAGGCGCAACGAAACGATCAGCGCTGAATGTTCGCGAACGATGCCGTCCCACCGCCCGGGCCACGGCGCAGCGAGGTTCTCGTTCAGCTGGGTGGCATCCTTGAGGCGGCGCGCGTCTGAGACGAGGTCCGCGGGCGCAATCGCGCCGGTGTACATTTTGACGATCCGACCGTTGCTGTTGACCAGGACGCTGCTTGGAAGAACGATATCCTGCTCGCGATCAACGAGAACGCGCTGCAGAGCCTGATAGAGCGTAAGCATCTGCTGGTCGGCGATTCCGGTGTCGAACCAGAAGCGGGCCTCTTGTACCTGCTTGCGCGCCGTATCTAGGTCCTTCGGCTCATCAACCGTCAGAGCGACGATGCGGATGCCGGCGGCTTCGAGGGACCTGCGCGCGCTTTGGAATTCACCCATCTCCTTCTTGCACGCGGCGCACCAGGATGCCCAGAAGTTGATCAGCGTGACACCCTCACCCACAAGCGGCAGCACGCCGCCTTCAAGCGACCGAGCACTCAGAATGGGCATGCGCGGCGGGTAGGCGAGGGCGACCGAGCCGGTGGGCGAGAAGTGAGCCTCTGGGATGCGCTCCTCCGTCCAAGAGAGCGGCTCGTCGAACGGTTGCGCCTCGGCGCCCGCGGCTCCCTCCGTGAGAACGTAGCGTCGGTTGGGTCGGATGCCCTCAAACGTCTGCGTTACTCCGCTGGGCCAGCGCACGCGTAGGGCGACCGGCGCATTGTGGCTTCCCAACCCGAAGTGGAGCCACTTAGTTCCCTGGGCAAGGAAGCCCGTGCCTGCTCTCACCGTGTCGTGCAGGGGCTTGCCGGCGCCGAGGACCTCGACCCGCGCGCCGACGGCGTCCTTGTTCGACTGCGTTCCTACAAGGCGGACGGCGATAGAGTTGCCGCCCGTCTCAGTCTGGTTGAGCAGCAGGCGGACTTGCGGGCCGGTGCGGTTTCGGAGCCAGACATCGAGGTCTCCGTCTCCGTCCCAGTCAACGAACACGACGGCTCGCGCATCGTCGGAATACAACAACCCGGACACGTAGGAGACGTCGTAGAAGCGTCCGGTGCCGGTGTTGATGAGGGCGACGTTCGGCTCGTGCCCGCTCCAGGAAAGCCCCTGCCTGAGTTGTGCCTGCAACGCGGACCAACTGGTCATGTACGCGGTCGGGTCTTGCCCCTTCACCGGCGACTGCGCCGCGACGCGGCGCCAGAAGAAGCTTCACAAGTCGTCGGCGTCGGTGTTGGTGATGAAGCCGTTCGGGCTGATGATATCCAGCCAGCCGTCGTTGTTCAGGTCGCCGAAGTGGGCGCCCCAGGCGAAGCGCCCCATCTCCGTGCGCGTCTCCATGGTTACATCGCTGAACGAGCCGTCGCCACGATTCTCGAAGAGACTGTTGCCGCGAGCGAAGTACTGAAGGTTCCTCGTGAACCCGCCGGTCGGCTCGAAGGCTCGTTGATACGTTACGCGGTTTCCTGCGGACGACCACATGTTCGTGACGTACAGGTCCATCAAGCCGTCTCGGTTGTAGTCTCCCCAAGAGACGCCCATCCCCGCGGCCTGATCCTGAACGCCTGCTTCTTCTGCACGCTCAACGAAGCGTCCGCCCTCGTTCACATACAGCTGATTCGGGCCAAAGTCGTTGGCGACGTAAAGATCTTGGTCGCCGTCGTTGTCGAAGTCTTCCCAAGCCGCGGCGAACGTCTGCCGATTGTTGTTGACGTTCAAGCCGACATCGTTCGTTACGTTTCGGAAGCGGAACGCACCGTCGTTCTTCAGCAGCGTGTTGGGCAGGCCCTGGTCAGAGTCGAAGATAGCCGCGCCGGTCGAGTTCGCCTGGCCTGAAGAGGTGTACTCGCAGAGATAGATGTCCACGAAGCCGTCTCGATCGTAGTCCGCGGCGGCCATTGAGGTCAACATGATGACTCGGTAGCGAGCCATCGGCTCGAACTTGCCGGTGCCGTCCCCTTTCATGAACAAGACGTGCGACACGGTGCCGACGACCAGGTCTTGGTTGCCGTCGTTGTCGAGGTCGAGGATCAGAGCGCTCGCCGTGTCGTTGAGCAGGTCTGCGCCGGACTCTCTCGAGGCGTCCCGTAGCGTTCCGGCGCCGGTGCGGAGGTACAGACGGTTCGGCAACCCGCCCGGCTGACACACGTACAGGTCGTCGAGGCCGTCGTTGTTGACGTCGCCAAAGGCGAAGCCGTAGTGCCCTGCGAGTGTGCCGCCCATTGAAAAGTCAAGTCCACCCCACCATCGCTCGAAGCCTTGATTGAGTTGCTCAAAGCTCTCGACATCTTTGAAGGCGACCCTTGTAACCTCGCGCAGAAGCGGACGGGCGCGGCTGATCTCCTCGAACTCTTGCACGGTGAGGGACTTCAGCACGGGCTTATCGGGCCCTTTGGAAACGTCCCATGTGGCGGTCCACTTCGCGTTCTGCTGGACCACCCTGGTTGGTGAGCGCCCAGCGCCGAGATAGAGGAGGGTCGTTGTGCCTTCGGTTCCGACGACGTCGCTTCGGACTATCTTGAACTTGATCATGTCGACCGTCTCGCCGAGCGCCGCTCGCAGTTCGTTCCACGCGGATGCGACCGCGTCGGGACCCGTACCGGAGACGGGCGAGGCGGTGCCGTGGTGGGCGGTGATGCCGTCGCGCGCCCATGCGACTTCCACCCTCTTGGGCCTGAGTTCGGTCAGAGAAGCGCCGTCGGCGACAAACTCGGAGATCTCGCCACCCGAGGCGACCGCCTTGTCAATGGAGGAAAGCGCCTTACCCGCCGCGCTGTTCAGCGCCTCGCCCGCGCCCAAGTCGGCATCTTTCTGAGGGTCGAAGTAGGTGACCTCTTCGGCGATCCGCTCGTCCAACTTGACGTCAACAGCACCGAGCTCCTCGGGTCGGTACTCGACCGACGAGGTCTGAGCCTGGTCGCCGCCCGGAGAGCACGCCCCCCAGATCGCCGCCGACAGGAAGAAAACAGCCAGCTTGCGTGCCTGCAATCCACGCCCCCCTGCACAGGGATGCCTGACTGTAGTTTACACGAAAAGGGGCAAGTTGCAACACTTGCCCCTTCTTTCTCGCCACTATCCCGCAAAAACTGGTAACCTTACCAGGTAGTCCGGATGGTGTACCTCACGACCTTCTGCTCGTCGGGCTGTAGGCGCAAGCTGTAGCGGAAGGTGTTCGAGTCCATCTTCTCGCTCTGCTGCGACTCGGAGACGATCTCCCAGTCGCTCCAGCCGTGCTCGATGACCTCGACGGTCTCGGCGACCTTCTTGCGATTTCGAACTGTAATTTCGAAGGTCTCCTCAACGACGTTCGACGCGATTCGCCGGAAGGATGTCCGCTTGCGCTCTGCGACGATGTCGAAGGCGTCGCCGATGTAGAGGCGAATCTTCTCTTCGCGCGGCGTGTGGTCGATCTGGTCCTCTCCGAGCATCTGCACCTGCCCTGAGGTATCCCTCTTGTAGACCCTAACCTTGCCCTTAGGCAGGGGCATGCCGAGTCGGTTCTGGTCGCTGTTTGCAACCTCGACAACGATGTTGGCTTTGACGTTCGGATCTGTTGCGTATCCCTCACCGGGGCGATACGACCTGCCGTACCCCCTCCAGACCGACTGCTGCCCTTCGACGATGAGCCGCTTGGTTACCGCGGCGCCCTGCGCGGAGAGCAGGCTGATCTGCTTCGTCTCTCGGTTCCGCACGGTAGCCGGTCGCCCGAGCGTGTAGAGGTGATACTCGAACAGGGTCTCCTCGGCGAAGCCGAGGTCCGCTCGTGCCTGTTCCGGCATTCCTGCCCCGCCGCGACCTCCGAACTGGCGCGCCGGTTGGATGCGCCGCACGTCGCCGGCGATCAGTTTGAGCGTTGCGTTGTTGTAGGTCGCGCCGGACTGGTTGTTGATGGTGACCCAGCCGTTGAGGTCCGCCATCGTGTCGTCGGCGCTCAGCGTGAGCACGTAGTCCGCCGACCAAGTGATGTTCTCTGTCAGGTAGGCGAGTTCGATGTTCCTTGCGCCACCGGTCGGCGCGAGGATGTCCCACATCAGGGTGGGCTTACTGATGAGCCCCTCTGGAAGTTCGAGCACTTCGATCGTTCCCGTTGGGTTGAGGATGAACCTGCCGTCATCCGTTTGAAGCACCAGGCCGCTGTACGTTTGCATCGCGCCACTCCCGGTGTTGACGACTCTGCCGGGAGCGCTCAGAAGAACGCCCTCCGTCGTTATCATCTGTCCGGAATCGAGCAGTTGCCGAAGGCGGATGCGCTTCCCGATAGACTTGGCAAGGATGCTCTCCGGCGACAGCAGGTCATATTGGTAGTTCTGTTCCAGCACTTCGATCGGCCCACCGGTGAGCGGTCGAATCGTTACGCTGGTCGGGTCAATTCTTTCGGCGACATCCTCGATTCGCAACTCCTGCCTGCCCTGCTGCAGGTTGACGGAGCGGACCTCTTTGACCAAGCCGAAGTTGGCGTTGTAGATGGTGATTTCGACTGATTGCGGCGCGGCCGCCACAATCAGTCCGGCGATCGTCAGTGTCAGCATTCTTTCTCCTCCTTGTTCTCTTGGACGTTACGAGCGCATCGCAGAGTTACCCAGGTCGAAGACTAGTACACCGCGAGCGTGGGGTCAACTTCCCGCGCGTAGGCGTTGATTCCGCCCTCGACGTTGTAGACCCTCTTGAATCCCCGCCGCATCAGGTACTCAGCCACCTCCTCGCTCCTCGCGCCTACTCGGCAAAGAACGAGGATCTCGTGGGTCGGGTCGAGTTCCCCGATGCGTTGAGGGATCTCGTCCATTGGGATATGACGACACGGCTCCAGTTTCGATACAAGCAACTCCTCCGGCTCGCGCACATCGAGCAGCACGGCACCCGCGGCGAGCCGCTCCCGCACGGCGCCGGGCGGGACGCTCTGGACGCGCGTAAAGGTTTGCGTTCGCGGCGGAGAGCACGAAACGATCGTGTCCTGAAGGCTGCGGATGGTCGGCGTCTCGCCGCAGACCGGGCAAGACGGGTCCCGCTCGACGTCGAAGCGCCGCGCCTCTGCCTTCAGAGCGTCGAAGACAAGCAGCCTTCCGACAAGGGGCTCGCCCACGCCGAGCAGCAACTTGAGCACCTCGTTCCCTTGGATTGCGCCGAGGATGCCGGGCAGCACACCGAGCACGCCTGCCTCGGCGCAACTCGGCACGCTCCCGGGTGGGGGAGGTTCTGGATAAAGGCAACGGTAGCACGGCCCGCCCGGCGCGGCAAACACCGACGCCTGACCTTCAAACCGGAAGATGGAAGCGTACGCGTTCGGCTTACCGAGCATCACGCAGGCGTCGTTGACGAGGTAGCGAGTTGTGAAGTTGTCGGTACCGTCGGCAACCACGTCGTATTCTCGGATGAGGTCGAGGGCGTTATCAGCCGAGAGGTGCGCGTCGTGCTCGACGATTTCGATGTACGGGTTGTAGGCGCGCAACTTCTCTGCGGCGCTGACGGTCTTCTTCCTGCCGATGTCTGTGTGAAGGTGAAGCGTCTGTCGCTGCAGGTTTGAGGCGTCCACCTCGTCGAAGTCCACCAGCCCGATGCGACCGACGCCCGCGCCTGCGAGGTACCAAGCCACCGGCGAGCCGAGCCCACCGAGGCCCACGACGAGCGCGGAAGAAGCCTTCAGTCGCTCCTGCCCTTCGATGCCGACCTCGGGAAGGATGAGATGTCGTGCATAGCGCGACCGCTCCTCGGCGTTCAGCGGTGGGCGGTTGGTCACAATCTACGATTATGGTCTCACGGTATCCGGTTGTGCTGGCGAGCGAAAGCCCCCGCAGGCGCGAGTTGCTGTCGAAGATACTCGGGGAATTCGACGTGGTGCCCTCGGGTGTTCCCGAGGATGTGCCTGAGCGGGGGGAGCCGGAGCGCATCGCGAAACGCCTCGCAAGGGCGAAGGCGCTCGGCGTGGCGATAGCACGGCCGGGCGCGCTGGTCATCGGCGCCGACACGGTTGTCGCAATCGGTGACTTGCTGCTCGCGAAGCCGGGGACGCGCGAGGACGCCGTGCGGATGCTGATGACTCTCAGCGGGCGCGAGCACACGGTTACCACCGGCGTCGCGCTCGTTTGGCCCAGTGCGGATGGGAAGTCGGCCGGCAAGCACGCTTTCGCGGACACTGCTCGCGTTCGGTTCCGCCGCATCTCCAGCGATGAAGCGGCCGCCTACGTCGAGATCGGCGAGCCGATGGACAAGGCCGGAGCGTATGCGATACAGGGCGGAGCGGCGCGGTTCGTCGAGTCGGTGGAGGGCGACACTGACACGGTCATAGGACTGCCGGTCGCCGCCCTGCGAGAAGCGCTGCTGCGGCTCCGTCTGGCGGTCGAGTTCGCCGAGCGTTAGCCGCCGGGGGGTGGCGGGTCGCTGAACCGCCTCCGAGCGCGCTCCCTCGCTTGCTGCATTTGCCGGCGCAGTTCCTCGGGCAGGGAGTCGAACGGTCCGAACTCCGCTTTGGGGTCCGAAGTCGCGCCGCCGGCCTTGACGGTAAAGATGTCGTTCCGCGTGAGCGCAATCTCGAATGAGTACGCCTCGAGGGTGGCTGCTCTGAAACCGGAGAGCGCAACCGAGTCATCCCCTTCGAACACCTCAGCGAAGCCGTACGCTTCCGGGGACATTGCGAACGAGAACGCGGGCTGGCCGCCGAACGCCAGTTGCGCCTCCACGCCTGGGCGTACCCCGTGCTGGAGGCGAATCTCGGACCCGGACGGGATACCGGCTGGAAAGCGTTGCGTGAACTCGTCGTCGGGACGCTCGCCTTCCGAGAACATATCCTCCATTGCGCTTTGCATCGCGGCGGAGAAGAAGTCATCCATGTAGAGGTTCAGAACGAGCGGCTCGTCTTCCACGAGGTAGAGGTACCGGTCAAGGTGCCCGCGTGCGTCGTTCGGTAGCAGGTCGCGCGTAACCGTCCGCCCCTGCTTCAGCGCCTCCTTCAACGTCGGCGAGAGGCTGCCCCACATGCGACAGAACGAGATGCCGGGCAGGTCAAGCCCGCCCTCCAGCAATGTGCCCAGGCTGAACATTGCGAACATGATCGCGGGCGAGGTCGCCTGCCGATCGGTGAGCCGCAGGATAGCGGAGGAGAACGAGTCGAAAGTGATGCCGCCGAGTCGCTCCTTCTCTTCGAGTAGCCGCTTCAGAACGCTGCGAGGAACCGTTGTTGCGCGGGCGAGCGCGTAGGGCGACGTGCGAACCGTGATCCAGGGACCGGCGTACGACCAGCCGGCGCCCATGGACCTTGCCATCGAATCGAGGAACAGCGCGGGGCTGTCGGCAGACACTCCGAAGGTGCCGAACCCGCCCATCGCATGCGCGTCGTACGCATCGGAGATGAAGCAGACGTCCATGGCCTTTGCGAATTCCACCATTACGTCGCCAAACAGCTGCAGCGGCTCGGAGGAGCCGAACAGGTTCTTCAGCATGTCCACCATGACGAAGTCATCCTCGCCGCTCGAGGCGAGGACGAACTTCTTCACCGATTCGGGGGCGGACCAGGCTTCCTCGAAGCGCGCAGGGAGGCCCTCAGGCCGTTGCGGCTTGGCTTCGGCAGCATCGGGCTCTTCGCCAAACATGTCAAACGCGTAGCCAAACAAGCCCTGCTCCTCCCGGTGGAGAATCGTGCCGTTCCCGCTCAGGAATTGGAAAGAGACGTCGGGGCCGGGCTGTCGCATTAGAAAGATGAAGCCTCCTCCCGCCCGTTTCACAACCGCACGAACGGCGCGTACTGCTTGCGGGTCGAAGCGGGGAGCTCCCTCCGGCGCATCGGGCATCTCCACATCGTCGAAGATGGCGTCGTTGAACTGTGCAATCTCCTGGATGAGAGCCGGCAACTGGTCGATTACGGTGCGCGGCATCGGGCGCTGCAGTGCGGTCGGGTGCGTTGAGTACACCAGCTTGCCGAGCCGTTCGAGGTCAAGCGCGTCGCGCGTGCTCATCTGGGCGACGAGGAGAGCCTCCAGCCGCGTGCCGGGCGACACCTGTTCGCTGAGATCCATGAGCCTGTTCCAGAGACGATAGCTCTCTTCGCTTTCGTCGTCAGGCATTTCGGCGATCTTCTTCTGCAACTCAGCGAGCTCGGCGCGCAGCTTTGCAAGGGCCTCCGGCGTACTTGTTTGGAGACGCTCTAGCGCCGCCTTCTTCGCTTGCTGGAACGGCTCGAGGATCAACTGCTCCAACTCGCGCCTTTCCTGGGCGGCAGCTTCGGCGGACTGCGCGAGCGTGTAGCCTTCGTCCGTCTTGCGCCACTCCCACCCGAAGTGCAGCGCGATGCGCGCGAGCACCTCGTGCGCAGGTCGCTCCTTCGCATAGAGCGTGATCAAGTCCTCGCGCAAGTCGTCTTGGATGCCGAGAGCGACGCCCGTGCGTTGCGCGAGGTCGTCGAGGACCTCTTTCATCGTCTTGACGGAGGCTTCGATCGTGACCGGCGGCTTCAGCCGGTCGTCGAGGGAGAGGTCCGCCTGAGGAGCGGCGGACGCCAGTGCAAGGGCGCAGCCCAGTAGGATAGTCATCGGTTTCTCCTTCCCCGGCGAGGGGGGTCAATCCCTATTGTGGCATAGGCGGCAAGCCCTTCGGGAGCGGCGCTGCGGGCGGACGCCCTGAGTCGCTCAGCGCGCTACTTCTTCCTCAACTTCGCCAGCCCTCGCTTGAGAGTGTTCATCTGCCCGAGGTGATAGCAGTCGTGGATGGCGATTCGCAGCAGGAGGTCAACCGCCTTCTCGTCGGACTCGCACTTGTGGGAGCCGAACCCCTCTCCGGCGAACCACCGCGCTCTCTTGACTCCTTCGATGAACTGTTTGCGCAGGGCGGCGTACTCGGAGGGGTCGGGTTCGCGCCAGTCGTTTTTCCAGACCTCCATGCTGGGCGGTCGCGGCGTCCCTTCCAACATCTTGAGCCAAATATCCTGCCAATAGGCGGCGTGGGCGAGGTTCTTGACGAGGGGATAGGGGAACGCATCCACCTCGCGCGCGGCGTCCTCCTGTTTGAGTCGAAGCACACCTTGCGGGGTCGGAATGTCCCAGCCTTCGAGGATTTGCTGAAAGAGTCGGTCGAGGACTGCTTGAGTCGGGTTCACGGGCGATTGTATACCCTCGCCACGGATCCTGCCTCGGGGCCATCAGTGGCGCGGGGGCGGAGCGCGGCGCGCCCTCTCCGCCTCGATGGCGCGCCGCAGCCGCTCGCCTAGGGGGCCGGGAAGGCGCTCAAGCGACTCGTATCGCACCGACACGTCCACAGTCGCGCCTCCGAAGACGATGTGGATGACCGGGCCACTCGGTAAAGCAACGCGGAGGAGATTGACTTCGAGTTCCGCGGGATGATACTGGTATCGAGTGTGCCCTCGTTCTGTCGCAGTAACCCATAGCCGAGCCGCCGACTCCACGCTCCAAATGACGCGAATCCTAGATTCCCCCTCGACATGGGCCACCCCACCAGCGGCATCGGAGGTCAAAGTCAGAAGTGTGTCGGCTGGCATCCCATTAGGAATGACTTGAGTCCCTTCAATGTCCCGCTGTGAATCGTCCGGTGGGGTAGGAACACGCTCGCTCCAACGAAACAAATACGTCAGTAGCTCAAAGTGGTCGCAGTCCTCCAGGCCGTGGAGAAGGAAGAAGCGGTTCCACTCACGCTTCGTCCGTTCGGGAAGGCTTCCCCAGCGAATCTCGTACCGAGTGCCGACGGTGTCGTGCATACTCCTGCCCAGGGCTTGCCAGCCGCGTGCGAATGCCGCGGTCGCGCGATTGACCTCGAACAAACTGCTACTCATCGTTAGTTGCCAGGGGAGCACACCCCTAGTCACCTGAACGCTCGCCAATCCCGCTACGAATTCAGCCATTGCACTGAATTCCACGGCCCCCCGCTGAACGACGCGGGCGAACGGGTAGAGATGCTCGCGTGGCACGGTAGCCGCCCGCACAAGGGGCCAGTTCTCGGTGCGAAACGTGAGCCAGCCGTCAGTCAGTTCAACCGTGGCCCCCCTGGCGTGCGAGAGGGCTTCGAAAAACCCCTCGACAGTATCCAGGGAACTCCCAGCGGCATGCAGCGGCAAGACGATGTGAGCGTCATATGCGTCTGAGATGAGGTTTACTCCGACCCTCGATGCGGCAGCCAGCATTGCCGATGTCACCGGCTCGAGGGGCTCGACCGAGACGAGTCCTGGGTACAAGCTCGCTCGTAGCTCTGAGCGCTCGCTGTCGGAGAACGGACTCATTCCGACAAGAATCCGTCTGATGCTCGTCGGGGGATTCCACGGCTCGCGAAACGCCTCCGGCAGGTCCTTTGGCAGCCGGCGCTCCGCATCTGGGGGACCCTCTTCGTGCGTTGGCCCTTGTGGTTCATCAAACGGTACAGGATCTGCTAACCCTTCAAGCAGCAGTCCATCCGGTCCGAACCACGCGGTGCGCAGTTTCACCCCTTCAGGCCCCAGCGCACCCACTTGAACGCCCTCGACGGCAACCCGGACGGCGACGACCGAGGGTGGGCTAACCTGACGATCAGGTTGCTCGACGCGCAGCAATGCGAGTTCTCCAAGCAGGGGTAGCTCGGCCATCACTGCCGGTGGAAGCGCTCGCTGGGCGGCGGTCGGGTGGGAGGAGAATACCATCTTCCCGTCGCTCTCGATCCGTGCAAAGTCGCTTTCTGTCAGCGAACACAGAAGCAACGCGCCAAGCCAAGAGTCACCGTCCAAATAGGGAGACAGCTCCCACCACTCATCCCGCAAAGCCCATCGTTTATCGATGTCGGTCTCCACAGCCAGGGCAGCGACGAGCTCCCGCGCACGGGCGAGCATCCGCTCGGCCCCCGACACCTGCGCCAGGTACCGCCTCGCGTCCTCCTGTGCATCGAAGTAAGGCTGGAGGAGTTGTTTGCGCAACGCTTTTTCTTCGGCAACTCGCGACTCCGCCGGCCGATACAGCCGGTAACCGTCGTCCTTCTCCTCCCACGCCCAACCGAAGTGGCGCGCAATACGCTCCATCACTTCGTGTGCCGGGCGGGATGCCACTCGCAGCGTCGCCAAGTCTTGCCGTATGTCGTCCGCCGCCTCGATCCGGACGTTGGTCTTGCCGGATAGGTCCATTAGGATCGTCTCGATGCTCTTGGCGGGATGCTCGAGCGAAACCGCAACCTGCAACCTCGGGTCATCCCGAAGGTCCACCCCCAGAGACGAACCGAGCATCGTTGCCGCGAGCGCAAGCGCGGACAGCATAACGACATTGTACCGTTGATCTGATTGCCTTGGTCCTATCCGAAGGCACGTTGCCGGGCGTCGTGATCAACGAGCGCCCGAGCGACGAGAACGCCTCGGCCCGCCGGGGGCCGGGGCGTTCGTGCGATTCCGCCGGGTTTGGGGGCGTGCTAACGGTCGGTAATCACCTGCCACCCCGCCATGTCAACGTGCGCTCGCCAGCCTGCGCTCGTGATGCCCCTGTCGTGGAATCCGAGGCGAAGCCGCATGGCGCGGCTACCCGCCTGGATGAACCGCTCCGGCGATTCCAGAACGGTGAACGTGAGCATCGAGTCCTCGCGCGTGGCTTCCTCCTCGCCGACGGTGACCCAGCGGCCGTTCGCGAAGTCGAACAGTTCGACGCGAACTACCGCAGGCCCCTCGGTTGTGGAGACCTCCACAACCGCCCGCAAGCCGTGCGGCTGATCCACCGGCGATGAGCCGGCCACTTCGACTTCGGCGGATGCGGCGGCGATCTCGGTGGGTCGGCGCGCTTCGATGCGCATCCGCCGGTCGTCGCTTCCAAACAGGTCCTCAAGCCCACCATCCAGGCGCACGCCGCGCGTGATGCTGAACTCACTCGGTCGCACGTCCACGATCGTATGGTGGGATGGATCCTTCTGCTCATCCGTCAGAAGCCGAATCCATCCTTCGACCTCGGCGGACAGCCTGCCGGAGCCGACGAGCTCCACAGTCGGTTGAATCCAGCCGTCATGCGTCATCGGCAACGGCTTGACCCCCTGGCCGCCTGTCCCGTCGGTGACTCCGGCTCCGTCGCTTCCGTTCGCCAGGAGAATGGTTCCGACGATCGCGGCATCTTGTGCGCTGCCGTCGCCGTTGGGGTCGGGGTCAATGATGGTCAGCACGTTGGCATGCTGATTGGTCACGTAGGCGTAGTAGCCTCCGCCCAGTTTCGCGCCCCAATTGACGCCGTGCGTGCCAGCCGGTGTGGGGATGAACTTGACGACTTCGTCGGTGCGCGTGTCAATGATGGCGACATGGTCTGCTGCGCCCGTGTTGCTGCGCGGCACGGTCGTGAGCGAGAAGACGGCGGTGGCGACCCACTTCTCATCCGGGCTTACGGGCGTTTGAATGGGCACCTGCAAGGTGTCCAGAAGCCCGAAGCCGGTCCGACCGTCCGGCGTGAGCGCGACGGGAATGTTCTTTTCGAGCCTGAGGTCATCTACGTTGAGCACGGTTACCATGCCCGAGACCGCGTTGGCGATGTACGCCTTGTGGACTCCGCGCACATGACACTCCCCGACGGCGATCGGCATCAGCAGCGCCTTGCGAATCGGGTCGTTGGCATCGAACGTGAACTCTTGCATGACGGCTCCGGTGAAGCTATTCATCACGCTGACCGAACCGCCAAGTCCGATGCCGGTGAACACGTTCGGCACAACGACGCGATCCCCCGAGCCGCAAGTAAGCCAATGTCCATGCGGGTGAGTGTGCCCGTTGCCGGTTCGCGTCGAGGAGATGACGGTCAGGCCGCCGTTGTCGCGTACCTTGACGAGGTCGTTGTCGGCGCTCAGCGGGATCGTCAGCACGCCCTGCTGCGAGGAGCCGGGCGTTGGGATCGTGATGATGTGAGTGGGCGCCTCACCGACGGCTATGCTGTCGGTAATCCGCCCCGTCTCGCGCTCAATCTTGTTGATCCACTTTCCGAACCAGTTCGAGTTGTAGACCGTGTTCAACTCGAAGTTCGCCCACATGTTGTGCGGGTTGTTCCACATGCCGTCCGCCGCCAAGCCGTTGATCTCGCGCTCGACGGTGAAGGTGGCAGCGTCAAGGATCGTGATCGTGCCTGGCTTCAAAACGTCGTTTGCGTCCGTCTGGCCGGGAACACGCTCGAACTGAGTGTTGATCCAGACTTCGCCCACTCCGGGAACGGCCGGGCGTCGCTCGGCACTTGAGTCGAGGATGTCCCACTTGGCGGCCTTCTCGTCGTCGGTGGGGGCGATCGTGGTCATCACGGCGAGGACGGCCTCCGCCGGCAGGCTGTCCCTGCCGAGGTGTCGAATGAACGGCAGCGAGCCCGCCGTAACGTCCGGGATCTGTCCACTGCCGTCACGAACCGCCACGACCGCCGTCATGTAGGGATGGATTTTGCAGACGAAAACGTAAACCCCCGGTGTATCGAACTCAACCGAGAGGCTCCCGTTCTGCGACTTGTCCTGGTCCATGGTCACACCCGAGCCCTCCGGCTTGATGACCAGCGTTACCGTGTGCCGCGTGTTCGTGCAGCAGCCGTTGATGACGAAGTCCACGCGGTCACCGCTGTTGACGACCGAGACCGGCCCGCCGGTAGTCTCCGACCGGAACCAGTTGCCTGGCTCGTCGGTGAGAAAGAAAGTGTCGGCGCTGTCCCGTGTAGCAAGCGGCGCTCCGCCTGCGACGAGGACTGCGAGTAGGGTCGAAAGCATGGTACATTTCCTCCTTGTTTGATTCAAAGGAGGGCGCCAAGAGCGCGTTTGATACAGGTTCGCCGCTCGTCCGAGCGGTGGCGGCTATTGCGGCAGGCGGAAAGACTCGATCTCCGCCTTCACGTCGTTGATGAAGTTCGCCGCGCCGACACCGTTGATGACCCGGTGGTCGAACGTCAGCGACAGCATCACCATCTCTCGGAAGTCGAAACCGCCCATCTTCGGAATCGGTTTGTGGTATGACTCACCCAAGAACAGCGTGGCGACCGCCGGAGACACCACCACCGGCACAGCGTTCCGCAAGCCGAAGGCGCTCATGTTCGTTATCGAGAGCGTGGTGGCTTCGGTTGCTTGATCCTTGCCGTTGCGGGCCAGGTCAATCTGCTGCCGAGCGGCTTCGGCGAACTCACGCCAAGACATCGAGTCCGCGTTCGGAACCACGGCCGTGACCAACTCGTCCCCAGGGAGCGCGACGGCGATGCCGAGGTGAACGCCCTTGTACACGCGGAGCGACTTACCATCTGCGCTCAGGGCGCTGCGGAACTTCGGGTTTCGCTTCATCGCTTGAGCGACGCACCACGCCATCATCGTGAAGGCGCTTGGCTGAAACTGGTCCCGCGACGCCTTGACCGTTTCGCGCGCCTCAGCAATCGCTTCCCACGACGCCTCGACCATGATCGTGCCGGGGACGCAAAGCTGCGCGCCTCGGCTCAGGCGGTACGACAACGTTTGCTGGCGCTGCGAGACCTCGACCTCGTCGTACTCCGCCGTCGTGCGAAGCACCTTCGGCTGGGCGGATGCCTGCGCCTCGGCAACGGCCACGCCGCCCGACTTCGCGAGCCACGCGTCGACATCCTCGGGCATCAGCTTGGAACCCTTCGCGGGTATCTGCGCCGCCATGTCGAGCAGCCCCTTCTCTTTAAGGTAGCGGCGCGTTCGCGGTGGGATGACCGCGTTGCGCAAGCCGTCGCCGCCCGCAGGCTGCGGCTCAGGCTCCGGCTCAGGCGCTTTCTGCGCAGCCTGCTTCGGTGGGGGGCCGTGGCCCGCCGCCATCTCCTTCACGCCCTCTGCCACCTCCATCTTCGCAATCTCGGTGCCGATCGGGAGCACCTGCCCTTCCTCGGCGGTCCACTCGACGAGCGTTCCGTCGTAGGGCGACTCGACGTCCATCAGCGCCTTGTCCGTCTCCATCTGGTAGATCGGCTCGTCGCGCTTGACCTTGTCTCCGGGCTTTTTGAGGAATGCGACGACGCGCGCCTCTTGAAGCCCCTCGCCCATCTGCGGTATTCGAACGGCAATGACCGGCATGACGGGGCGATTCTATCCGATGCGGCGCGCGAGCTTCCCCGCCGAAGGTAGGCTCATCGCTGGAGATGGACCCGGTTTCGCAGGAGTACGTGGAGCTGACCGACCCGTTCTGGGCGCCCCGCCGCCGGGCGCTCGTCGAGAGCACCATCCCGCACCTGTTTGAGCAACTGGAGCAGGCCGGTAACGTCGAGAACTTTCGCCTCGCCGCTTCGGGGAAGCGCGAGGGCTTTCAAGGCCCCGTGTACATGGACTCCGACCTCTACAAGGCGCTCGAGGCGGCGGCTCTGGCCCTGCGCCTCGACGGCTCTCCGGCCTGGAAGCAGCAACTCGACGCGCTCATTGAACTCGTTGCGAGCGCGCAAGCCGAGGACGGGTACATCAACACCTGGTTCGCGGTGAACGCGCCCGACAAGCGGTACACGAACCTTCGCGACGCGCACGAGTTGTATTGCATGGGGCATCTCATCAAGGCTGCGCTCGCGCATCGAGAGGTCGCCGGTGAAGGCAGCACGCTGATGAACGTCGCACGGCGAGTGGTCGCCCACTTGGTCGAGGAGTTTCTCACGCGGGGTCGGCTGGGCTATCCGGGGCATCCGGAGGTGGAACTGGCGCTGATTCGATACTATGAAGCGACGGGCGAGGAACCGGCGCTTGAGCTTGCTCGCGAGTTCCTCAACCGCCGCGGCTCTCACTTCTTCGCCAAAGAGCACGGCACTCCCGAAGAGGAGTACGACGGCACGTACTGGCTGGATCGGGTGCCGATTCGCGATCTCGACGCGCTGGAAGGACACGCCGTTCGCGCGCTGTACCTCATGTGCGCCGCAACCGACCTCGCGCGGATCGAGAACGACCGCTCGATGCGAGAGGTGCTTGAACGCATATGGGAGCACACAACGGAGCGCCGCATGTATGTAACCGGCGGCTTTGGCTCATCGGAGAGGAACGAGGGCTTCACGCGCGATTACGACCTCCCGAATCGCTCAGCGTATCAAGAGACGTGCGCTTCCATCGCGTTCGTGTTCTGGTGCGAGCGGATGGCGCGCCTCACGGGCGAGGCGAAGTACGTTGATGCGCTCGAGCGAACGCTCTATAACGCAGTCGCCGCGGGCGCATCGCTCGACGGCACACTCTTCTTCTACGACAACCCTCTTGAGGACGACGGCTCGCGCAGGAGGCAGCCGTGGTTCCGCTGCGCCTGTTGTCCGCCCAACTATGCAAGGTTGGTCGCGCAGGTTGAGCGCTACGTTTGGGTGCGCGCCGACGAAGGGATTGCGCTACGCATCCCGATGGCATCGCGAGCGCGCTTCCCCGCCGAGGGCGGCGAGTTGCGCGTCACCATCGAATCGAAGTATCCGTGGAGCGGCACGGTGCGCATTGCGTTCGATGGAGAGGCGTCGAACGAGATGGACCTCTCCATTCGCTTGCCGCTTTGGGCGGACGCAATGAGCGTTTTCGTGAACAATGAAGCCGTCCTCGGCGACGGGGAGCAAGCGCTCCGCAAGCGATGGCGAGCCGGCGACGAGGTGCGAATCGAGATTCCAATGGCGCCCAAGGCGGTCGTCGCCCATCCCGAGGTTGAAGCCTGCCGAGGGCGGTTCTGCGTTCGGCGCGGGCCGGTGGTGTATTGCCTGGAGGGCAGCGGCGACGAGGGCGAGTTCGCAAGCCTGTTCGCCTCGCCGGACGCAGCAGCCGCCGACGGCCCGCCCGAGCCGTCGCTGGACGACGCCGCGCCGACGGTATTTCTTGAGGGCCACCGGTGGCGAGCGCGCCGTCTCTACTCGCCGCTCAACAAGGCGGAAGCGTCGCGCTTGCGGCTCATTCCCTATGCATTTTGGGGGCACGGCGCGGCGTCGCCGATGCGCGTCTGGATACCCGCCACGCCCAACCCGCTCGAGGGCGGCACGAACTAAGGCGAACCAATCCCGCGCGGGCAACGTCTAAAGGGGTGAGTTGAGCGGTCCGCGCTGCTCGGCTCACTCGGCAATAGACAGGGCGTCCCTTTGTTGGAACGCCCTGAATTTTTGGTCACTCCCCGTGCTCCGGTTCAGTTCAGAGGGGCAATTCGAGCTGGTTCGCTTCGGCGAGGACGCTGCGGCCGCTTGCAGGTGAACCCAGTGGAGCCGGCGACAGGATTCGAACCCGCGACCCGCTGTTTACAAAACAGCTGCTCTACCCCTGAGCTACGCCGGCTCATTCGGTGCGATTCTACCCGTCGAGGGGCGAGCGCTCTCCATATCGCATAGACGCAACGAAGGATTCTGCCCACTCTCGAATCAGTTCGCGGACTTCGCGAACCACGGGGGCGGGATCGTCCGCTCCGGCAGCGAGGGCGCGCGGGTCAGGAAACGCTCGATGAACCCGCCTCAAAGCAGGCGGGCCGACTGGGCAGGTCTCGCGTGCCGAGTCACACACGGTAATCACCCAATCGAACTGGACATCCTCGAACTCGCTGACGCTCTTCGGGCGTTCTGAACTGAGGTCTATTCCCACCTCCGCCATCGCTTCTACGACCGGCGGCCAGAGTTCCCCTTCCGGCCGGCTGCCGGCGGAGTAGACCTCAGCGCCATCGCCGAGGAGTTGCCTGAGGAACGCCGCAGCCATCTGCGATCGCGCAACGTTGCCGGTGCAGAGAACAAGAATCCGCATCAGTTGACTCTTCGACCCGAGATGAAGACGGCGCTGGGGCGGAGAAAGGTGAAGCCGTAAACCAACTCTTGAAGTGAGCCCACGCGCCACGCACAGAAATCCGCCGGCGCGCCGGGCGCGAGCGTTCCGAGACGCCTGGGCACGGCGCCACGCAGCGCATGCGCTGCGTTCGCGGTCGCCGCGCACAACGCTTCCTCGGCGGAAAGCCCCATCCTCGATACCGCGAGGCCCATCGCAAACAACATGGAAGGCGTCATCGCGCTGCCGGGATTGAAGTCGCTGCCGAGCGCGAGCGCGCAACCGGCGTCAACCATCGCTCGGGCGCGCGCGTACGGCTTGTCAAGGAAGAAAGCCGTGCCCGGCATCACGACAGCCGTCGTGTCCGAGCGGGCGAGTGCCGCAATCTCGCGCCTGCCGCTCACCAGCAGGTGGTCGCAACTCGCCGCGCCGAGCCGGCACGCCATCTCGACGCCGCCGAGAGCGGTGAACTCATCGCAGTGCAACTTCGGCACGAGGCCGATGCGCCGCCCCGCGTCCAACACGCGACGACACTCCGCGACCGAGAACGCCCCCTCCTCGCAGAAGGCATCCTGAAACGACACCTTGGCGCGGTGCGCGGCGACGAGGGGCAAGAGGTCGTCCACGAGCGCGCGAATCCACTTCGAGCGCGACCATCCGGGCGGCACGACGTGCGCGCCCATGAACGTTACGACCACTCGTTGTTCCGCCTTCCGGCGCATGCGCGCGACCGCGTCCAGTTCGCGCTTGCAAGCCTCCACGGACGAGCCGTAACTCGCCTTCACCTCGACGGTTGTTGTTCCCAATCGGAGCAGGAGCCTCGCGCGCTCGAGCGTTTCAGCTGCTAGCGCTGCGACGGGCGCGTGCTCCACCGCACGCATCGTGGAGGCGATGCCACCTCCTGCCTCGGCAATCTGTTGATAGGACTCACCGGCGCACCTTCGAAGGAACTCATCGCTTCGGTCGCCCGACCAGACGAGGTGCGTGTGAGGGTCAACGAACCCGGGCGTTACCAACTCGCCGTCAACGGAGACCTGCTCCGCGTCCGCGAACCGCCTGCCCAGCGTCCGCCAGGAGCCGACGTCGAGCACTCTGCCATTGCTTACGGCGATTCCCGCATTGTCCGCTCTGGCGGTTTCTCGCATTGCCTCGCGCCTTCGGGGGGCGTCATCGCCCGCGAGCGTGTGCAGTTCCCGAATCGGGCCGTACAGGCGCACGCTCATCCTCCCTTCTCCCGAAGCACGAGGTCCGCGCTCACCAGCCGATGGTCGGAGTGCTCGGTCTTCAGAGCGCGCGCCCTGATGCACTCGAAGTGGGGCGAGGCGAAGATTCTGTCAATGCGGTGAATCGGGAATGAGTTGAAGATGGTGTTCCCCCAGCCGCTCCCCGCCTCTTCGAACGCGTCGCGCAATTCCTCGGGCATCTCTTCGAACACGGGATCGCCCACGGGAGCGTTGAAGTCTCCTCCGAGCACGACCGGAACGTCGCGCGGGAACGAGGAGACGAACTGCGCGACGGCGCGCAGTTCGTTCCGCCGAGCCTGCCGATTGGCGGTGTGCTTCCTCCATACCGATGGGAGCAGAAGGTTCGCGTTGAACACGGCGCTGCGCAACCGAAACGTAACGGCGAGGAGCCGCTTGCCGCTCGGCAGTCGGATGAGCGCTCCGACGCCGTGAGTGCCCTCTATGGCGCGTTGCTCCACAAGCTCTCCACGAAACAGAATCGCCACATCGTTGCCCCACACAATGTCCCACGGCTTGC
Organism: Armatimonadota bacterium; assembly: GCA_040752255.1. Classification (GTDB taxonomy): domain Bacteria; phylum Armatimonadota; class Fimbriimonadia; order Fimbriimonadales; family ATM1; genus J051. The sequence continues at coordinate 38,602 of JBFMFD010000001.1, forward strand.
GCATGCTCCGGTCGCCCATCGCGAGCAGATCGCGAGGCGGCGGAATCTCCTGCACCATCACGATGTCCGCCCCCTGCGAGAGCGCCTCCTCGACTGCGCCACGCTCCCCAACAAAACAGTTGAGAGTAACGATGCGCAGCGCGCTTCCGTCCTCTTTCGCCGCCTCCCATTCGGCGTCGTTATGGATCGGAAACCGAACCAGCGAGCGCAACTCTGGAGCATACAGCACGAAGAACAGGAGCCAAGCCGACAAACCCGCGGCGAGCAGCCTCCCTCCCCCGGCACGACCC
>JBFMFD010000002.1:0-36419 GCA_040752255.1 Armatimonadota bacterium
GGAGAACACAAGCATTCGGTACTTCTCGACGAGGCGATCCCAGGCTCGAGCATCTCCGTTGCAGCAGCGCTCAACGAGTCTCTGGTCCTCGCGCGCGGATGGATCCCGGTTCGCGCTTTTGTCCCGCTGCAAGTCTGTTTACAACTCCCGCCGATACTCGAACGCGCTGAGGAGGGTCGCTTGGTCGGCATAGTCGAGTTCCGCGCCGACTGCGATGCCCTGCGCAAGCCGCGTCACCCGAACTCCAAGAGGCTTGAGCAACTGCGCGAGATACAGCGCCGTCGCGTCTCCCTCAACGGTGGGGCTTGTGGCGATGATGACTTCTTGAACTGCACCCCCTTCGAGGCGAGCGAGCAACTCCCGCACCTTGAGGTCCCTCGGGCCAACCCCGTCCATCGGCGAGAGGACGCCGTGGAGGACGTGGTAGACGCCGCGGAATTCGTTGATGCGCTCGATCGCGGCGACATCCCGAACGTCGGCGACAACGCAGATCTGTGCAAGATTCCTCCTCGAATCTCCACAAATCTCGCAGGTTTCAGCCTCGGTGAACGCTTGGCACTTGTCGCAAAGGCGGATCGTGGAGCGGGCCTTCGTCAGCGCGTTCGCGAAGCGCTGCACTTCTTCCTCGGGGCGTCTTAGGATGTGAAGCGCGAGGCGCTGCGCGGACTTCGGGCCCACGCCGGGCAGCTTTTCGAACTCGGCGACGAGCGCAGCCAGGGTCTTGCTGAAGAGCACCTAAACGTCCAGGCCGGGTGGGAGCGGCATCCCGCCGGTTATCTCCTGCATCTTCTCCTGACGCAGTTCCGCCGCCTTGGCGTGGCCTTCCCGTAGCGCCAGGAGCAAGCAGTCCTCGAGGTTCTCGATCTCGTCCGGGTTGACGAGAGAGGGGTCAATATGGACGGAGAGCGGCTCGCCGACGCCATTGAATCGAACGCGCACGCCGTCTCGCTCCACTTCGACTTCTTCGAGGCGCAGCTCCTTCTCAAGGTTCTGTGCTCGGCGCATCGCCTCTTGCGCCTGCTTCATGAGTGAGCCCATATTGCCAAGTCCTTTCGGTATCTTCATGTTCTACGAGTCCTCGGGTATCGCACCCATCACGTCTACAACTGCGTTCGCCAGTTCTTCGCCTTCGACGGCTTCAGATTCTACCTTGTTGGCAGGCTTCGGCTTCGCGGCGCCCCCGTTGTTTCCTGAGGTGAACTCGACCCGCCACCCGTCTTCGCCGATGACCTCGCAGACCGTCTCGTTGACGGTTTCCATGATTCGCCGAAGTTGCGAACTTCGTTGGAGCCGGTCATAGACGAAGCGAGTTGCCAGGCCGACGACAATCTTCTTCTCGGCGGCGGATTGCACAGCGGAGCCTTGCAACGTCTGCTTCATCTTTGGATACTTCTCTATCAGGCGGCGCGTCGCCTCCTGCCAATGAGCGGCTACGCCGGAAGGCGCGCCGGCAGGCGCAGACGCCTTCGCCGGGGTGGGGGGTGGAGCAGCCGTGTCCGCCTTCTTTTGGGCCGATGCAGGAGTGGGATTGGGCGTGGCGCTCGCCGGGCGGGTTGGCGGGTCCGGCTGCGTCAGTCGGAGAAGCGCCAACTCAACCCAAACCCTGGGCAGCGTTACGTCGCGCACGTCGCGCACCGAGTGTACGAGAGCTTCTTGGTAACGCAGGATGCGATCGGCCCCAAGCTCCTTGGCGAGGGCGACCTCTTGTTCGGTGGCGCCGGCCTCGGCTGGGATGTAGAGGGCGCGGGTGAGTTCGTTCAGTCGTAGGGCGAGGCTCTCGATAATCGCCTTGGGCTCCTTGCCTTGTTGGATGAGCGCGGCGACCTGCTCGAGCACCGGCTGGGCGTCCCCCTGGGCGATTCGCCGCAGCACCTCATCGAGCGACTCCTCGGAGACGAGGCCAAGCTGAGTAAGGACCGCGTCCCGCGTCAGTTTGCCGCTGACGGTGAGATGCACCTGTTCAAGGAGCGTGAGGGCGTCGCGATAGCCGCCGTCGGACATCCTTGCGATGGCACGGAGCGCGTCTTCGTCGAACTCGATGCCCTCCTGCTCGCACACGAAGCGCAGTCGCCCTTCAATCTGCTGAAGCGTTCCCCGTCGGAACTCGTACTTCTGGCATCGGCTCCGGATGGTAATGGGCACCTTGTGCAGTTCTGTGGTCGCCAGAACAAACACCACGTGCGGCGGCGGCTCCTCGATGGTCTTCAGAAGAGCGTCGAAGCCTTTTTGGGAGAGGTCGTGCACCTCGTCAATGATAAAGATTCGGTATCGCGCCTCCATCGGCGCGTAGTTGGACTGAGCGACGATGTGCGCGCGCACCTGGTCTACGCCCGATTCGCTGGCCGCGTCCATCTCGGTAACGTCCGGCAGGTTGCCCGCGGCGATTTCCTTGCAGAACCTGCACTCCAGGCAGGGCGTCGGTGTTACGCCGTTTTCGCAGCAGAGGCACTTAGCGAGGATTCTAGCGGCGCTGGTCTTACCGGAGCCTCTGGGGCCGGTGAAGAGATAGGCGTGCGCGACCTTTCCGCTCCCGATTGCAGATTGCAGGGTTCTCGTGATATGGTCTTGCCCGACCAACTCTTCGAACGTTTGGCTGCGGTAAAGGCGGTAGAGCGCTTGGTGGGTCATCGTCTTGGCGAGGACCGCCGGGAGGGATGCGTCGCACGCTTCGGTTCTCTACCGTTGCTGCCTTCCGGCCCTGGCGGGGTTCGAGAGCCGTTACGCCGCGCAGTTCCCGGCGGCTTGCCCCATGATAGCACCTTCGCGCCTACTTTCGCAGGGTTCTTGGGATGACGATTTCGGGGCCGGCGTCGGACTCGACGGCGACGAAGCCAGGGGAGTTGTAGACGTACCCGTTGGCGTACTCCCCTCTCATCAGCAGTTGGTCTCTCGTCAGTTCAATCTCCGCGTAGAGGATGCGGGTTCCGGGTCGTCTTTCCGTGTCGAGGTATCGCTCGTCGGTCATGCCCTCTCCGTCCCAACCGATTTTGTCTTGGATGTGGGCGGGCGCGCTTCTGGGATTGTAGTAGAAGACGACCCGGTACTTTTCCGCCGTAAACGGATACATGTTTGGATTGCGGCTCATGTCAATCTTCCGGTCGAAGCGCCCGTTTTGGGTGTACAGCTCGTCCTGCATGAAGGTGCGGTCGGCGTCTCGATCGAAGTTGAGGTCTTTGGCGGGCTCCCACTTGAGTTCGTAGTCGTGGTCGAAGAGTTGCATCCTCACACGGGCGCCGGTTGTCGGGATGCCCCAAGTTCCGGTAACGCGGATGACCTTCGGCTCGACCACGCGGAGGGAGAATGTGAAGTTGAGGTTCACCGGGTTGTGGGTGTCATACGGATACTCGTCGTACACACCGGCGCGCCGGCCGAACACTCCACGTTGCGTCATACGGACGATCTGATTGTTCAGGTTACGCTCGATGGTATCCCGTCGGTTCATGGACATGATGTCGTTGTCCTGCGCGTACTGACGCTCTGCTTCTTGTTGGAGGGTCCAGTACCAGTTGAGCGACTCTTCGAGTTGTCCATTGCGCTGGTAGGCGTTCGATAGGATGCTCTTCAGGGCCGGCAGGATGTCCTTCTTCTCGACCGCCTGCTCGAACCAATGAACCGCTTTCCAGTAGTCGTCGTCAACCTTGTGGTAGTACATCCACCCGGTCTCGTGATACATTTCATAGGTGTTCGGGTTGTTCTGCACGCCTTCTTGCAACAGGCGAAGGCCAAGCGGAATGTAGCGACGGTCAGATCGGTTCTGTTCGTCGGTGAAGTTGTATGCGATATGCCAAGCGCCCGTCGAGTAAACCTCTACCTGTCGCGGATTGAGCCAGGTCACCAATCGAATCAGGGGTAGAACGGCATCGAATTGTCCCGTGTCGAAGTAGTGGTCGGTCTCGACCCAGAGGATGCCTGCGACCATTTCGCGCAGCCCGGCAAACGATGCGAGCAACTGGTCCGCGTTCAGCCCTCGGTCAATCCGCAGCTCACCGGTTGAGTAGTTCTGCTTCCACGTTGGGAACATGGCGCGTTGCGACACCAGCCCCTGCGTCGCGAAGAGGGCGATCAGCGCAATCCACACCAGCGGCGAGCGATTTGGGCGCATGCTACAACTCCTTCCTGTCGAAGATAAGCACGGCGACGACCAACAGAATGCACACGTATACAACCGCGTAGACGATCCCGTTCGCCATGTAGACCGCTTCGCTACCTCGAATCTGTGTTGCGCCTGCTGTCGCCGCACCCTGTGCGATATCGAGGTTGCTGAAGTTGGGTACGGCGTAGTGGGCGATTCGAGCGACGAGGGTAACAGCGTCAGAAGCCTCGCCCTGCGCGCCCCAGCGCTCGAAAATCGGGTTGATCAGCGTGCCGAAGATCCAGACCAAGCCGGAGAGGAAGAAGTTGATGACCGGCGTCACGAACGTGGAGAACAACATCGAAACGGCCGCCAATAGGCTCATCTGGAAGATCATCATGAACGGCACCTTGATCAGCGGAGAGATGCGCTCAAGCGACCAGGTCTGCTGCTGAATGCCAAACGCAAGAATGACCACCAGCGTCATCAGGCCGATCATCAGAGACAGGGCGACGACGCTGCCCAGGTACTTGCCCAGCAGGAACTGGTAGCGGTGGACCGGCTTAGACAAGATCGTGTAGATCGTGCGCCGTTCGACCTCGTTCGGAAGCAGGTAGACAGTCAACGTCACCGCCAGGATCGCCGCCGTGATGCGAAGGATGCCGATCGAGATGTCAATCAGCGTCTGTTGCTGTCCGCGAGGAGACAGCTCATTCAGGCTCGGCGCGATGACGAGAAACGCTAAGCCCACCATGAGAATAATCAGCAGGACGCGCCTGCGGATTGCCTCTCCCACCGTGGTTGCGGCGATAGCAAACACCTGATTCATCAGCCACTCACCTCCTGCACTGAGCCGCCGCGCTCCGCTTCGGCAATCGTTTCGACGAACAGGTCCTCGAGGCGGCGTCGCCTCGGGATGATGCTGACGATCTTTCCTCCCGCCGAGCGAATCGCGTCAACAAAGCCGTCGGTGGCGATGGTATCCGGAGCGTCTACGATCAAGCGACCCTCGTGTAGCGACACGATCGCACCGTCCTGCTGCACCTTGTCTCGCAGGCTATCGGGCACGTTCTCGGCCGTGATTTCGATGCGCCCGCCCGCGAGCAGATCCTCCAGCTTCCCCTCTGCCTTCACCACGCCGCGGTTCAGAATCGCGACGCGGTCGCAGATTCGCTCTACGTCCGAGAGTTCGTGGCTGCTGATGAAGACGGTCTTGCCTTCCTCTCGAAACTGAAGGATGAGATCCCGGATCTCGATGTGCGCGATGGGATCGAGGCCGGCGGTCGGCTCATCGAGGAAGAGCAACTTAGGGTCGTTCAGCAGGCATTGAGCGAGGCCGATGCGCTGCTGCATTCCCTTGGAGTATTGCGCAATCTGCTTGAACCCGGCGTCCGCCAGGCCGACCCGCTGGAGCAGCCTCTCTGCGCGCTCGCGCCTTTCCGCCTTCGGCATGCCGAACAGCCTGGCATAGAAATCGAGGATCTCCATGCCCGTCATGTGCTCGTAGTAGTAGGGCTTCTCTGGCAGGTAGCTCAGTTGCCGGTGGATGTTGATGTCACCGATCTCCTCGCCGAGCACCTTGGCCGCGCCGGAAGTAGGGTAGATGATGCTGAGGAGCATCTTGATCGTGGTGGTCTTACCCGCCCCGTTAGGGCCAAGAAAGCCGAAGATCTCGCCCTCCTCGACCTGCAGGTTCAGGTGGTCTACCACGAACGCCTTCCCGCCCCTGACGGTGTACGCCTTGGTTAGTTCGTGTGTCTCGATTGCATTCGCCACTTAGAGAATCTCCAGAAGAATTGCCGTAGGAATGGCGGCGCCGCGGAGTATACCGCCCCTGACGCCACCGCCCTACCGTGCCGCAGGTAGAATAGCGCCTCGTTTCGGGCAGTCCATACGTCTATTACGTCAGGACGGAACGAAAGTCTTCGCTCCGGCGCCAAACCGCGAGGATGGGCATCGCCCACCGGAAACGGCGCTCGCCGGCAGCGAGTCAAATGAGTGGCGGGGGCGCGCTTTGCTCTCCTTTCGGCGTCCCCGCACTTTTTAGATTGACTCGCCCCGTGGCACCGCCCGGATGAACGCCCGAACCAGGGCGGGGTCCTTCACTCCCGGCGACACCTCCACGCCGCTGCTCACATCCACGCCGAACGGCTGGACGACACGGACCGCCTCGCCGACGTTCTTCGGCGTCAGCCCCCCGGCCAGCACGACCGGCAGCGGCGAGGAACGAACAAACGAAGCCGCGGCTTGCCAATCCACCGTGCGTCCTGTTCCCCCCCAGGCGCCTTTTTCGAGGGCGTCGAGGAGCACGAGGTCCGCCTCCCGCTCGGTGGGGGGCGGCTGGTCAGGTGAGAGCGCAAATGCCTTGAAGCGTCGCAGCCCCTCGGCACGCGGCTCGCCGACAACCCACTGCACGGCGCTGAATCCCTCGAGGTCGGGAGGTAGGTTCCTCGCGTCGCCCACCACGGCGACACGTTCGATCTCTTCGGGTACACGGCGCAGCCACGATTGCACCTCGTCCTGTCTCTTCCCAACGTAACGGGGCGTGTTCGGCTCGAAGACGAAGCCGACCGCGTCGGCGCGCTCCTCCACGGCGGCCTCGAGCGCATCCAATGATGTGATGCCGCAGATCTTGACCCAGGTCATCGCCCGAGCAACTCCCGAACGGCGTGCTCTATGTTTTCAGCGCGCATCAACGCCTCGCCGACGAGGATCGAGCGTGCCCCCGCGTCCGCGACGCGAAGCGCATCCTCGCGTGACCAGATGGCGGACTCGGCGACTACGAGCGCGCCGGTCGGCGCGAGGGGGGCGAGGCGCTCGGTGGTGTCCAGCGAGGTCTCGAACGTGCTCAGGTCTCGGTTGTTGATGCCGATGAGATCCGGCGCAACGGCCGCCGCTCGCGCCAGTTCGTCCTCGCTGTGAACCTCCACGAGCACATCCATTCCCACTTCATGGCCGAGTTGAAAGAGGCGGGCGAGAGAAGAGTCGTCAAGCGCGGCGACGATGAGAAGGATGCAGTCCGCGCCCATCGCCCGCGATTCGTACACCTGCCACTCGTCGAAGAGGAAGTCTTTTCGAAGAACAGGCAGGGCGACGGCGTCGCGCACGGCAGTCAGGTCGCTCGCAGAGCCGCGAAAGTGCAGCTCCTCGGTGAGCACGCTGACGCAGGACGCGCCGCCTCGTTCATAGGCGCCCGCGGTCTCGACGGGGTCTGCGTCGGCGCGAATCGGCCCTCTGCTCGGGCTGGCGCGCTTCACCTCGGCGATGAGCGAAACCGGCTGCGGCCCGGCAGCGAGCGCTTGCCGAAACGGACGTACCGGAGGAGCCTGCTCCGCTCGGCGGCGCACCTCCTCGATAGGGGTGTCTCTCTTGGCCGCTTCGACTTCCGCGCGTTTGTCCGCGAGGATCTGATCGAGACGGTTCATGAAAGGGCGCGGCTCCTCTCGATGAGCGCATCCAGTTTCGCCGCCGCGGCTCCGGACTCGATGGACTCACGGGCCATCTGGGCGCACTGCTTCAGGTCGTCGCTCATGCCCGCCACCCAAAGTGCAAGGGCGGCGCTCGGCAGGACGGCTTGCGAATAGGGCGATGCCGGGTTCGTCAGCGCCTCGCGAAGCAGCGCCGCGTTGCCCTCGGCGGTTTCACTCGCGGCGATGGAGGCGGGGGCGAGTTCAGGCACACCGAAGTCGGATGGGTTCAGGACGCGCTCCTCGACCTCCTTGCCGTCAATGAACGCGATGCGCGTGGGGCCGACGGGCGACACCTCGTCAAGTCCGGCGAGGCCGTGAGCGACCGCCGCGCGCTCTGCGCCCAGGCGTTTCAACACGCCGGAGAGGCGGCCGACCAGCGTTGGGTGAAACACGCCGAGCACCTGTCGCTTCGCTCCCGCGGGGTTCGTAAGCGGGCCGAGGAGGTTGAAGACGGTTCGAAGGCGAATCTCCTTGCGAGGCCCGGCGGCGTGTCTCATCGCGGGATGGAAGTTTGGAGCGAAGAGGAACGCGATGCCGATTTCGTCCAGCAGCGCGCCGCAAGGCTCTGCGCTAAGCGAGAGACTGACGCCGAGCGCCTCGAGCACGTCCGCGCTGCCGCATTTGCTCGTAACTGCGCGGTTGCCGTGCTTGCTGACGGTTGCGCCTGCGCCTGCTGCGACGAACGCTGCTGCGGTGCTGATGTTGAACGTCTTGAGGGTGTCGCCCCCGGTGCCGCAGGTGTCGATCACGTTCTGTCGGTTCGTCTTGACGGGAACCACGTTGTCACGCATGACCCTCGCAAACCCGGTGAGTTCCGAGCCGGTCTCCCCTTTCATGCGCAGGGCGACGAGCAGCGCGGCGATTTGTGCGGGCGTCGCCTCGCCTGCCATGACCTGGGACATAACGGACCGGGCCTCCGCTTCTCGCAGGCTTCGGCGGTTGACGAGTCGCTCGATGGCGTCTTCAATTCGCACGCACGCATTATGCTCTTGGGCGGCGGGTATGATGCGGACAATGCTCGCGGCGATCCTGTTTGCGCTTCAAAACCCAGTCGGAATACCAAACGACGACCTCCTCCGCCACCCCGACGAGGTACACCTCCAGAACATCCGGCAGTTGACCTTTGGAGGGCAAAACGCGGAGGCGTACTGGAACAGCGACGGAACGAAGATCATCTACCAGTCCACCCAACCCGATTGGCCGGACGAGCAGATTCTCATCATGAACGCGGACGGCTCCGGCAAGAGGCTCGTCTCGCCCGGCACAGGGCGATGCACATGCGGCTACTTCATCCCGGGAACGGACGAAGTGGTGTTCTCCTGGACCGGCTGGTGGGACCGGGGGCCGCAACCGCCGGTGGACAGGTCGAAAGGGTACGTCTGGATGGTCAACCCCTGGTTCCGCATCTTCCGAGCGAACGAGGACGGCTCGAACCGTCGGATGCTCTTCGAGAGGCGCGGATACGCCGCGGAGACGACCATCGCCCCCGACGGGTCGTTCATGGTGTTCACGAGCACGATGGACAGCGACCTTGAGATCTATCGTATGAACCTCGACGGAACGGGACTGGTGCGGCTGACCAACGAGCTCGGATACGACGGCGGCCCGTTCGTAAGTTGGGACAGCAAGAAGATCGTCTACCGCCGGGCGAGGATACGCTCCGAAGAGCACAAGCGCGACTATCTGTCGCTCCTCAAGCAGTCCCTCGTTCGCCCCTCAAAGTTAGAGGTTTGGATCATGGACGCCGACGGAAGCAACAAGCGGCAAGTAACGAACTTGGACGCAGCCTCGTTCGCGCCGTTCCTTCATCCGAACGGCAGGGACATCATCTTTTCGAGCAATTACGGCGACCCGCAGGGTCGCGAGTTTGACCTTTGGACGATTCGCGTTGACGGCAAGGGCCTCAAGCGAATCACATTCACGCCCGAGTTCGATGGATTCCCGATGTTCACCCGCGACGGCAAGCGCCTCGTCTGGGCGAGTAACCGGAACGGTCGGGAAACCGGAGAGACCAACGTGTTCGTAGCAGATTGGAAGGAGTAAACGAATGATTCAAGCATGGCTTTCGGCTCTCGTTCTTTCGACGGTTGCGGCGCAAGCGCCCGCACCGCTGATTTCGGCAGAAGCCCTTCGCAAGCACGTCGAGTACCTCGCGTCCGACGAGTTGGAAGGGCGGTTCACCGGCTCGCCCGGCGAGCGCATGGCGGGCGACTACGCCAAGAAGGTGTTCGAGGAAGCGGGGCTGCTCCCGGGCGGCGAAAAGGGCACCTTCTTCCAGGAGTTTCCGGTGCGCTTCGGCATCGAGGTCGGCGAGGGGAGTTATCTTCGATTTCGCCGAGGGGCGGAGACGTTCGAGGCAAAGGCAGGCGAGGAGTTCGTGCCGGTGTACAACGGCGACGCCTCGGATGAGGTAACCGCGCCGGTCGTGTTTGCCGGCGAGGGCGTGGTCACTGAGGACAGGGACGACTACGCAGGCGTTGACGTGAAGGGGAAGATCGTCATCGTATTCCCGAGCGCCGACCGCCGCCTGAGCAATCGGGCGAAAGCGCGCGCCGCGCAAGAGAAAGGCGCCGTCGGAATCCTATTCGCCGGCTCGCCGACCGGCCCTGGTGTGCTTGGGCTGACAGGGCAGAACGGCATCCTCCGCAGCGAAGGTTTCGTCGCAGCAGCAATCTCGAGCGAGATGTTCGAACGCGTGAGCGGGCTGAACTTCCAGCGCGCACGGGAGCAAGCGGTGGCGGGACGCGTTCTGCCCGGCTTTGCGGCGGGCGTTACCGTAACGCTAAAGACCTCGACGCAGCCGAAGAACGTCATCGGGCGGAACATCATCGCGGTGCTTCCGGGGCATGACCCGACGCTCAAGGCTCAGTACATCGTCATCGGCGCGCACATTGACCACGTGGGGCGTGGAGAGATGGGGGCGCTCGGTCGCATCGAAGGCGACGACATCTATAACGGCGCGGACGACAACTCCAGCGGCTCAGCGATGGTGCTCGAGTTGGCGCGCTACTTCAGCAAAACGAAGTCGAATTCTCGCACGCTCGTCTTCCAACTGTATAGTGGAGAGGAGATGGGCCTTGTCGGGAGCCGCTATTGGGTAGCCAACCCCACCGTTGACCTGAAGGCGGTAACGGCAATGATCAACCTCGACATGGTAGGGAACCTCGTCGAGAACAAGCTCATCGTTGACGGCGTCCGCTCGTCACCGATTTGGCGAGACCTCGTGAACCGCTTCGGCGACGGCTTCGAACTGGAGTTCGATCCCACCGGCCGCCGCTCGATCGCCGGAAGGAGCGACCACGCCGCGTTCGAGTCCGCTGGGATACCCGTACTGTTCTTCAACACCGACGAGCACGAGCGATATCACCGCGCCAACGATCACGCGGATAAGTTGAACTACGATGGCATGGAGCGCATTGGAACGCTCATCATCAACGTGCTCTCGGTGGTTGACTCGATGCCGGGGATGGTCCCGTTCCAGGACAAGGACAAGATTGTCGAGCGCACCCCGCCGGAGGCGCCGGCATCCGGGGCGCGGCGGGTGCGCGTGGGCCTGATTCCGAGCTACGGCGACCCGGGCCCCGGCTTGCTCCTTGAGGGAGTCTCGGAAAACTCTCCCGCGCAGAAGGCGGGGTTGCAAGCAGGCGACCGCATCATCCAGTGGGACGACATCAAGATTACGACGATCGAGGACCTGCAATTCGTCTTCGAGCGAGCGATGCCGTTCCAGCCCGCAACGGTAACGGTTGTCCGCGACGGCAAAGAGATGAAGGTAACCGTCATTCCGGAGCCGCCGGCGCTCCTCCTCGTGGCGGCGTAGAACGGGTGCAGTTCGAGGTCATCCACACCTCGGCGGGCACGCACGCGCGTGCCGGTGTCTTGACGTTGCCGCACGGCACGGTAGAGACGCCCGCGTTTATGCCGGTCGGCACGCAGGGCGTCGTGAAGACGTTGACAAGCGACGACCTCGAGTCCCTTGAATACGAGATGGTGCTCGCCAACGCGTACCATCTCGCCCTTCGACCGGGGGCGGAGCGTATCGCAAAACTTGGGGGCTTACATCGCTTCATGGCTTGGCCACGCCCCATCCTGACCGACAGCGGCGGCTTCCAGGTGATGAGCCTCGCCCATCAGCGAAAGGTGACGGAGCGCGGCGCGTGGTTTCGGTCGCACATTGATGGCGCCGAGATAGACCTCACGCCGGAGCGCGCGGTTGAGATTCAGTCGCTCCTTGGCGTTGACGTGAGCATGGCGCTCGACGTGTGCCCGCCATACCCGTGCGAGGAGCGAGAGTTGCAGGCCGCGGCGCGCCTCACATCGCTCTGGGCGGAGAGGTGTCTTGCCGCGAGGAGCGAAGGGCAGACGCTCTTCGGAATCGTGCAGGGCGGCACGAGCAAGCGGCTGCGCGAGCGCTCCCTGGCGGAAGTGGCGGCGTTGCCGTTCGATGGATTCGCGCTCGGCGGCGTAAGCGTGGGAGAGCCTACGGAGTTGCAGCGCCCGGTCGTCGCCGAGTTCATGCCCAGCCTGCCGGCGGACAGACCGAGATATCTGATGGGCGTAGGGCAGCCGAAGGACATCCTGCATGCTGTCAAGCACGGCGCGGATCTCTTCGACTGCGTTCTGCCGACGCGCAGCGCCAGGCACCACAGCGTGTACACGCTGAAGGGGGTGGTGGATGTAACTACGGCCCGCTGGACGGAGCACGACGGCCCGTGGGATGAGGAGAGCGTCTTTCCGCTCACGGAGCGCTACAGCGCCGCATATGTCCGCCACCTCTTCAAGGCGGGTGAGCCGACGGCGGCGAGGATTGCAACGCTGCACAATCTCTCCTTCTATCGCCGCATGATGCGCGAGATACGAGAGGCGATTCTGAGCGACACCTGGGACGCGCTCGAGCAGCGCTACTCCGAGGCGTGATTCGAGAACGACTCGACGAGCGACTCCCGCGCAGGCAGCCTGCGGCCTGCGACCTCTCGCCAGAAGCGAAGCAGGGCGCGAGCCACCTCCAGCGACGGGAAAGCCGACGGCGGGGCGGGGGCATCCTGGAGCGAGCGAAGGGCTTCGAGCACGGGTCGAGGCAGGCGGAACGCGTCGCGGGGCGGAAGGTCTCCCTCCCCCACCACGCCACCCATCATCGGACTGACGAGCGCAGCAGCCGAACCGCCCTCGTCCCAATTCGGCCGAAAGCCGATTTGGTCGAGCAGTTCGAGGTCTGCCCAGGCAAGCCACGCGAGCGGGTCGCAGGGCGCCTCGATGGCTGAAAGAAACCTCTCGGCGAGGTCGTAGGACTCGGGGTGCGGGTCGCCCTCTTCGAGGCAGGCGTCGAGCGATTCGAGGAACGCAAGCGCGGCGGTCAAGCGAAGATAGTCTTGGCGCACGCGCGCGAAGCTCCGCCGCACTTCGACTTGCGCCAGGACGTTGTTGCGTCGCCCTCTGACGACCTGGCACCGGAGAAGCATCAGCGGCTCCGTTGCCGAGCCGGTGCGAGAGCCTTTCTTGCGCGCTCCTCGGGCGAGGACGTACATCTTTCCCGCTTGCGAGGTGAGTAGGGAGAGTCGGCGGTCGGCTTCACCCAAATCCCAGCGTCGCAACACGAGAGCGTCGAGGCTTTCGGTATTGCTCAAGCTGCTTCGATTGTAGCCGGAATCAAAGCTGCTCGCCGAGCCGCAGCCACTGGATGAGAAGGTAGTAGGCGCGGTCAATGAAGAGCACGAAGCGGGTCATCATCGTGGTGCCGAAGATGGCGCCGAAACCGACCATGAGCAGCCACCTTCCCATGAGGGAGGTCCGCTGCAGGAACTTGCTCTTCTGTTCAAAGGAGTACACGAAGTAGCTGAGCACGACGATCCAGGTGATGACCACGATCAGGTTGTTGACCGCCATTGCAGGCGAAGTCTCGCCGAGAGGAATGATGGGGCGCGCCTGATCGGCGACTTGAGGCAGGAAGCGGTTCTGGAATGCGTTCAACTGCTGCCCCGCCCACAAGCCGACGATTATGCCGAGCGGGATGCGGCTAAGCCAGCCGTGCTTCTTGCTGAACACGAAAAAGGCAAGGCACGCGACTGGCAACAGAGCACCCCAAAGCCAGGCGGCTTCGACAGCGGGCACTGCCGACACATCGGGCGTGGCTTCTCGTTCGGGCACGCCGAGCATCGGCACCCACCACTGCGGCCAGAGCACCTCTTTGACGAGTGCGACGACCGAAAACCCGGTTGCGAGCCCGACGAAAACGTGTTCGGTGAAACGGTAGAACTTGTTCTCGCGATACAGGAGCGAGTAGAGGCCGAGCGTGAGGATCGCGCCGATCGTGATGCGCAGGAGACTATTCTCCAGCCATCGCCCATCCGGGCTGAAGAGTTCCTGCCACCATTCAGGTGTAAAGACACTTTGAGCAAGCATCTAATTGTGCCTCCCGGTCCGCTTCAGTTGGTACATGGCGACGTTACCCATGACCACGGCGAGAATCAGCAGCATCAGCGCGAAGAACAGCGGACTCATGTAGCGACGGCCGGATGTGAAGTTCTTGTAGCCTGGGTTCTGGTCCGCCGGCCACTCCTTTTCAAGCAAGGATTCGAAGTCGAACGCCCCTTTCGCGCCGATGGCGATGCCGACCAACTGGCCGCTCACGTAGTACGGGATGTTCTCGCCGGACATAACCGCGGTGCACATCAGCCCCAGTTTCGTCTTGGCGCGGATGCGTTCGTACCACAGGTTGATTGTCGACGAGCCGGTGATGACTACCACGCACTTGGCGTCGCTGAGGTCGGTGATGCCTTCGAACACAGGCGTATCAACGATACTTCGCCCAGCGACCCTCTTCTCGCGCACCGTCTCACGGATGTTGTTGACCAAACCGGAGACGTGCGCTTCCAGGTTCGGGAAGTAGCCGGCGATAGCGTAGTCCGTTCCCTCTTTGTAGTTGTTGCTGCCCGCCTCCTGGGCAATGCCCTCGATGATCGGACGGATGATGTCCGGGATCTGTGGGTCGCCCAGCGTGCTGATGCAGAATCGCACCTTCTTTCGCATGAGCAGTCGAATCAGCGCTTCGAACTGCCCCCGGCTCTCGCCGCGCGTGCTGTTCGTCCAGTCGCTTTCGATGTACACGAAGTCGCCTTCATTCAGCCCGCTCAGGTAGTCGTAGAGAGCCTCAGCCGCCGGGTCCTCGACGTTCGGAACAGTAATCGGATTGATGACGAGGATGGACACGATGATGATGAGGATGAGGTAGAGCCATCGCCGGTCAACGGCGTACATCGTCTCCCAGAAAGTTTGCCTCTGCTGTTCGGGTTGAAGGTCTTGACTCATCAGTCTACGGCTACCCCCTTCTCAAGTCCGAGCATGATGCGCAGCGCCATCGCCAGCAGGCCCAGTC
Organism: Armatimonadota bacterium; assembly: GCA_040752255.1. Taxonomy (GTDB): domain Bacteria; phylum Armatimonadota; class Fimbriimonadia; order Fimbriimonadales; family ATM1; genus J051. The sequence continues at coordinate 14,915 of JBFMFD010000002.1, forward strand.
CGAGACCGAGGTCAATGGCTCGAAGCGCAGGAGTGCTGACAGTCAGAAGAATCCACGACTTCAGGTTCTCGATGCGGAAGTTGGACGCAAGGCCCTCGGTCGGAAGCCCAGCCGTCAGCGCCATCGCGAGCGGAATGAAACCGAGCAACACGACGAGCGCAACCCCCATCATGATCGTCGCTTCAACCGACCGGATTCGGAACGCGCGATATGCAGCCGACAGGATGAAGAAGGCGATAAGGCTGAACATCGCGGCGTCGAGGATCTGCAGCATGTCAATGAACACGACGGAAAACGCCGTCTTCATGTCCTCGTGGTTGCCGGGTATCCCTGCGGCCTCGCGATTGTTGGCGATCCATTCCCCAAGCCCGATGACGATCATCGCAGCCATCGAGCCGAGAAGCACGACCGAGAACGGCCAGTCCTTCTGCCCTTTCGTCAGCCGCTTGACATGCACGCGAAGGATGCTCAAGACGCCGAGGGCGAGCAGCACCCCGCTGAGCACCTGACTTCCCTGGACGACCTTCTCCATGACGAGGTCGTACTCGTACGGCCAGATCGGGATCGGGATTATCGAGTCGGTCTCACCGCTTGCGCGCTGCACCGTCGCTTTGGGCAACGCCCAGTCGAGAATCCAGATCAGCCCCGCGATGAAAACAAACATCCCCACCAACGGGCGCCGGAAGTTGCTGGGGACGCGGGAGATTCCAAACAGGATTACGGCTGAGACGAACATCGCCAGCCCCGCCAAACCGATCACAAGCCAAAGGTTGGCGTCCGTTCTGGGGAGTGTAAGGTCTATCTGCAGTAACTCCATACGTATCTATCCCCGTGGAACCTTGGTGATCCACCTGAAGAAGTACTCGTCAGGCGTGGGGTACTGCTGCCCCTCGAGCACAGGTGTGCCCATCTCCTCAAAGTGTTGAATTTGCTCCTGGGTGAGCGGTCTGATTGCTTGGAAGGAGTGAACGAACAGAGCGATGATCGCGAACAGCATGAAGGTCAACTTCGCCCAGTCCGCCCCGACGAGACTACCGAGCAGCACAGGCTCACGGCCCAGGTAGGCGCTGGCGGCGTAGAACTCGTCACCGAGAAGCACGTAGTCGCAGGCAGCGATGAAGAACGGCGTCTGGGTGAACTGGGTTGTCGCCGCGACCTGGATCGCACCGACCATGTTGGCGTTCTCCGCCATGATGAGGGACTCGGCGTAGAAGTCGCCCATGTAGAACGCCGCGGCGACTTTGTCGCGCTGTATGGTGCCCGCGACCGCCGCCGCAAAGGCGAACTGCTTGTCGGACACGAATCGAACGGAGTCCACATCGTACCGATCCGGCACGCCCTCGGTTTGGTACACGTCCTTCGCGATCTCTTGCGCAACTGCGAACACGGCGCCGTTGTAGTTCAGTAAGCGAATCGGCGTTGCAAAGCGCGCGGCCGAGCGGATAATCGAAGCGAAGATGGTAAGCGCCTGCACCGCGATGCCGTCCAGCGCTGCCGACAGCCCCGGCACCATCAGCACCGGGCGAGCCGTCTCCGTCGCCCGCCCAACCGCCTCGTCAATCTGGTCGAGACCGGCGATGCGGCGGATGGTCACGGAGCCCGCCTTGCGCCGCGCCATGAAGATTCCCCAGAGGATGTATGCAACGACGGCGACGGTGGTCAGGGAGAGCAGCCACCCCCACTTCTGGTATTGCAGGCCCAGGCTGATGATTTCGTAGTCCCGCTCACCCATTCGTCTTCGCCTCCGCTCGAGACTCCCGCTGCGCCTCGATTCTCTGGATTAGCCGTTCGACGTTCTGCGGGCTCGCCATGAACTGGGTGTAGCGGTCAACTCGGTCGAAGCCGAGGAACGGCATGATGAACGGCGAGAACGCGAGCGCGCCGTGCGCGAACACGTTCGCCAGCGGCTTGTGCATCTCGAGGAAGAGGATTGCGGGCGTTTCCAGTCCTCGCTTGTGCACCTCGCCGGCAACACGCTCAACCATCTTCTCGATGTCCTCCTCCGTCAGCGGTTTGTCCCACACCGGCAGCATGTTGTTCTCTCCAATATGCGATGAGGTCAAGGACTTCTTGTTGCCTTGACCCGAAGCGAAGGTATACCCCGCGAAACGGCGCCAGTCCGGACGACCGTTCCAGCGGAGAGAGTTTTACCCCGTCCGTTCCCTCGATTACGCGGCGCACGTCCTTCCATTCGATCTGCGTAAGGCTCCATCCTACCTTCCGGCTCCCCCCGCGCGCATCCAGCCGGTATCGTACCGGAAGGAGGAACTCGGCGGTCGAGCCGAGAATCGCCAAGAAGCCGACCAGAAAAGCGACCGGATTGCCGAATACGAGAGCGGAGAGGGCACCGGCGCAGATGGCGACCAGGGCGACGGCTGTCGCCTTTCCTGGTTCCTCCCTTGCCAGATGCACGGTCCACTCAAGCGTCGGTTCCTCGCATTCTCTCTCCATTAGACTGCTTCGCGGCGCGTTTCGATTCGCCTAACTCCAGTCGTCGAACAGGCTGCTCACGCTGACGTTGTGGTGAATCCTGAGAATCGCCTCGCCCAGAAGAGGCGCGGCGGAGAGCACCGACAGTTTCGCCACGCGCTTCTGGTTCGGGATCGGGATCGTATCGGTGCACACGATTCGGCTGATTGCGCTCTCCTGCAGCCTCTGGGTGCAGTTGGAGCTGAAGACGGGGTGCGTGCACGTGGCGATGACGTCCTTGGCTCCGCGCAGAAGGAGGGCGTCCGCTCCCTGGATCATCGAGCCGCCGGTGTCGATCATGTCGTCAATCATGATGCACACCTTGCCCTCCACGTTGCCGATGATCTCTACGACCTCGACCTTTCCCGGCTCGGGACGCCTCTTGGCGATGATCGCCAGGGGCTTGCCCAGCCTCTCCGCCATCGCTCTTGCGCGCGCGACGCCGCCGACGTCCGGCGACACCACGACCGCATCCATCTCCGCGTACCCCTCTTCGCGCAGATAGGAGGAGATCGTGGGGCCGAGGAACAGATGATCCACGGGGATGTCGAAGAAGCCCTGGATCTGGTCGGCGTGCAGGTCGCAGGCGACGACGCGGCTCGCGCCGGTTTGGGAGATGAGGTCGGCGACCAGCCTTGCGGTTACCGGTTCGCGCGGCTTGATCTTCTTGTCCTGCCTGGCGTAGCCGTAGTACGGCATCACGACGGTGATGCTTCTCGCACTGGCTCGGCGGAAGGCGTCCAGCATGATGAGCAACTCCATGATGTTGTCGTTTGCCGGCTCGCAAGTGGACTGAATGATGAACACGTCCGCCCCGCGGGCGCTTTCGTCCACCTGAACGCGAATCTCGCCGTCACTAAACTTCGTGCACGTCATCCGGCCCATCTCGACTCCGAGGTAGTCGGCGATCTTGTACGCCAACTCCGGATTCGAGTTGCCGGTGAATAGTTTCAGCGCCGCGGATGCGCCGTTGCCGGAACTCGCCTTCATTCGTTGCTCTTGGATCGCTTTCTCTTTCGCCATCTCTCGGCGTACTCCTCCTTGTTGACTTGCCTCTCGCGTGCCACGGCCATCGCGTCGCTGGGAACGTCATGCGTTATAACACTGCCGGCGGCGATGATGGCTCCATCCCCGATGCTCACCGGCGCAACCAGCGTGCTGTTCGAACCGATGAAGGCGTTCTCCCCGATTGTCGTCGTGTGCTTCTCGAAGCCGTCGTAGTTGCACGTGATCGTACCCGCCCCGACGTTCGTCCCTGCTCCCACGACGGTGTCACCCAAGTAACTGAGATGCGCCGCGCTCGCGCCGTCGCCCAACTGAGCGTTCTTCGCCTCCACGAAGTTGCCGATCTTGACTCCGTCTCCGAGACGGCAGGCCGGCCGCAGGTTGGCGAACGGGCCCACGCGGCAACCCCGCCCGATCGTCGCGCGCTGCACGTGGCTCATGAGGATTACAGTGCCGTCGCCCACTTCCGAGTCCTCGATTCGGGTGAACGGCCCGACCTCGCACCCCTCCCCGACGACGGTGCGCCCGCGCAGCACAGTCATCGGTCGCAGAGTGCTCTCGTGGCCTATGCGCACGTCAACCTCGACGAAGGTCGTGCCCGGATCCTCGATGGTTACGCCCTCCAGCGCCAGGCTCTTCAGCACCCGGCGGCGCATCTGCTCGTTTGCCTCAGCCAGTTGCCAGCGGTCGTTTACCCCCATGAGCAGCGTGCCATCCGCGATCGGGGTCGCCGCTACCCGGTGACCATCCTCGGCGAGGATGCGCACGACGTCGGTCAAGTACAACTCACCCTTGGCGTTGTCGGGCTTCAAGCGTGGAAGCGACTCCCTCAGCGCCGACGCGCGGAAGGCGTAGAAACTGGTGCAGACCTCGCGGATGGCGCGTTGCTCTTGGTTGGCGTCCACCTCCTCGACCACGCCGAGCACGTCCCCGGCTTCGGAGCGCAGAATGCGGCCGTAGCCGGTCGGATCGTTCAGGACACAAGTGGCGAGGGCGCCGTCCGCCCCGCCTTCGACGGCGGCTATCATCGCCTCGAAGACGTCGGCCGTTACGAGCGGCGCGTCCCCCGGCGCGACGACCACAATGCCATCGAACGCACCCATTGCCTCCAGCCCTACACGGCAGGCGTCACCACTCCCGCGCTGTTCCTCCTGCAGGGCGAAGTCGCTCTTGCCTCTTAGGGCGCCTCGAACCTCTTCGGCGCCGCAACCAACGACGGACACCTTCTTATGGATGCCCGCGCCATCGAGTGCACGGAGGACGTGCTCCACCATCGGCAGGCCGCAGACATCATGCAAAACCTTGGGCTTGGCGGACTTCATCCGCGTTCCCTTTCCTGCGGCGAGGACGATCCCGGCTACTTCGGCCACTCGGCCGCTATTGTGCACGATTTGGCTTCAGGAGACGAACAGCCCATCCTCGCACTTCAGCCGACCTCGGAAGGCGTCAGTGGGAAGTGGCAGAAGAAAGCGCGGTCGCCCTCGGCGGTCGCGCCGGGGTTGTCCGTAGCGCACCTTTCCTGCGCGTAGGGGCAGCGTGTGCGGAAGTTGCAGCCCGAAATCCGCACCCGAGGGTCGGGAATCTCGCCGGGCAGGATGTCGGGCACGCGGCCGAGGTTCTCCAGGGAGGGTGTTGAGCGCAAGAGAGCCAACGTGTAAGGATGGCGCGGAGAGGTGAACACATCCTTCGTCCTACCCACTTCTACGATCCGTCCGAGGTACATCACCGCAATCCTGTCGGCGATGAACCGCACGGTCGTGAGGTCGTGCGAGATGTACAGATACGCCAAGGCGAGTGACGCCTGGAGGTCTTTGAGGAGATTGAGGATCTGTGCACGAATCGAGAGGTCGAGCGCGGCGGTCGGCTCGTCGCAAAGCACGAGGGGCGGACTTAGGGCGAGGGCGCGGGCAATCGCCACACGCTGCTTCTGCCCGCCCGAGAGTTGGTGGGGATACCGGCTTGCGAGCGCAGGGTCAAGCCCAACCTGCTCCATGACTTCACGAACCCGCTCCTTGACCTTCGTCTTGTCGAATCCATTCACGAGGAGCGGCTCAGCGATGGCGCGCCCTACGCGCCATCGCGCGTCGAGGGAGGCGTGCGGGTCTTGCCAGACGATGCCGACGCGCTTCGCGAGGCCGCCGAGACGGTCGGTAACCGGTTTCCCATCCACGTGAATCGTGCCCGCAGTAACCGGCTCGAGGCCGAGGATCGCCTTGGCGAGCGTCGTCTTTCCACAGCCGGACTCGCCCACGAGCGCAAGCGTCTCGCCCCGCTCAAGAGTGAGGTTGACCCCGTCTACCGCCCGAATCTGCCCGCCCGGGACGTCGTACACGACGCGGGCGTCGTCCACCACCAGCAGAGGATCAGCCAACGCGTACCTCCGAGCGCTCGACGAGCCAGCAAGCCGCGCGGTGAGGCGCCGCGCTCATCGGAGCGCCCCCGTAGATTCTTTCGATTGCCGCCATGATCGCATCCGAGGATGCCAGGGACGGCAGGATGCGCGCGCCGAGCGCCTTCGCGACCTCTTGCCTGGCGGTTTCGTCGTCCGGCTCCGCCATCGCAACGTGGAACACGGTTCCGTCGCGCCGGATCGGGATCGCCAGGTGCCTGCGCGCTACCTCCTCGGGCAGCGCCCAGACGATTCCGGCATCTAATTCAGCTTGTGTCAAGTCAATAAAGCTTCTTCTCTCCTCAACCGCGCGACGCTTCGCTGCGTCGAGGTCGCCCCCCAGGAGGTCGGGCTCAACGTCGCAACGCTCGAACCTGTGGGGGCATCGTGGTGCGAAGGCGCACTCTCCGCCGAGAGTGCGAAAGTCTGGCGGCTGCCCGGGGATCGAAGAGAGGCGCTCCTCCCCGCCCGGCAGCGATGCGAGTAGGCCCTGTGTGTATGGATGCTTGGGGCGCCGCAGGACGTCCCTGGAGTCTCCGTCTTCGATCACCCGACCGGCATAGAAGACGCAGATTCTATCGCTCACCGAGCCGATAACTCCGATGTCGTGAGAGATAAGAATCACGGCAGTCCCCTCTTGCTCCTGCAACTCGGTCAGCAGCGCAAGGATCTGCGCCTGGAGGGTTACGTCGAGCGCGGTCGTCGGCTCGTCCGCGATGAGCACTTTCGGTCGACAGGCGAACGCCATCGCGACCATGACGCGCTGCCTCTGACCTCCGCTCAACTGGTGGGGGTATTTGCGCACCGTACTTGCTGGGGCAGGCACCTTCACGGATTCGAGCATCTTCACCGCCTCCTTGCGAGCCGCGCGCCAAGACATCGAGCGGTGGAGCACCATCGCCTCTGCGATCTGGTCTCCGATTCGCATCGCCGGGTTGAGACTCGTGAACGGGTCTTGGAACACCATCGCGATGTCTCCCCCGCGGACGTGTCTCATTCGCCGCTCGCCGGCTGTGACGAGGTTCTCTCCGTTCAACAGCACCTCACCCTGCGTGACCCGCCCGTCGCCTGGAAGGAGGCCGATGACGGCGAGCCCGGTCATGCTCTTCCCGCACCCGGATTCGCCGACGATGCCGAGCGTCTCGCCCTCTTCAACGAAGAGGTTGACGCCTCGAAGGATTTCAACTCCTTCGATGGCGACGTGCAGGTTACGGACTTCGAGGATCGGCACTGGCGCGAATCTTACCGAGTGCAAGAGTCAAGGCACCAATCACCGCTCGTGCCGATGCGGCTACGTACCTGGGTGCCCCGCTACCTTTGACCCAAACGTCATTCCCCGCGGGTCAACCCTCTTGTTCACTCGAACAAAGTCCTCGAAGACATAAGGGAGCCCAGCCAAGCGCGTCTCGACGTCATCCGGGTGCATCGGCCGCTCGACTACGTCAACGGCGAAGTCCGGCTCGAAGAGGTCTCCATCCCCTCCCTTCACTTTCTGCAGGATCAGCGGCAGGAAGTCGGGGTTTACCTCATAGCCGATCGAGTTGCGGCCGACGTTCCTCGCCGCCAGGCTGGTGGTGCCGCTCCCCAGAAACGGATCGAGAACCGTCTCGCCGACGAAGGAGAACATCCGAATCAGCCTACGGGGCATCTCCTCAGGGAACATAGCCAAATGCGCATGTTGCCGCTCGCCGGGGAAGCTCCAGTGGCCTGAAAAGTATTCATTCCACTCTACATCCGTTAGCCGAGATGCCTCCTTCTGTTCGCGTACCGGCTTCGGGGGCTCGCCCAGCTTTTTGAACAGGAGGATGTGCTCGTAGTCTATCTTGACGATTCCGTTTCTGGGGTACGGGTACGAGCCCATGACTGCGGCGCCGCCGGTCGTGTTCGTCGTCGTCACCTTGCGCCACACGATCGAGCCCATGAAGTCGAACCCTCTCGCCTCGCAGAACTTGATGATCTCGGTGCGGATCGGAATCACTTTGTAGCGACCGTAGTAGACGGACCGGGCGAACTGGTCGCCGATGTTCACGCAAAGCCTACAGCCGGGATGCAAGACTCTGTAGCACTCGTCCCAGACCAGGTTGAGGTTGTTGATGTACTCTTCGTAGGTGTCGTCAAACCCAATCTGCCGGTCGTGCCCGTAGTCCTTGAGTTGCCAATAAGGCGGCGAGGTGACGACCAGGTGCACTGACTCGTCGCCAACCTCGGACATCCATCTCGAGTCAGCGATGAGGATTCGGTGCGTCGTTTGGCACGCCGCGCTTGACCGTTCGGGCATGACCGGATTATGGCTCGGGTGCGCTACGCCTCCACCGGCGCGATGACGTGGCTCTCGGCGTCGCCGTCGCGGCACACCCAAGCCACAAATCCGGGGGCGGAGGCGGCTGCGCCCCACTCGCCGCGATTCGAAACGGCAAAGACCACCGAGCACTTCTCCCGCGTCGAGGGTCGGCGGCGAACCATCTCGCGCACGGCGGACTCGCAAGCCTCTGTCGGTGCGAGACCGGAGCGCATCCCTTCTACAGCGCGGAAGGAGAGCAGGAAGCGCCAGATGTCCTCACCGACGCCGGTGGCGCCGGCCGCTCCCGCTTCGTCGTCGGCATAGAAGCCTGCGCCTACGATGGGGCTATCTCCCACGCGGCCAGGCAGCTTCCACGCAAGGCCCGAAGTGGAACAAGCAGCCACGACGTGCGAAGGCGCCTCCCACGCGCAGATGGTTACCGTGTCGTGCACCAGGTGGGCAACGTCGGCGGCGCCTCGGCTCTTGCGCCACTCTTCATACTTTTGAAGCGAGTTCTCGCTGTGAAGGCTGCGCGGCTCGAAGCCGTTCGCGATGGCGAAGCGGCGCGCCTGGTCACCCGCCAGCATCACATGCGCCGTCTCTTCCATCACCTTTCGCGCGACCGAGATGGCGGGGACCACCCCTCGCAGGGCACAGACCGCGCCCGCTTCGAGCGTTGCGCCGTCCATCAGGCCGGCGTCCAGCTCCTGCTCGCCGTCGCTGTTGGGTAATCCGCCGAGACCGACCGCCTGCAAGCGCGGGTCGAGTTCAACGGCGACGAGCCCCTGTTCGCAAGCGGAGAGCAAGCTCTTGGAGCGGTGGTACTCATCCCACGCGGCGCGAACGCACGGCTCGCCCGCATCTTTCCAGGTCGAGACGAAGAGGGCGGACATCTAAAGCGTGCGTTTTACCTCGTGTTCGGAGCGTCCATCTAGAACTCGAACACGACCTTGCCGGTGAGCCCTGCCTTCATGCGCTCCATCGCCTCGTTGAACTCGCTGAACGGGTAGCGATGCGTCAGCACGGGCGTGATATCGAGGCGGCCCGACGAGAGCAACTCACCCATCTGCTCCCACGTCTCCCACAGTCTGCGCCCGACGATGCACTGAATGTCCAGCCCCTTGAAGATCGCCTCGTTCAGAAGGGTCGGCGTTTCGGCGGAGTCGAACAGGCCGAGGAGCGAGAGCCGCCCACCGGGGCGAAGCGCCTGGATGCACAGGTTCAGGGCTTGCGCCTTGCCGGACATCTCGAGCGCGGCGTCTACGCCGTCCGGGTAGCGGGATTGAAGCGCTTTTGCGGCGTCGTCCCTGATCGGGTTGACGAGCAAGTCCGCGCCCATCCTCTCCGCCAACTCGAGGCGGAACGGGCTGACCTCGGTTACTGCAACGCTTGCAGCGCCCGCAGCCTTGCAAACCCCTACTGCGAACAGACCGATCGGCCCCATGCCGGTGATGAGAAAGTCTTGCCCCTTCACCGGCCCTGCGAATACCGTGTGGACTGCGTTGCCCAGCGGGTCTTGAACGCAGGCGACGTCGAGGGGAATCTTGCCGTTCGTCGGTCGGGCGTTCTCCCACGGGATCACGGCGTACGTCGCAAAGCCACCGTCCACGTCCACCCCTAGGATGCGCGTGTTGACGCACACATGGCGCTTGCCCTCGAGGCACTGGCGACATCTGCCACAAGTGATGTGCGACTCGCTCGCTACTTCGTCCCCGGGCTTGAGCGCGCTTACGTCCGGCGCGACCTCCTCGACGACACCGCTGAACTCATGCCCGATGATGCGCGGCGGCGCGATGCGCGACGCTGCCCACTCGTTCCAGTCGTAGATGTGCAGGTCGGTGCCGCACACGCTGCCGAACTTCACGCGCACGCGTACGTGTCCCGGCTGCAGGGGCGGTTCGTTGACTTCAAGGAGTGAGCAGCCCGGAGCGGGCGCGGCCTTCACAATCGCCTTCATCAATCGGGCAGCAGATTACCTGCCCAGAGGAGGCCACGCTTTACGAGCGTGCGGACAGGCTCGGCTGCCACCTCGTCTGCCGTGTGCCCGATGGCGCAATAGAACACCCTTCCCTTGCCCCAGCGCTTCGTCCAAACCGTCGGCATCTTGACGGGGCCGTTGGCTGCGTGTGGCCCGTCCGCGACGGGGAACGGGGTCGTTGCCAGAACGTGGACGGCAGGGTCAACGTGATGGTAGTACTGCTCGCCCTTCAGGATGAAGTCCTCGATGCCGCGCGTGACGGGGTGGTCCCGGTCCTCGATGCTCACACCGTAGCGGACTTCGCCGCCCGGGTGAGCCACGAACTGGCCGCCGGTGAGGAACTGCCATTCGGTATTCCCGCGAAAGGCGTCGCACATTCCGCCGTGGCAGCCTGCAAGCCCTACGCCCCGCTCGACCGCGTCGCACACTCCGCGTGCCTGCTCGGGCGTGAGCTCGCCCATCGTCCAGACGGGGACCAGCAGAGTCGCTTCATCGGGGACGGCGGCGAAGAGGTCGAGCGAGGTGTGGAGCGTTGCCTTCACCCCCGCTTCTTCGAGCAACGCGGCGAGCAAGCGGGCGGTCGCAGCCGGCGTGTGCCCTTCCCATCCGCCGTAGACGATGTGCGCGCTCATAGGGAGCGGATTATGGTGCTGGAAGCAGGATTCCGCGGCCGCGTGGGGTAAGTAGGGGCATGGCACATGGCCCAAGACCGGTTTTCAGCGTCCGCGTCGTCCTGCTCCTCGTGGCGCAGGCGATTCTTGTTCCCTCCGCATTCGCCCAATCGGTGCGGGACCTGTACACGAAGCGCGAGGTGTACATCACGATGCGCGACGGGGTGCGGCTGTTCACGAGCATCTACATACCGAAGGACGCGAGCCGCCCCGCGCCGTTCCTGATGATGCGCACGCCGTACAGTTGCCGCCCCTATGGGGAGGACGCATACCGGGCGTCGTTGGGGCCGGAGGCGTCTTTCGTCCAGGAGGGATACATCTTCGTCTATCAAGACGTTCGTGGGCGATACATGAGCGAGGGTGAGTTCGCCTGGATGCGCCCGTACAAGCCGAACAAGGCACCGGGCGAAACCGACGAGAGCACTGACACCTGGGACACGATCGCGTGGCTCTTAGAGAACGTGCCGAACAACAACGGGCGCGTGGGCGTCTACGGCACTTCGTATCCCGGTCACTACGCCGCGCAGACCTTGATTGACCCGCACCCTGCCCTGACAGCCGTGTCGCCGCAAGCGCCGATGGCGGACAACTGGCTGGGCGACGACATGCACCACAACGGAGCGTTCTTCCTGCCGCATGCTATGAACTTCATCGCCGGCTTCGGCAAGAAGCGCGACGGCCCGACACAGAACTATGGACCCCGCGTCTTCCAACACGACACGCCGGACGGCTATCGCTTCTTCCTTAGGATGGGCGCGCTGAAGAACTCCTTCACCAAACACAACATGGATCAAATTGAGATGTGGAAGGAGTGGATGGAGCACGGAGATTACGATGAGTATTGGCAGGCGCAGAACGTCCCGCAGCACATGAGGCGCGTCGGCAAGGTCGCCGTCCTCACGGTCGGAGGATGGTGGGACGCCGAGGACCTTTATGGCCCTCTCGCCATCTATCGAGCCATCGAAGCCAACAACCCGGGAGCGACGAACTCACTCGTCATGGGCCCGTGGTATCACGGCTCGTGGAACGGCGGGCCTGGAACGTCGCTGCACGACATCACTTGGACGACGCAGACGGGAGTGAACTTCCGGGACACGCTGCAAAAGCCTTTCTTCCGCTACCACCTTTGGGGCGATATTCCGAAGCCGGACATTCCCGAGGTGATGATGTTCGACCTCGGCGCGGATCGCTGGCTGCGCGCTGAGCAATGGCCGCCCGCCGGCGCTCGGACGATGCACCTCTTCCCACGCGCGGACGGATCGCTGCAATGGACCTCGTCGAACGACGCGACCGCCCACAAGGAGTACCTGAGCGATCCGGATCGGCCGGTCCCAAACTCCGCAACGATCACGACGGGAATGGCGAGAAGCTACATGATCGAGGACCAGCGATTCGTTTGGACGCGGCCGGACGTGCTGTCGTTCGAGACGGAACCGCTGACGGAGCCGCTGACGCTCGCCGGGCCGCTCAAGGCAACGCTCTACATCGCAACAACCGGCACGGACGCCGACTATGTCGTGAAGTTGATTGACGTTTTCCCAGACAACGCGCCGAACAACTCGCCAAGAGGGAACAGCGTCGTGATGGGTGGGTATCAAATGTTGATTCGCGGCGAGCCGATGCGCGCAAAGTATCGTAACTCTTGGTCGCTGCCAGAGCCGCTGCCCGCGAGTCGGTTCCATGTTCAGCCGGAGGAGGTGAACGTTGTGAAGGTCGAGTTCCTGCTGCCGGACGTTTGCCACACGTTCCAGCCTGGGCACCGCGTGATGATTCAGATTCACTCGAGTTGGTTCCCCTTGATTGACCGCAACCCGCAGACGTTCACCAACATCTACACGGCTGACGACTCGGCGTTCCGTAAGGCGTACCACCGCGTTTACTTGGGCGGCGAGCACGCCACGAGGATTGAGGCAATAGCGATTGCTGCTACAGGGAGGGCGAGGGTCATCGCGCGCCGATAGCGGTCACGCCCAATGTTCTTAGGGTGGCGACATACACCGTGCGCCGTCCGGGTATGTTCCCCGCCCAGGGACAAAGGAGATGACAAACACTCGTATCGCTCGAATCTCGGTTGTGATGCTCGGGGCGTGCCTTGCGCTCGCCTGCGCGGCGCAGAAGAAGCCGCTTGACCACTCAGTCTACGACTCGTGGCGCTCGATCCGTAGCCAGACCCTGTCAAACGACGGGGCTTGGGCGCTCTGGCTCGAGGCTCCGCAAGTCGGGGACGCGGAACTGTTTATCGTTCCCGCGTTCGGCAGCGAGCCGGTGAAGATCGCACGCGGCTCGAACCCCAGGTTCAGCGCCGACTCGCGTTTCGTGGTTTGTCTCATCGTCCCCCCGGAAGAGGAGGTCAAGAAGGCTCAGAAAGAGAAGCGCAAACCGAAGGACATGCCGAGGAACACTCTCGGCGTCTTCTCCCTCACGACGAACCAACTGAAGAAGATCGAAAGCGTTCAATCCTACTCTCTACCCGATGAAGACACCGGTTGGCTTCTGTATCAGCCGTATTACTTCCCCGAGGAGAACGCTCAGCCGCAAGCCGAAGAGAAGAAGGAGGAGGGCGAGCAGCAGCCTGAGACTCCCCAACATCGAAAGTCACAGCGCAAGGGCACGGAGCGCGTGCTCTTGAACCTCTCGACCGGCGAGGAGATTCGCATCCCCTTCGTTACGGGTGCAACCTGGTTCGACGACGGCAAGCGCCTCGTTTATTCGGTGTCACACGAGCAGCCGAGCGAGGACGGCGTTTACGTCCTCAACGTCGAGACGCGAGAGACCACGGCCGTCGTCAAGGGCATTGGGGACTATCGCGGGCTGACCGTTCACTCCAAGAGCGGGCGCGTCCTGTTCACCTCCGACCACGAGAACTATGATGCGGAGAAGCCGGCGCGGAGCGTGTACCTGGCTACGGACGGGCGCCTGGAGAAACTCGACCTGAACCGGGGGCTTGAGGAGGAAGGCTTCGTCTACGCCGAGCGCGCGCAGCTGCGGTTCAGCGAGAGCGGCAACAGAATATTCTTCGGAGCGGAGCCGCAGAAGCCCGAAGAGCAGAAACAGGAACCTCCGAGCGACGAAGAGAAGATCGTCGTGGACATCTGGCACTATCGAGACCCTCTGCTGCAGCCGATGCAGCTCCTTCGGGCGAACCAGGAGCGGAACCGGACGTACCTCGCGGTGTACGACCCCCGCACGCGACGATCGGCGCTTCTCGAAACGCCCGACCTGCCTCGCGTTATCACCGGAACCGGCGACGGAGACTGGGCGCTTGGGTTCAGCGACATCCCCTATCGCCAACTCATCTCTTGGGATCAGACCTACAGCGACGTGTACCTCGTGAACCTGAACACCGGAGAGGCGACATTGGTCTTGCAGAAACTTGCGGACGCGCCGAGCCTCTCGCCATCTGGCCGCTGGCTTCTGTGGTACGACGAGCGCGACGGCCATTGGCGTGTGATGGACACGGTCGAGCGAACGCCCATCAACCTGACAGCCGAGATCAGCGTCCCGTTCTCCAACGAGTTGCACGACTATCCCGCCTTGCCCAGCTCCTATGGAAGCGCAGGCTGGACGACGGACGAGGAGTGGCTCCTGCTGTACGACCGGTACGACATCTGGGCGGTGGACCCCAACGGACGACGCGAGCCTCGCAACGTGACGCGCGCCTTCGGCCGGACGTGGGACATCCGCTTGCGCATCGTGAACCTGGATCGGGAGGAGAGAACGACCGATCTCGCGAAGCCGATGCTACTTAGCGCCTTCAGCGAGCGAACCAAGCAAAGCGGATTCTATCGGTTTGAGAACGGCTTCCTGAAGAAGCTCATCATGGAAGACAAGCGATACGGCACGCCGCAGAAGGCGAAAGACGCCGACGTGCTCATGCTGACGCGTGAGAGCTTCCAAGAGTTCCCCAACCTTTGGATGACCGACATCGACCTGCAGCGGTTCGTGCGCATCTCGGACGCCAATCCCCAGCAGAGTGAGTACCTGTGGGGGACGGAGGAGTTGGTCACCTGGCTTTCCAACGACGGCGTTCCTCTCCAAGGCGTCCTGTTGAAGCCGGAGAACTTCGACCCGACGCAGGACTATCCGATGATCGTGTACTTCTATGAGCGGTTGTCGGACAATCTGCACCGGCACTACGTCCCGTCGCCGGGCTCCTCTTCGATCAACCCGACGTTCTACGTGAGCCGCGGCTACGTGATCTTCATGCCTGACATTCCCTACAAGGTCGGTTATCCCGGCGAGAGCGCGATGTCCGCGATTCTTCCGGGCGTGCAGTCCATCGTGCGCCGCGGCTTTGTTGATCCGCAGCGCATCGGGCTGCAGGGGCACAGCTGGGGCGGATACCAGGTGAGCTACCTTGTAACGCGGACGAACATGTTCGCCTGCGCCGAAGCGGGCGCGCCCGTGTCGAACATGTTCAGCGCCTACGGGGGCATTCGTTGGGGCAGCGGGATGAGCCGCATGTTCCAGTACGAAAAGACGCAATCGCGCATCGGCGGAACGATCTGGGAGATGCCGCTGCGCTTCATCGAGAACTCGCCGATCTTCTGGCTGGACAAAGTTGAGACGCCGCTGCTGATCCTTCACAACGACCAAGACGGCGCCGTGCCGTGGTACCAGGGCATCGAGCTGTTCACCGGACTGCGGCGCCTCGGCAAGCCCGCGTGGATGTTCAACTACAACGGCGAAGACCACGGCCTGACGAAGCGTGTGAATCGCGTTGACTGGACGATTCGGATGCAGCAGTTCTTCGACCACTTCTTGAAGGGCGAGCCTGCGCCGGTTTGGCTGGCGCAAGGCATCCCGGCGACGAAGAAGGGCGAAGACCTGGGCCTCGAGCCGGCGGGAGGTGGGGGGCCCTAGAGATGTCGGACAGGTCGGACAGGTCAGACAGGTCGGACAGGTCGGACAGGTCGGACAGGTCGGACAGGTCGGACAGGTCGGAGAGGGCGGGGAGGCTGTTTCCGCGGCATGGCGGATATCGAAAGCTGCGCAGCTTCCAGGCGGCTCAGCTTGTCTATGATTGCACTGTGGTGTTCTGCCGGCGATTCATTCCGAAGAACTCGCGCACCTACGACCAAATGGTGCAGGCCGCTCGCAGCGGAGTGCAAAACATCGCCGAGGGCAGCATGGCGTCGGCAACCTCGAAGAAGATGGAGCTAAAGCTGACGGGCGTGGCGAGAGCGAGCCTGGAGGAACTGCTCCTGGACTACGAGGACTTCCTCAGGCAGCGCGGACTGCGCGTTTGGGACAAGAACTCGCCTGAGGCGCTAGCCGTGCGGGGGAGATTCCGATCCGACCGGTCAGACACGTCCGACAGGTCCGACAGGTCAGACAGGTCAGACAGGTCCGACGCGTCGGACCCTTATGGAGTGAACACCGCGGGCCCTGAAGAAGCGGCGAACACCATGATCTGCCTGATCAACCAGGCGAGCTATCTACTTGGGCGCCAGCTTCAGAGACTGGAAGAGGACTTCTTAAAGCAAGGCGGCTTCACCGAGAGGCTCTATCGAGAGAGAAAGAGAAGACTGTCCGACAAGTCCGACGCGTCCGACGCGTCCGACCCGTCCGACAGGTCCGACAGGTCCGACCCGTCCGACTGCTGAGAGAGCTTCATGGGCGCGGCGACAGCGCTCGACCCGGGCCGGTGTCTAACACGAATGCCTCGGTCCGGCCGGTTCGGCCGTTGTATCCACGGCCAACGATGTAGCGACCGTCATCCGAGATCGCTTTTGCTTGCCACATCCGCGAATTCGGCGGTAAGAGGTGTGCGTACGTCTCGTTCAGATCCTCGGGCCCACTACCATCAACCCACCGCGCGGCTGAGTTTGCTCCGTGCGTTCTCCCGACGATGATCCTGCCGTCGGGAGTGATGTCGTGCGCTGCGCCGCCGCCAAACTGCTGCCTGTCGCCGCCAATGTCCACAAGACCGGTCTCCTTCGTCCAACGGAAGGGTCGAGCGGTCGCGAAGTTTCTTGGAAAGTACCAACCCACGATGACCCTACCGTCGGCGGACACCGCGGTGGCGCCCGCCTCCTGCCCGCCGCTGTCAATCTCGTGCATCGTGCCGTCTTCCCATCTGAACGCAAGGGGCGAATGGTAAGCATCAAACAGGCCGACCACCACCCTGCCGTCTGCTGATACGTCGCTCGCCATGCTGTCGCCACGAAGACTGCCAAGCATCTCGCTCCTTCCGTCGTCAGTCCATCGTATCGCATGAAGCACGCCGGACGGCAGTGCCACCCAACCAACAACGATGCGGCCATCCGCACTAACTCCCGAAGCCCCGCTCCGGATCCCCAGTACGTGGTCGATCGGCTGAATCGCGCCTCCAACCGTCCAGCTCACTGACCTCGGGACCCCATCAGGCCCATGAGCAGAGCCGAAGACCAATCTCCCATCCGGCGTGATTGCTCGCGCATCGCTTCCCACGCCGCCAAGCGTACCGAGGTCAACTAAGCCTGACTCGAGTGTCCACACAAATGCGCGACCGGGGCCCTTGCGGCGCATGGAGGTGTCGACCACGCGCCCATCAAGCGACACGCCAAGCGCCTCGCTCCACTCCGAGTGGCCCGGCAACACACCAAGGAAGTGCAGGCTCTGTGGCTGCGCCGTCATGCAGCTGAGCGTGGCAAGCAGAGCGAACACACTTCGATTTCGTTTGCTTGAAGCCTTCACTGTCATGTCTCCGCAACGAGATTATAGCGCGGAGGCTCGAAAACGGGGCGCACGACCTGCCTCCCGCGTTCGCTCCGCTACCACTGACCAGCCTGCCCTCGAGGGATCAGTGTGCGTCTGTGCGCCGGTCGGGCGAGCACTCCACCAGAGGTGGAAGGCGTTTCGCAATGGCTGCCCCCCGTGGATTCGAACCACGACCGCCTGATCCAGAGTCAGGTGTTCTGCCCTTAAACTAGGGGGCAACGGAGTGGGATTCTACCCGCCGGGCGCGCTCTCACGAGAGAAGGATCGGCTCGATGCCCAGCGTGTCGCAGGCCGCGAGCAGCTCCGCTCGCCAGTCGCCGAATACCGCGTGGATGTGATTGCTCGCGTACGAGTCGGCGAGCGCGCGGAGGTCGCAGTCAAACACGGCGAACGCGTGAGGCCACTCCGGCGTCGTCTGCGCCGCCAGCGCGCGGTCAGCCGTATCACCAAATCGGATGAAACCGCCCGTGAGGATGTGCATCCGGAACCGGCCCGACGAGCGCGTGATCCGCGCGAACGTGACCTCCGGCGCAGGGTCGGCGAAGAACTCAACCGACGCTCCTCCGCACGGGAAGTACATCGGTATGCTGGGATGCAGCGTTACCGTCCCCCAATTCTCGCGGAAATCACGCGAGCGCTTGCTGAACCACGGCGCGTGTTGCCCGCTGTTGACCAGGTCGTAAACGCCCTCATACTCGCACCTGCCCCCTACCGCTTCGATGTCCGCGCGAGTGAAGTAATGCCGCAGGTCGGCGAACAGAACCGGCGTGCCCGTGAGGTGGTGCAGCAACTGCATGGTCAGCGCGCCGTTGCTGTCGCACTCGGTCGCGCAGATAATCGGCTTCTTCTCTTCTTCCTCCCAGTCGGCGGCGTCGTTCAGCAGCGCTTCCGGGACATCCATCGTTATGCCTTGCTCCCACTCGGTGTAGTCAAGCTGCCCCGTGAGGCCGAGGAAGTCAATGCCCTCGGTCTTGCAGTAGTCCTTTACAGCGAGATAGAAACGGCACTGGCGCGCCAAGTGGCCTCCCAGCCCGTCCCGCAGGCGATCATCGTTCCACAGGATCTCCTTGCAATGCCGCTTCAACCACTCGACGCCTGCTTCAACGCGCTCGTCCTCGACCTTGTCGCAAAGCCACGCCAGGGTCAGTTGTGAGCGGTGGAACACGTGTATGCCGAACTGCTCCATCCATTGGCTTGGGTCCACGTGGCCCGTGTACATCCCCATGCTCGGGCCGTCGAACTCGCCGTAGCGCAGGCCGAAGAGCCGCGCCGCCGCCGCCTGCCCCGCCGCGCGACGATTCGGCGACTGCCTCGACAGCCATTCGCGCATCTCCTCGGCGACCCTCTCCTCCGATAGGTCGCCCAAAACGCGACCGTGGGACACGCCGAACTCGGGCAACGTGCCGCACGCCGCGAAGAACGCCACCCAGCCCGGATACGCGGGATTGATGTTGCCCAAAAAGCAGATGGGGATGTCTTCCGCCGCCAACTCGCGCGCCGCCTGAGCGACGAAGTCCGGATAGGCCCACACGCAGAAGTTGAACACGACCGCCTGGCAGTCGGCTTCGATGGCCTCGTGGGCGGCATCCAGCGCGGTGCGATAGTTCCACACGACCTCGCTCGCACCGACCGCCTCGTGGCCCTCGGTCGAGAGCCAGTCGCAAACCTTCGCTTGGAACGCCCGGCATTGTTCCTCAAGCGCCCTGGCCGCCCGCTCCCGACCGTCGGTGAACGTGATAACGCCAACCTTCATGCCGCCGATTATCTCCGACGCCGCGGCTCCCTCGCCAAGCTAGGTTGCGCGCGCCGGGAACCTCGAGGGTTCGCCCCGCGTACGCAAGGGAGTTGAGTCTCGTCGGGAGGGCCTTGACATCAGATGCAACACTATGGTAAAAGCGGCTCGATGACCAAAACGACGTCCCCCGGAGTGATTGCCATACTGTTGCTTCTGTCGTCCACATCCCTCGCAGGACGGATTCCGTTTCCGAGGTTGCTCGCCCTGCCGCCGCCCCAGGCGCAGAACCCCAACGTCTTCAATCCGCAGATTGCGGTGGTCGGGGACTTCCAGGCGCGGTTGACGGACACCGGCCCGGAGCCCCAGCGCAGTGCCATTGTCCGAGAGGTGGAGCTCGGCATCGCCGCCGACGTCGACCCGTTCGCAAGGGCTGAGTTCTACATCGCGGTCGAGAACGAATTCGGGCACGAGGAGGAGGCGACCGTGTCCGAGGGCGACGGCACCGTGGTTGACGTCGAGGAGGCGTTCCTCACGTTCCACAGTCTCGGCGCGGGGTTCTCGGCCAAGGTTGGAAAGGTCGCGGGAGCGGTTGGGCGCGTGAACCGAAACCACCGCGACCAACTCGAGTTCACCGAGTACCCGCTCGCGATCCGTGCGGTGCTCGGCGAGGAGGGGCTGCGCGCACCCGGCGGCTCGCTCAGCTACCTCTTCCCTTCCGACAGGTTCCACGAGTTCACTCTTGAGGTGCTGTCGCCTGAGGACGGCCCGCTGTTCGCCGGCTCTGACTTGGGCAAGCCCTTGCTCGTCGGGCGGTATCGCACTTTCTTCGATTTCAGCGCGGACCTCACCGCGCTCGCCGGCTTGACCTACGTTGACGGCCCGACCGAGGGAGGCAGCCGAAGCAGGCTCTATGGCGCGGACTACACGATGAAGTGGCAACCGGGCACAAGGGGCAAGTCAGCAGTCTTCGAGGCGGAGGCATACTGGTTCAAGCCTGGTACCGGCATCACAACAGAGCGCGAGACCCGCTTTTCCGGTTTCGCCGCGCTCACCTACGAGGTTGCGCCGCGTTGGTTCGTCACGGGAAAGTATGACCATGCCGAGGTCCCGGACGGCTCGGACACACTTCGAGCCTACTCGCTGGGGGTCAGTTTCAAGCTGACCGAGTTCCAGCTGATTCGTGCAGAAGCGCAGCGCCTCCTCTCGGACATCGAAGCGGATCGGACGGTCGTAACGCTGCAGTTCCAGTGGGTCATCGGCGCGCACCCGGCACACAAGTACTAAGTCAGGAGAATGCAAATGAAGAGAACCATCGCATCGCTTCTACTGCTATCCGCCCTCGCCTTTCAGCCTGCGAGCGCGAGGCTCAATGTGGTAACGACAACGGAAGACCTCGCGGACATGGCGCGCCAGGTGGGCGGGGGCCACGTGTCGGCGAGTTCGCTCGTGACGGGCGTACGAGACCCGCACTCGCTCGACGCGCGACCGGGCTTTATGAGCCGAGTTCGCAACGCGGACCTATTCATCGCCGTCGGCTTAGACCTGGAAATCGGCTACGAGCGCGCCATCCTGCAAGGCAGCGGCAACCGGCGTGTTCAGATCGGCGCAAGCGGTCACTTGTACGCAAGCGAAGGCGTCGCTGTGCTGGAGAAGCCTGCGTCCGTGTCGCGCGCGCAGGGCGACATCCATCCGCACGGCAACCCGCACGTTTGGCTCGACCCGTTCAACGTTCGCGTCATGGCGACCAACATTGCGAACGCCATGGTTCGCCTCGATCCGCAGAACGCCAACTCATACCTTCAGAATCTGAGCCGTTTCCTTGCACGCATTGACGCTTCGATGTTTGGAGAGGCGCTCGTGCAGAAGTACGGCGCGCAGAAACTGTGGGATATGTCCACCGAGGGCGACCTTGTTTCGCGTCTGCGTGCGGCTGGTGATTCTTCGCGCCTCGGCGGTTGGGCTGCCAAAATGGCGCCCCATGCCGGTAAGCCCATCGTTTCGTATCACCGAACGTGGAGCTACTTCGCGCACCGGTTCCGCCTGCGCGTCGTGGCAGAGCTGGAGCCCAAGCCCGGCATTCCCCCGACGCCTGGGCACCTGGCGAACGTCGTCAAGACGATGAAGAGCCAGAACGTCCAGGTGATTCTTCAAGAGCCGTACTTCAGTTCGAACGCGGCAAAGTCGGTCGCCTCGCAAGCGGGCGCCCGTGTCGTCGTTGCGCCGCCGTCGGTCGGCGCGGACCGTGCAGCGACGAGCTACATCGCGATGATCGATA
>JBFMFD010000003.1:0-34104 GCA_040752255.1 Armatimonadota bacterium
GACGATGGGGTCGTCCACAAGGAGCGTCGCCGTGGCATCCGAAGTGCCTTCGTGATAGTCGCCCGTCGGGCTGTTGTGGCCCATGGCAACGATAAAGTGCCCGTACTCGTGATACACGACCGTCGTGTAGGCGAGGTTCGGACAACCGCCGCCCGAGCGATAGAAGTTGATCGTGCTGTTGCTATAGAACGCGTTGCACGTCCCGCTCACGTTGACGCGCGTCGGTATCGAGATGTCGATGCCCGGGTACGCAGAGTTGATGGACTTCGCAAAGTTGTGAACGATCTCCGTGTGGACGAATGCGTTCACCTGCGAGGTCACGAACTCGGTCGGCGTCGGATTGAACAGCATGTTCGCAGGCCCGGGAGGTGTCACGTTCATCGAGATAATGTGATTGCTCCCTGCCTGGTTCTGAACCGTAGACCAACGCCCGACGAGCGCACCCTCGACCGTCACCTGGCCGGAGCCGCCGTGCGGAATCGTGAAGTCCCCGTTCTCATCCGCAAACACGCTGTTGCCCCCGACGATGCGCGCAGTCGCAAACGGATAGTCGAACTGCTGCGGCGCGTTCCAGCTCGTGTCCGGGTTCAGCCCCGGGGTCATCCACGCTCGGAAGTGGCCGTTCACGTCCACGTAGTAGATTTCGTCCCGCTTCTCAAGGAGCCGACCGTTTACTGCGTCAACGTAGAACATCCACGCCTCAGGGTCGGAGAGGTCGCCCTTGTCGGCGAACACCTTGTAGGCGTATCGCCCCTCTTCGCCGTTGCCCCAAATCACGAACTCGGGCGACGAGATGAACTGCGCATAAGGCATCCACGAGCGCACCCGTTGCGCAGCCTGCGTCGGGCTGAGAATGTTAGCCGGTGGTGGCGCGCTGGGCGTCGGCTTGATAATCGGATTGCCGAGCACCACTTGCTGAATCAACCCCGGCCGCACCAGCACCGTTAGGCCGCCCTGGTCTACGCGAACGCCGTGTGCGTATTGCTGGAACCAGACCGCCTCGAACTTTCCGTTCCCGATGTTGGTCGAACGGGAGAGGCTAAGGTCGCTCGGCTGCACGCCGAACACCGCCGCGTACTCGTTCACGAACCGCTGAGCGGTGTCCGAGGTGTCGAAACCGCCGATGAGAAGGTTTCCATAGACCATCCCAACGCGACCGCCGGCCCACCAAACCTCAGCCTTCGGGTTCGCTGCTTTCATTCGCTGCACCGCGGTGTGCATGTCCTCGGGCCCCTGTGGCCCCAGCGCCTGCGCCGCGGAGAACGAAGCAAAAGATGCGATGATAACAGTGCTTAAGAAAGCCTTGACGATACGCATGTTCTTCCTCCTAGTGTCACGCTGTTAGAAATGTCCGTGCCTTTCTGCTTCAGGACGCTCGGGACACCGAGGGGTCTCGAAGATACGCTTCGATGAACTCCTCGATTTCCCCATCCAACACTCGATGGACGTTGGGCGTCTCGAAGTTCGTTCGCATATCCTTCACCAGTTGGTAGGGCTGCATCACATACGAGCGTATCTGCCTTCCCCAGTCCGCCGACGTTAGGTCGCCGCGAATCTCACTCAGTTGCTCCGCTCGCTGTTCTCGCTGGTACTGAGCTAATCTGGACGCGAGGATTGCCATAGCGTTCGCTTTGTTCTGGTGTTGGCTGCGCTCGTTTTGACAACTCGCGGCGATTCCGGTGGGAACGTGGATAATCCGAACAGCGGACTCCGTCTTGTTCACATGTTGTCCGCCGGCGCCGCTTGAGCGGTAGGTTTCTATCCGCAATTCGTCCGGGTTCAAGTCCACGTCTTGCTCCTCCATCTTCGGAAGAACCTGTACCATCGCGAAACTCGTGTGCCGGCGATTCCCTGCATCGAACGGGCTGATCCGAACGAGCCGGTGCACGCCGTGCTCGGAGCGCAACATCCCGTACGCAAACGGTCCCGCCACTGCGAGGGTCGCGCTGCGCAACCCAGCAACCTCGCCGGGCGTTTCTGAGAGAAGCTCCGTCTGGAAGCCATTCCGTTCCGCCCACCGGAGGTACATCCGCAGCAGCATCTGCGCCCAATCACACGCCTCCGTGCCACCCGCGCCTGCAGAGATCTCGACGATCGCGTCGCGGTCGTCGTATTCGCCGGAGAAGAGCGTCTGAACCTCCAGCCTTCGCAAGATGGTCTCGAAAGCAGCCATCTGCTCCGCAAGCTCGCGCTCATACTGCGCGTCCGCTTCCGTCTGCAGGATCTCGGCGAGTGCCTCAAGATCTGCCAAGCGCCGGTCAAGCTCCCGAATCTCCTCAAGCCGAGAGCGGAGGGCCGCCAGGCGACGCATCAGGGCTTGCGCCTCCCTGGGAGAGGACCAGAAGTCAGCCTCCTCGGTGCGGCGCTCGAGGTCCGCTACCTCGGCTTGGATTCTGTCCGGGTCAAAGATGCCCCCTTATCGCCTCAACGCGCTTGCGAGCGGCGGCGAGCCTGTCCAGCGTCTCGGGGGTGATCACGGAGGAAAGTCTACCCAAGTAGAAGGGGGCGGCTTAAGCCGTCCCCCACGTTCACGCGGAGGCTATGCTCCGCAGCTCTCCTTTCCACACCAAGCCTACGCTCGGCACCCATTAGTGTACACGAACTCGAGCGGTTCTGAACGCCTTTCCGCAATATCCAGCAAAAGTACCTGGTTTGCGTCGCAGCCGTGTCAAGAACCGGGTACTCCCACGCCGATAATCCCATCTGGAAGGCAAACGCAATGCTTGGGCTGCTTGCATACGGGATCATCGCGCTCGTCGCCGCGGTCGTGGTCGTCGGCGGGATATCGCTCGTTACCAAAGTAGGCGCGCTGGGAGACCGCTCGAACGGTCCTCGCGTGCTGCTCGCGTGGGCGCTCTGCTTCATCGCCCCATACATCTGGGTTGAAGCCAACACCATGATGCATGCAGGCGACCTCGAGCCGGTCGTTGACGAGGCTGTCGCAGAAGAGGAAGTGGAGCCTGATGTCGTCTCGACAAAGGTGCAGTACATGCTCGGGGGCAAGGCGCGACTCATCGTCATTGCCCGAACGACGGAGCAAGAGTGGGGCACCTATCGCAACATCTACGGCATCACCGCGACATACGACGGCGAGAACTGGCACCTCGTCTCCGTGACACCCATCAACACCGAAGAGGGCGACTCGGCAGGGTTCACCTTCCCGCCCTACTGGTAGGCGACCTCACCGCGGATACGCCGCGCTAACGCCCCCGTCCACCGTCATCGAACAACCGGTCGCCTTCGCGCTCCGGGGACCAGCGAGGAACACGATCGCTTCCGCCACATCCTCCGGCAGAATGTTCACCTGTAAAGCGTTGCGCTTCCGATAGAATTCCTCTAAGTCTTCCGGTCTAATACCATAACTGCTCGCACGCTCCTGCCTCCAAGCCGAATCCCAGATGGCCGATCCCTCGAGCACCGCGTCCGGCAGCACGCAGTTCGCTCGAACCCCGATCGCGCCTCCCTCCTCCGCCATGCACCGAGTGAAGTGCTGAGCCGCCGCCTTCGCGGCGCTGTACGCCGCTGCGTTCCGCCCTGCAACGAGGGCGTTCTTGCTGGTTACGGTGACCAGCGACCCGCCGACCCCCTGCGCCCTCCATACCCTGAATGCAGACCGGGTGGGCAGAAAGCAGCCCAAGGTTAACACGTCGAAGTTTCGGCTCCAATCCTCTACGGATACCTCCTCAATCGGTGCGGACGTTGCGATCCCCGCGCTGCAGACCAGGACATCCAACCCGCCCCACTGCTCGACGCACAGGTCGAGCGCTCGCTGGACGGACGCCTCATCGGTTACGTCGCAGCGAGCGCCGATCGCTCTGCGGTCTCCCAGGTCGCCTGCAACCGCCGTAGCCGCCGATTCGTCCAGGTCTGCGACTACTACGTGCGCGCCGAGGGCGTGCAGTGCGCGGCAGGTTGCCCGCCCGATGCCGCTGCCTCCTCCCGTTACGCAGGCAACCCAACCGTCCAACTCGCGCGGAGATGGACGCAGTCGTAGCTTATAAAGTTCAAGCGGCCAATACTCGATGCCGAACGCCTCCTCCTCCGTGAGGCTCTTGAACCCGCCCATCACCTCTGCGCCTTCGATGACCTCGATCGCTCGGTGGTACAGTTGGCGGCTCACGTCGGCTTGCGTCGAGTCGCCCCCCGCGGTGACGATGCCGTATCCGGGGAGGAGCACAACGCGAGGAATCGGATCAAACATCTCCTCGCCGGAGCGAGCATGGCGGCGAAAGCACTCCTCGTACTCCGTACGATATCGTGATACGGCCTCGCGCACCGCGGAGGGCGCATCCCTCTCACCGCGAAGATCAAGCCACAGCGGAACGCGTCGCGTATGCACCAAGTGGTCAGGGCAAGCAGCCCCAACCGCGCTGAGGCGCTGTGCGTCGGGCGCATCCACCATCTCCCGCGCCCGCGGCGATGTGTCACTCTGAAGCACATATCGTCGGCTCACGCTGAGCGCGCCGCGCAAGGCAGGCAGCCACTCCGGCGCGGGCAAGTCGAGGTCACTGCCCCCGCCGACCCACACCTTTCTTCCTGCCTCCTTGACCGCCGCCTCGGCTTCCTCGATGATCGCAAGCGTCCGCTCATAGCACGCTTTCGACGTTGCGCCCCATGTCACCAACCCGTGCTTGCCCATCACGACGCACTCCGCCTTCGGGTTCTCCTGAAGAGTCAGGGCAATCCGCTTGCTCAGGTCGAAGCCGGGTCGGATGTAGTCAATCCACACCATCCGCTCGCCGAAGACCTCCCGAGCGGCGGCCTCCCCCCGCGCGGTGCACGCCAGAGCGAGGATGGCGTCGGGGTGCGTGTGGTCAACCTCCGGGTAGGGGCAAAAGGCGTGCAGCAAGGTCTCGATGGACTGTCTGGGCCGCCCCGGCTCGAAGGCACACCGCTCAAGGTAGGCAACCATCTGCTCGTCGCTCAACTCGTCCCGGTCGAGGAGCGGCAT
Source organism: Armatimonadota bacterium (assembly GCA_040752255.1). Lineage (GTDB taxonomy): Bacteria > Armatimonadota > Fimbriimonadia > Fimbriimonadales > ATM1 > J051. The sequence goes on from JBFMFD010000003.1 coordinate 4,952, forward strand.
CACCTCGTCCAGCTTCAAACCGGCGAAGGACCGCTCGGTGCAATCCGCCATGTCCGAGCCGCTTCCCTTGACCCACAGCACGCGCACCTCCCTTCCGAGGTGGTCGCGCTCGAGGCACTTGGAGGAGGTGTTGCCGCCGTAGATGTTGCAGACCGAGCGGTCGGCGGCGAGCAGCCGCGAGCGATAGGCGAGCAGATCAAGCGCGCCTCCGAGCGCGCTCGCCTCCCGGTCGTTCCAGCGAGGTCGGGTCATGGCGGGATTATGGGGCGGTGCGCGCACCGGCGGCGCGGCCGCTGAGGGCGCGGGGGTGCAATAATCGTGGAGATGCAAACTGCACCGCCGCGCAGCCGCACACCGAAGCGCATCGTCACCCTGATTCTGGCGGCGCTTCTCTTCGGCGCGTGCTCTCAGACTTCGCCGCCGGACATCTTCGGCCTATGGCGGACCCAAACCGACGACGGCCGCGTCGTGCTTCTCGAACTCCGCTCCGACGGCACCTACACGCGCACAGCCACGCTTGAAGGGATCACGTTCGCATCAAAGGGACTCTGGAGCATCGACGAGGGGAGGAAACTCAGGTTCGAAGAGCAAGTCGAAACCGTCGAGCGCCACACCACCGAGGCACGCGCCGTCGTGGAGGTCCCGTTCGAATTGCAGTCCGAAACGCTTGTGCTGAAGCCTGGCACTGCCTTCGAGGAGCGGTACGTTCTCGTTCAGTAACGCTGCTCTAATCGTCCTTCTCGACCTCGGTTTTCACGCCGATGCTCGAGATGACCTCGGCAACGCGCTCGCACTCAGCTCGGTCGGCGCGGTGGACGACGCAAGAGCCGAAGCGGTCGATCTCCCAGGTCTCGATCTCAGCCTCCTCGCGGGTGCAGCCCGTCGCGATGATGAGAATCTCGATGACCTCGCCGAACGTGTTGTAGTCGTTGTTGAAGGCGACCACCTGCCAGCCTCCACCGCCGGTGTTCGTGTCGTTGCTACGGGGTTTGGTTCGCTCTTTGGGTGGGGCGACTACTGCCACTCGGGACGCACCTCCGTCTGTACGCCGATGGTCGAGAGGATCGAGGCGACGGCGCAGCAGTTCTCCTGACTCGAGAAGTAGACCTCCGCCCTGCCGAGGTGCTCAGCCTCCCAAGCCTCGATGTAGGCTTCCTCCGCGCTGCAACTCGTGGCGAAGCAGATCATGCGCGAGAGATCGTCCATCGAAACGCCGGGGTCTCCCAGCACGACGGTCACGTACCGACCTCGATAGCCGGGCGCAGCTCGGATCACATGCGGCTCAGGATTCAGCGCCATTCCTCCTAAAGGATATCGCAAAAAGCGCCAGAATGCCAACCCCACACAGCAAAACTCCCAGACGAAACGCGAAAGGACGGTAAATCAACCTGCCCTCAGAGCGCTCCTCCCACCCCGATGGCAGGCGATTTCGGTAGGCGGGGGCGTTCGGGTGGTCGAGCCGGAGCGTCAACTCCGTGGCGCCGGCGGCGAGGATGGGCGAGTTGTCCCCGTCGCCTAACCGGTACAGGTTCACTCCCGCCTCGGAGCGCACCAACGGCAGCGGGTGCTCGCGAGTCGAGAGCACGTAGTTCACCCCCAGCGCTGCAAGCGCTTCGGGGTCGAACGACGGGCGGACGAACTGGATGTTGCCGTTCGCGGCGGGCGCGCTGTCCCGGCCGTTCACCGCGTCCAAAGCATCCTTCGTCGCGCGAGGGGTAAGCGAGTCGTATCCGTCCGCCGTCGCGATCCGGTACGGCAGCAAGGTGTTCGGCGGCGCAGCCGCCCCCGGCGCGGCGCGCAAGAGGCTCCAACCGTCGTTCACCACCGAAATCCTCTCCCCGCGCAGGCTCTCAAGAAGCGGCTGACGCTGCTTGTAGAGACCCGACTCGGTGCCAGGGTTGATGCCGTCGTGCGCCAAGAACAGCATGCCGACGCTCACGGCGAAGAGCGGCACCCACAGCGCCACGCCGCGCAAGCGCAACCAGAGCGCCGCGCACACGAAAACCGCGCTCATGGCGAACGCGCCGGCAAACAGGCGCGTCATGTCGCCGAAGCGCTCGGCGAGCGGAGCGAACTCCTCGACGCTCGGGTGGACGGTCGTCGCCACCCACGCGCCGAAGGCAGCGACGAGCACACAAACCGGCTGCCAGGGAGACGGCCTGCGACCGTCCGCGTCGCCTTCACGAATCGCGCAGCCCGCCGCGCCGCAAAGCCCCACGGTGACGAGGATTGCCGCGCGGCCGGGCGAGCCGGTCGCCGCCCATCCGGGCACCAGGAAGTAGAGCGCCTTCGCGACGAGAGTGCCTAAGGCGACGCTGACGCCGAAAGCCACCAGCAGATAGTTGAACCCAAGACGCCGCCGCCCGGACAGCGCGCCCAAACCGAGTAGCGCCAGCGCCGGGATGACCGGGCCGACATAGAACGCCAGCTCCGCGTAGTGCCTTCCCGGCTCCTCGTAGGCGAGCCAGTACGAAGTGAACTCCGGCTCCGTCCCCGCCTCGATTTGCGGCAACCCGAACGCAGAGGGAGCGACCAGGGGGGCGAGGTGCCTCACACCGAGCGCCTGCGCCTTGTAGCCGGTCCATCCCTCTTCGGTGGGCGCGCCCGCTCGGTGACCGGACCGCCCCGCCTCCAGCACCGGAAGCACCTGCGGCGCGGCGAGTGAAAGCCCCAAAGCAAGCCCGAGCAGCACCGCGCCCGGCCGACCTGCACCTCTCTCAGAGAGGAGCAGCCAAGCCAGCAGGAGCAAGGCAGCCATCGTGCCAAACGCCGCAATCTGCGCGTGGCCCGCAAGCCACATCAAGCCGACGACGCTCATACACGGGAGCGAGCGCGCCCCACCCTCCCACACGCGGAGAATCGCCCAGAGGCACCACGGTATCCACGCCGCGGTCATCAGGACGCTCGGCAGCTCCAACCAAGCCACCAAGAAGGCGCTCAACTGAAGCGACGCCGCGGCGAGCAGCGCCCCGGCGGGCGGGCCTCTCAACCGGCGAACGAACAGGAACATCCCCAAGCCCGCCACAAGCAGGTGGAACCACGCCGAGAACCGAAGGAGCGCCTCCGCCGAGAAGGGCGTAGCCGCCCACAACAAGTGCAGCGGATAGAGCGGCGCGGATTGCGAGTTCGCGAGGAACGGCACGCCGAGGAAAGTGTAAGGGTTCCAAAGCGGCACCTCTCCCGCCCGCTCAGCCTCGAGCATGTAGTCCCGCCACGGCAGGAACTGCAGCGCGGCGTCCATCTGCAAGATGTCCCAGCGGTAGTCGGGCTGTGGGTTGTTCCACGGTGCGAAGCGGTGGGCGTGGTCTACCGGCGCAGGCGTCTTCCCTTGAAGGATGAACGGATAGGTGGGCAGCAGCGCGACGCACGCGCAGACAACGAGGGGGAGAGCGATGTCCCTCGCCTTGCTCACTTTCGCCTAACCTCTGCGCTTCCGACGATGGGGCCGAGTTTACTGACAGTACGCAATCTGTTGGCGCGCCTTCTCGTGTTCCGGGTCTTGCGCCAGGATTGCGCGGAACTCCTCGCACGCCTCTTCCGCCATGCCGAGCATCATCATCGTCATGGCGTAGTCGTAGCGCACGTCCAAGTCCTCGGGGGCATCCTGCACCACTGCACGCAGTCCTTCGAGGCTGCTTTCGAAGTCCCCTTCAAACTGCGCTATCAAGGCGAGTTGCCACCGAGCCTTCACGTGGCCCGGCGCCATTTCCAGAACCTGGTTCAGGGCCTGCCTTGCAAGGTCGTACTGCCCTTCGCACCGATGCTGGAAGCCGATCTCGTACTGCTCTTCCACCGTCATTGCTGAGCCTGATTCCTGACGGATGGTCGCCAATTTGGCATCCTCCAGCGGCTTACCGCCGGGAGAGTATAACACGGAACGCCGCCCGCCGTGCAACCGCCGCCGCTGGGCTCTAAGTCTCGGCCGTGCCGGGCTTCAACTTGGGGGAGATGACCTCGTCACCCTCCGCTTGGGGCTGACCCTCGGCTGGTTGGTCCTCGTCGGCCTGCGCTTCCGGCTCGCTTGGCTGCGCCGCCCGGTCGGGCACGCCGATGACCCGAAGGAACTCCTGCCGGTCAATCGTCTCCTTCTCAAGGAGGACCTCGACGACGACGTCCAACTTCTCCCTGTTGGTAACGAGGATCTCAGTTGCGCGCCGATAGCAGGACTCGACGATGTCCTTCACCTCTTGGTCTATCAGCCGAGCGACCTCCTCGCTGTAGTCCCGGTCCTCCATGTAGTCCCTTCCGAGGAACGGGTTCGCGTGCTGTCGCCCCAGCACGAGCGTGCCTAGTTTCTCGCTCATGCCGTAGCGACACACCATCGCTCGTGCGATGCGCGTTACTCGCTCGAGGTCGTTCGTCGCGCCGGTCGTCACTTCGCCGAAGACCGTCTCCTCTGCGACGCGCCCGCCGAGCAGCGCCGTGATTTCGTCCATCAACTCTGCCTTCGTGACGAGGTACTTGTCCTGCACGGGCAGCTGCCAAGTGCTGCCGAGGGACATTCCTCGCGGCAGGATGGTTACCTTGTGTACGGGGTCGGTGTGCTCGAGAAGTTCGCCCACAACGGCGTGCCCCGCTTCATGGTAGGCGATGGTCTCGCGCTCCTTCTTGTCCACGACGCGGCTCCGGCGCTGAGGCCCTGCGATGACGCGATCGAGCGCCTCCTCGATGTCCTCCATCTCGATGCGGGACTTGCCCCGTCGAGCCGCGAGCAAAGCCGCCTCGTTCAGCGTGTTCGCAAGGTCCGCCCCGGTGAAGCCAGGCGTTCGCTTCGCGATGACGTCCAGTCGAACGTCGTCAGCGAGGGGCTTGCCTCGCGCGTGAATCTTCAGAATCTGCTCTCGACCCTTCGCGTCCGGCGCGTCCACCACGATTTGGCGGTCGAATCTGCCCGGGCGGAGCAGCGCGGGGTCGAGCACGTCGGGGCGGTTCGTCGCAGCGATCATGATGACACCCGTGTTCGGGTCGAAGCCGTCCATCTCGACGAGCAATTGGTTCAGCGTCTGCTCACGCTCATCGTGACCGCCACCCAAGCCCGCGCCCCGCTGGCGGCCTACCGCGTCAATCTCATCCACGAAGATGAGGCTCGGGCGGTGCGCCTTCGCGGTCTCGAAAAGGTCTCGAACACGCGCGGCGCCGACGCCGACGAACATCTCGACGAAGTCCGAGCCGCTGATGTGGAAGAATGGCACACCCGCCTCGCCCGCCACGGCGCGCGCCAAGTGTGTCTTCCCGCAGCCGGGAGGCCCGGTGAGCAACACGCCCTTCGGAATCTTTGCGCCGAGGGCGACGTACTTCTTCGTGCTCTTCAGGAAGTCTACGATCTCCTCGAGCTCCTGCTTGGCTTCCTCAACGCCGGCGACATCCTCAAACGTCACTTTCGGGATGCTCTCGTTCACGCGGCGCGCTCGGCTGCGTCCGAAGTTGATCGCAGGGTTGCCGCCCGACTGCGCAGGCCGTATCAAGAAGAACCACAGACCTAGAATGATGGCGATAGGCAGCAGAAGCGTGAACATCAGCCCAACCATGCCCTCGCTGATCATCGGCTTGCGTATCTCGATGTTGCTGAAGCCGGCGCCCGTCAGGTCGCGATAGAAGTTCGCGCCGGGGTCCGTCTGCCACTGCCAAGCGGTTGCGATCTTTCGGGAGCCGTCCTTGTAGATCGCGGTAAGGCGATCCCCCTCCCAGACGATCTTCTCCACTCGGTTGGCCTTCACGTCCTCGATGAGCATCGCGGCGGAGACCTCACGAGGCGCCTCGACGCCCGGAATGAGGCCGACGCCGCCCTGGCTGCTCAGAAACCAAACAACCAGCCCGACGAAGACTATGGCAATGATGAGGGTGCGAGTTCTGCTATTCAAGACCGTATATCAGCGACACCGCGCTACACCTTGCTACGCCCAACTAAGCCGCGCGGTTTCCTCAACGCTCGCGAGTATACCGGAGCAGACGCCCCTCTCGCCCCTTCGGCCGGTCAAGAGAGTTCGAGTCGAAGCAAGATGGCCGCCTCGCCCGAGCCAGGCCGGGCGCGCTCGGCGACGCCCAAGCCAGGCACCCACACGACGCCCTCCGCGTCCGCCACAACCGGCAGCCGCGTCCGTGCCTCTTGCGGTACGCCCTCCGCCTTCAGCGCCGAGAGAACGCGGCGAGCGCGAGGGCCATACGCGATGCGGTCGTCATCTCCCGCAAGCCGAACCGCGAGCGAACAGCCGGCTGGCGCCTTGAGCGACTGCTCCAACGCTCGGCGCCCCACGCTCCGGGGCGCTGAGCCGCTCGCCGCGACGATGCGCCAGCCCTCGCCGCACACCGCACCGGGCACCTCAAGCCGCTGCTCGAACGGCTGTACACGGCTTGAGCTCTTGACGACGAGCGCGCTCGCCGTCACCTTCGCAAGCACGCCACCCTCAAGGTTTGCGCCGATGCGCTCCCCGCTCGCAATCGCTGAGGCGAGCGAGTTCGCAATCTCAAACGTTGGAGACCCCCCCATCTCGCGTACGGCGAGCATCACCGCGCGGCGCCGCAACGCAAGCGGCAACGCAGCGAGGCGAGCGCGGCTGTATCGAGCATGGTAGCGGGCGATCCACCTCGCAAGCGGGTGATGCCGCGCCTCCCAGGCAGCCTTCAACTCGAAACTCGCGAGCCCGTCGAGCAGGGCGTCCTCCTCTCGAAGGATCTCTGCGGCGCGTGCGGCACTTTCGAGCGCGCCCGCGTGCAGACGCTCGAAGGCGGGCATCAGTTCCCGCCGTGCCCGTACGCGAGCGTGGGAGTCGTCGAGGTTCGACGGGTCCTGAATGAACGCAACTCCGCGCTCACGACAGAACGCGTCCGTCTCCGATTTGCGCGCAAAGAGTAGAGGGCGAATGACCGCGACGCGACGCACGGGGATACCGACCAATCCGCGCAACCCCGTTCCTCGCGCGAGGTTGAGCAGCATCGTCTCCACGTGGTCATCCAAGGTGTGCGCTGTGGCGATGAGTTGCGCGCCAACCTGTCGCCGCGCTCTCTCGAAGAACGCGTACCTCGCCAAGCGCCCCGCCTCCTCGATGCCGACGCCTTCCACCTCAGCCAAGGCGCGTACGTCCGTACTCTCGCACACGAATTCGACGCCGAGCGACGCCGCCAGCTCGGCGCATTGCCTCGCCTCTTCGCCCGATTCCGCCCGGAGGCGATGGTCGAGGTGCGCGGCGACAACCTCGATCGGCTCTTGGGCAAGCAGCAGCAGCAGGCACATCGAGTCCGCGCCGCCCGAAAAGCCGAGCAGGATGCGGTCGCCCGGACTGAACAGCCCGTGCGACTGATTGAACTCGCGAAAGCGCTCCTGCAACGTCACCATTCTACGGTATGATTGCCGCCGGACATGGACAAGACCGTACCCTCAGCTATCGAGGCGCTCAAACGCGCGGGCGTTCGCGATGGAATGACCGTCATGGCGGGCGGCTTCGGACTGTGCGGAATCCCGGAGAACCTCATCGCCGCCCTGCGAGAGCTCGGCGTCAAGGACCTCACCGTCATCAGCAACAACGCTGGGGTGGATGATTTCGGACTCGGTTTGCTCCTGCAGACGAAGCAGATCAAGAAGATGATCGCTAGCTACGTGGGCGAGAACGACGTCTTCGAGCAACAGTTCCTCAGCGGGGAGTTGGAGGTCGTGCTCACCCCCCAGGGAACGCTCGCCGAGAAGATTCGCGCCGGCGGAGCGGGCATCCCCGCCTTCTTCACCCCCACCGGGTACGGCACACTCGTCGCCGAGGGCAAGGAGACGCGCGAGATCAACGGCAGGTGGTACGTCCTTGAAGAGGCGCTGACCGCCGACCTGAGCCTCGTCAAGGCGTACAAAGCGGACAAGGCCGGCAACCTGATCTATCGAAAGACCGCGCGCAACTTCAACCCGATGATGGCGACCGCAGCCACCGTCACCATTGCCGAAGTCGAAGAGATTGTCGAAATCGGTGACCTCGACCCCGACTTCGTCCACACGCCGGGCATCTACGTAGACATGGTGGTGAAAGGCACCTTTGAGAAGCGAATCGAGCAGCGAACCGTCAGGCCAGGCTGAGCCCGAGCGCCCTCGCATCCTGCTGGGAACCGCGGGGTTCCACTTCGACGACTGGGTCGGCCCGTTCTATCCGAACAACCTTCAGCCCTCGTCGTGGTTCGAGTTCTACGCCCAAGAGTTCCCTTGCCTTGAACTAAACGCGACGTTCTACACCTGGATCGCGACGCGCACGATGCAGCGGTTCGCCGATCGCGCGCCCGAGCGCTTTCGATTCAACGTCAAGGTGCACCGATCGCTGACGCACGAGATCGCCGACCTGGACAAGGGCGTCGCCGCGATGCTCGACACGGCACGGCCGCTACGCGAGGCGGATAAGTTTGGCTGTTTCCTGGCGCAGTTTCCACAGTCGTTTCACCCAAGCCCGCAGCGAGAGACTTACGTGCAAAGGCTTGCCGAGTCGCTGCAGCCGCTTTGCGTCGAGTTCCGCTCGGCGGACTGGCAATCGGAGGGCTCCGCCCGCCTCGCCGAAGAGTCGGGCTTCTCGATCGTCGCCGTAGACGGGCCGAGTCTCGAAGGGTTGCCGACGCTCGCTCCGCCGCCGGTTTCGTCCCGAGGCTACGTGCGCCTTCACGGTCGGAACAGGGGGAAGTGGTACAGACACGAGGAGGCGTGGGAGCGGTATGACTATCTCTATTCGGAAGACGAGCTGAAGGAGGTCGTTCCGGTGGTGCTGGACGTCGCCTCCCGAGTCGCCTCCCGAGCCTCCTCCGGCGCCTCTTCGGAAGGAGGAGGGGTAGGCGAGACGTACGTGGTGTTCAACAACCACTACGGCGCACAGGCGGTTACGAACGCTCGGCAGATGGCCGCCCTCCTCGGCCTCCCCCACTCCCCCGCGCAGGGGCAGCTGTTTTGAGGGCTGTTCGGGGTACTCTTCTCGGTCATGAGAAACGCCGCGCCCTCGGAGCCGGGGATCTACCACGGGGTCTACGCCTACCGCGAAGCCGCCCGGCCGCTGCTTGACGAATATGCTATCATATTGTGTGAGTGGTGAATGACAAGCGAGCGCACCGTCTGCTGGATCACGGGTCGATTGGTCACATCAAACCGGCGCGAGAATCGGGTCACGCGGTTCCTGCACGGACCTGACCCCTCCATCGGTTGGGCCGGGAAGGGCGAAATCTGGTGGAGCCCGTCTGTCAAGCCACAGAATGATGGCACCGTCCTCAACTACGATGAGACAGAGCTGCTCTCGGCAGACGACTGGAGCAAGACGAAGTACCTGATCCGGTCAAAGTTCTGGCGCCTAATGGCGTTCGGTGGGGGCGGACCGTACGGCCTGTTTATTACGAGCCGCGCGACCCGCCAGCACGACGAAGAAGCGAACGGAGACGCCTTTCGCTTCGGCGGCGGCACTTTCCGTTTTGTGAGTCTCGAGGATGTTGCGGAGGAAGCCAAGGCACTGACGTTGACCGACAAGGCAGCGCGCACGCTCGTGAACCTTTACGAGATGTGGCGCAAGACCGGAGCCGTAAACCTTGACTACCTTTGGAAGATTGGCGTGTGGATTCAGGGCAGTCCCGACGCCAAGGAACCCGGAGTAACTTACGGCTGCGACGAAAGGGAAGCGCCCATTGTGTACAGCCTGCTGCGTGACCGCGGGTTCTTGCACAAGGGACGACCCGAACTGACGCCGGACGGGTTCGTCCGAGCGGAAGAGTTATTGAGAGCCGCCGACCCAGGCTTGAAACAGGGCTTCTTCGTCAGACGCTACGACGAGGACCTCGACGAGTTCTTCAAGCCGATCATCGAACGTGTAGCCAGCACAACCGGATGTGAGATTCGTGCCGTTTGGGAGCGCCCAAAGAACGAAAAGCTTGACGAACTCATCCTGCGGCGCATCCGAGAGGCTACCGTGGTCGTCGCAGACGTCACCGGAGAGCGCTTCAACGTCGGGCTCGAGTTGGGCTACGCGATGGCACTCAGAAAGCAGATCGTGCTACTCTGCGAGAAAAAGAATGACCGAGATGAACTGCCCTTCGATATTCGGACAATGCACTGCTACTTCTATGAACGGAGTGACGTCGAGGGGCTGCAGCATAAACTCATCGAGCGCGTGAAAGATGCATTGGAAGACGCACGCGTACAGACTCCGATCGTGATCCAGGGGTCGCTATGACCCGTAGCGAGGGTCGCCTTCCTTGATTTCAAAGGGTCCCTCGGGCGGCTCTGGCGGCTCGATACCCAAGTACTCCCGATAGATCCGCTCGCGATACCCCTCGCCCAGCTCGTTCACTGCCTCGATGAACGCGTCGTAAGTTCCTTCACCGCCCAAGGTGTCCCACAGCTCATGTCCGATCAGTACAACCGGATCCGTCAGCATGTCGAACCAGCGCCCAGGCATACTCCACGCGTAGGTAGCTCGCTCACGCCCGTAAGGGTTGTACGGCAGCGCGTAGTACGCCGCCGTAACTTGTGGCGGTTCCATTGCGTACAGTTTCAGAATCTTCTCTTTGCTAACCTTCGTCTGATCGCTGTTTGGAAGCGGAGCCTTTATCTCAAAGGCGAGCTTCCGCGAGCCGTCATCCGTCCAGGCGAACACGTCCGAGATGACCTCGGTCGGAATCGGCTCACCGCCCCCGCCAAGCACGTAGGCCAACTCCTCCTCCCAATCGGGTCGAATCCTGTCACCGCTCTCTCCCTGCCGACCATGCTCGAGGCGGTTCAGGGTCTCCTGAATCCGTCTCATTCTCTCCGTGCGCACGTTGCCGGTGATCCGATGGCCGATCTCCGCGTTCCCCATCGCTTGCGCCGCGACCGCAGCCGCAATCCGTTCCCACACCTTCCCGAAGGGCGTCACGAAACGACGCTCGAAGTGGGACCCTTTGAAGATCTCGTCCGGTACCAACGCCGCATAGATAGGCTTCTCGGCGCGGTGTTTGTCTACCAGGAACGGGTCTTTGTTCATCACCTTGTCCAAGACACCGTCCATCATCGCGCGAACCACGCTTTGAATCGCCCGCTTTATCTCGTCCCGCTTCGACACGCCGCTACCTCTTTCGCCACACGAATACGGATTCGTAGAACGGCGTGCTTCGGCGGCCGGTGCGCCGATTCACATGTCGCTCAATAACGCCCGCCACCTCGACGTCCAGCATCTTGGCGATCTCTGGGTACAGGTTGTGCTTGTCACCCGCAACGACGATCAGCGGCCCACCCTTGGGCATGCGATCTAAGAAGCGGGCGAACACCTTGGCAATGTCAACGACATACTTCGACCGAGCGGAGGCGCTCGCCCCCGCAGCGGCGGCTCCGATCTCTTCCCCCCGGCGGTCCTTCAGCCCGAATAGGTGGTAGGCGTATGCATGTTGCTCATGGTAGTCAATCAGGCCAACGTATGGTGGACTTGTAAAGACGCCGCTCACTTCCGGGATCCGACACCGGCGGCTGTCTCCATGCACTATCTTCACTGCCGCATCGGTCCGCAAGGATTGAAACTCCGAGACGCGCCGAACGGTGTCCTGCGCATACCTGATCAAGAACTTCATCGCATCGTCGGTCGGCTCGCAGATCCTCCTGTGCTTATAGCAGTGGTACGGTTCGGTTACCGGTCGCTTCGGAAAGTCGAGGTCGAAGTGGGTTGTCAATCGGGCTGACCGAGCCGAGCGTGATAGGATGATCTTCAGAACGTCCGCGCAAGCGTACCGTTGGCTCGATATGACGTGCCGAAATGCGAGCAGCTGCCTAAGCGCCTTTGGAGCGTACCAAGTGTGCAAGAACTCGCTGTCTTCGTCGGGCATTTGGGAAACTGCTTCGTCAAACAGGGAGAGTGCTGCGCCGTCACCAAGCAGAGCCATCGTCCGAGCAATTGCGTCCTGCACCTCTTGCTTGAGCACGAAGGGGTCGCACCGTGCCGTCTTTGCCCGCATCAACAACACGTTGAACGCGGAGATGTCGTAACCGACCGAGTGAATGCCGAGCTCGTTCGCCTGAACGAGCGTCGTGCCCGAGCCGGCAAACGGGTCGGCGACGGTCATGCCCGGGGCGAAGTACTTTCTCAAGAAAATCTCAACGAGTTGGGGAATGAACTTGCCCAAGTACGGATGGAGTCTGTGAACGTGCTTCGTTCGCTCGCGCTCAGGTAGGTCTTGTTCCCGCCAGTTCAGATTTAGCTCTTCCAGACGAGTGTCGGCGGTAACGGTGTGGAAGGCGGTGAAGGGCTCGCCGTCGTAGACGGGGCTGTACGCGGTCCCCGTGACCCCGTCCGCGGAGTGGCCATTTCGTTTTGAGCCCCGATTTGCGGCACCGTTTCCTTCGTTGGGAAGGCCCTTATCTATCCCGACTTCTTCCTCGTCGAAGAGGCGGTAGTTTTCGCGTACCCGGCCCAGCTTCCTTCCCTTGTCAGCGCTGGCTTCCTTCGCGCCTGTCCTCCTTGACCGACTTGGCATGCAAGCAGGTTACCCCAGCCCGCCTGCGGCGCCGACGCCAACCCCCCGCCCGTGCCATCATCCGCTCCCATGGACGGTATCGCGGCACTCATCGAGGCCTGGGACGAGGCGCATTGGGAATTCACGCTCGCCTTCGAGGGGCTGTCCGACGACGACCTCTGGAAGCGTCCTCACCCTAAGCTGCTCAGCGTCGGAGAGCTCGCCGGGCACGTCGCCCTGCACGAAGCCGACATGGCGCAAGGCGGAAACGTGCACAGCCCTCTCGTAGACAAGCGGTTCAACTACTACGACGACCACGCCGACAACCCCGTCCGTCTCGACCTGACGGTGCAGCAGGTGCTGCATGAACTCAAGCGCATCCACGAGGCGGCGAAGGAGGGCGTCGCGCAAGTCAAAGAGTTCGACGAGGTCGTTCCGTGGAGAAGCGACCTTACGTGGCTCCAGACACTGCGGTACCGCGTTTTCCACGTCGCGTATCATTGCGGCCAGGCGTACTCGGTTCGGCACCTCCTCGGGCACCGGACGACCGACAACTGAGAAGCTTCAGCGCGCCCGGCTACCGCGGCGGAACAGCAGGGCGCCGACTCCGCCGACGAGCACAACGAGCGTTCCCGGCTCGGGAACCGCGTTGCACGTCGCCGTGATCCACTCCTCATAGGTCGCGACGCGCACGTCCCACATGTCCGCGCCTTCTATGATCGTGCCCCGTGCGGTCTGCTCGCTCTCGCCCATGATGCCGACCAAACGCCACTGCCTGTCCTGCACCTGGAACGTAGGCCCGCCCGAGTCGCCGTTCAGAGAGTGCGAATCCGCCGCAATCGGCCTCCCCTTGCCGTCCAGCCGAAAGTCCATGTCGCTTTGGAGGGCGCGGTATGAGAAGCGCTCGCCGGTGCGCTGGTGGATGCCCGTTGTGTGGTCCACCACGCTGTCAACGATGTTCGTCCCGCTTCGGAAGGTGCCGAACGGGTCGCGTGTGATGATGTACTCGCGGTTCTCCACGTCAACGCGGCCCGTCGCGCCGTAGGCTGCGTGCACCACGTCTCCCCGCATCTCACCGGCAATCGTCGGCGGGGTGAGCACGCGGGGCACCTGGGTGTTCCAATCCGTCACTCGGATGCCGAGGATCGCAAGGTCCACGCGGTTCTCATTCCCTTGCCGCGGGAAGGGAAAGAAGCGGTTCTGTCTAGAGAACAGCGGAAAGTCCCTCTCGCCGCCGTTGCCGAAACCGATCGCGTGACGCCTTAGGAACACACCGTCGGGGAACAGCGTCTCGTGCGCGCTGGTCAGTACGCAGAGCCAGCCGGTGTCCGCGCCCTCGTCGCGCATCGCGCGAAGTACAACTCCGCTGCCGAGAGTGAGCGTCTCTACGCCTTGAACGGCGTAACTCGTCCGGACGCGTACGACCGAGTTTCGGATTCCCTCCGGCATCTCGACGTTCCGCGCGGGCGGGTTGTTGTTCTGAAGCGGGTCACCGTTCCACCTTGCGATCGCAACCCCCTGCGCCGCCGTGAGGACCAACCCTGCTAGTGTTGCGAGGTATCGCATTCTCTTCCTCCTCTCGCGTCCGGAGACGCGTACCCCATTCTGCCACGGAACCGACGAGATCGGGGCCTCGCTCGGCGGATTCTCGAGTATCCTTCCGGCCCGGTGATGACGGCTGTAGTTCGGCGGATCTGTTGGATGGGGGCGGCGGTGCTTGTCTCGGCGTGTCTCGTCGCGCCCGGTAACCAGGATGAAGCGATGCCCGAGACTCTGGAGTCCGTTCGCACCAAGCACGACCTCCCTGCGATGGGAGCCGCCTTGATCACGAAGGACAAGGTGGAGGTCTTCGTCGCCGGCTATCGCAAACGCGGCGGCGAGGAGCGCGCGCAGAAGAGCGACCGATGGCACCTCGGGTCGAACACAAAGGCGATGACCGCCACGCTCGCCGCCGTTCTCATCGAGAAAGGGGTGTTGCGGTGGGAAACCACGATTGGCGAGGTCTTCCCCGATGCGCGCGAGGAGTATCGGAACGTCACGATCGAGATGCTGCTGAGCCATCGAGGTGGCTTCCCGCCGCCCGAAGGCACCGCGCCGAAGGGGATGACGCTGCTTGGCGTGCACAACCTCCCCGGCACGCCGCGTGAGGGCAGGGCGGAGTACGCCAAGCGGGCGCTCGCCCAGGACCCGCACGTCAAGCCCGGAACGCAAACCGTTTACTCGAACATGGGATACATTCTCGCCGGGGCGCTCATAGAAAAGAAAGTCGGCGCGTCGTGGGAGGATTTGATGCGAACCCACATCTTCGAGCCGCTCGGCATGAAGAGCGCAGGCTTCGGCCCGATGATCGAGCCTTGGCCTCACACCGCAGGCGGTCAAGCGTTGCCGCCGAGCCGGCTCGCGGACAACCCGCCGGTGCTGGGCCCTGCGGGAACGGTGCACGCCTCGCTTGAGGACTACGCCAAGTTCCTGCGCGTTCATCTGGGCTTCAGCGACTTGGTGAAGCCGGAGACACTTCGCCGCTTGCACAGCCCGCCTGGCGGTGAATCGTACGCGTTGGGGTGGGGCGTGGTCGAGCGCGACTGGGCAGGCGGCAAGGCGCTGACTCACGCCGGCAGCAACACGCTCAACTACGCCGTCGCCTGGCTCGCGCCCGAGCGCGGCTTCGCAGTCGTGGTCGTAACGAACCAGGGCGGCGACAAGGCGGCGCAGGCGTGCGACTCGGTCGCCGCTGCGTTGATCCGGTAGAGGTCAACCATCAGGGACGCGTGGCACGCGCCGGGACGAACAGCAGTTCGCCCATTCACGGACAGATTCGAGTGAATCTGTTCGGCCGTTGAGAGCCTAGGGCGAACCTGTCCGCGCCACCCGGCTCGCTCGGGCGAGCAGCAGGTTTGCCCATTCACGGACAGATTCGAGTGAATCTTTTCGGCCGTTGAGAGCGTGGGGTGAATCTATCCGTGCCACCCGGCTCGCTCGGACGAACAGCAGGTTCGCCAGTTCACGGACAGATTCGAGTGAATCTGTTCGGCCGTTGAGAGCGTGGGCTGAACCTGTCCGTGCCACCCGGCTCGCTCCACTTGCGGCAAATATGACCGGCGTCATAGCGCGCGCCAAGAAACCAGCGCATCATCTGACTTGATGACCTTGAGGTCATCAGGAGACACTTAGATGGAGCACGTGAATGCTGGCACAGACAACCGGGTATGCGATTCAAGCGCTGGGGTTTCTGGCGACACAGTCAACGCCGGTACTGATCCGGAATGTGGCGAAGGCGACCGGAATCCCACCGAGCTACCTCGCGAAGATCATGCATCTTCTCGCCCGCAAGGGCATCGTTCGGACCAAGCGCGGTACACGCGGCGGAGTCCAATTGGCCCCGGGGGCGGAGAAGCTGAGCTTCTACGAAGTCGCCGTGCTGATGGACGACCCAGTGGTAGCGATGCGGTGCATGCTCGGCACAGAGCCATGCTCTCCGAATCGCAACTGCCCTTGTCACGAGTTTTGGAGCAAGCAGCGGGAGCGGGAGCTGGCGATGCTGAAACGCAAGAGCATCGCCCACATGGCGAGATTCCTCAAACGCCGAAGCAAGTAGGCGTGGACCGTACGGCATCGGAAGCCGAGTGGGCCTTGAGTAGGCGTCGCCTTCTGTCCCGTCTCGCTTCCTCGGCGGCTGCGTTTGCAGTCGGCTCGGCGGCGAGCCTCATGCGGCTTCCGGCCGCCGGTGCGCCCTCTGCGCCAAGCGTCGGTGAGCCGCCACCTGCGGACGCGGACGTTCTTCTGCGCATGCAGCACGAACTCAAGAGGGCGCTCCAGAAGCCCGTTGCCGAGCGCAAGTGGGTGATGGTGATTGACCTCCGCAAGTGCGTTGGCTGCCATGCCTGCACGATAGGATGCGTGGCTGAGAACAAGTTGCCGCCTGGTGTGGTGTATCGCCCCGTCATCGAGGAAGAGTTCGGGACGTATCCAAACGTTGGGCGACGCTTTACACCGCGACCGTGCATGCAGTGCCAGAACCCGCCGTGCGTACCGGTGTGCCCCGTCAATGCGACGTGGAAACGGCCCGACGGCGTAATCATCATCGACTACGACAAGTGCATCGGCTGTCGGTATTGCATTACCGCATGCCCGTACAACGCTCGAACGTTCGACTTCGGTGAGTTCTTCAGCGATGGCACTCCGAGCCGTGCTCCCTACGAAGAAGCGCCAACCTTTGAGTACGGCAAGTCGCGATACCGACGAAACGAACAGTCGCCGGTCGGAAACGCGCGGAAGTGCCACTTCTGCCTTCACCGTGTGGAAGTGGGACAGCTGCCGATGTGCGCGACCACGTGCATCGGGCGTGCGACGTACTTCGGCGACGCAAACGACCCGGACAGCTTGGTTTCAGAGCTCATAGCGAACCCCAACGTCATGCGCCTGAAGGAGGAGCTTGGCACGGACCCACGTGTCTACTACTTGACCTGAATTGGAAGGAGAACGTGATGGCAACGAATGCAGCAACTCATCAACGAATCGGATCGAAGGCTCTAATCGCCGTCTGGCTCCTGCTCGTCCTCATCGGAGCGCAGGGTCTGTGGTTGCGATTTGTCTCCGGACACCAACCGGCCGCCTATGGGTCGTACGTGACTTGGGGACTTTGGGTGGCCACGTACATCTACTTCGCGGGCATCTCCGCAGGGGCGTAC
Source organism: Armatimonadota bacterium (assembly GCA_040752255.1). Classification (GTDB taxonomy): domain Bacteria; phylum Armatimonadota; class Fimbriimonadia; order Fimbriimonadales; family ATM1; genus J051. Next base: position 22,060 of record JBFMFD010000003.1, read on the forward strand.
TTGCTGACTTCACTTGTCTACGTCGGCAAACTCCGCCGGTTCGAGAGGTTCGCGCCACTCGGGCTCTTTGTCGCGGCGATTACCATGATGCTTGCGCTGATTGCCATCTTGGTAGACCTCGGACACATGGGGAGGTTCTACTACATCTTCTTCAGGCCGAACTTCAGCTCAATGATGGCGTGGATGGTGTGGCTCTATGCGGCCTACACGGTTCTCGTCCTCGCGCAACTGCGACTTGCCCTACGTCCTCGGCTCGTGGAGCACTCGAGGGACGCTGGTGTCCGCGGGCGGGTCGCAAGGTTCCTTCTTGCTGGACGCACCGACGCCGCTCCTGAACAGCTCGACGCCGACAAGCGAAAACTGCGGCTCCTTGCCGCTCTCGGCATACCCCTCGTCGTCACGTTCAGCGGGGGCGTTGGTGCGCTGTTTGCGACCGTCGTCGCGCAGCCATATTGGCACACGGCTCTCTACCCAATCTTCTTCCTCACGGGAGCCGTCGTCTCCGGCGGAGCGCTCTTGCTCGCGGCAATCGCCTTCTTGTGGCCCGAGAGAGACGAAGCGTTGCAAAGTGCGATCGGTTCACTGGCCTCGCTGGTCTTGGCGGTATTGCTCTTTGACCTCATGCTCGAGTGGGCGGAGTTCTCCGTGGCGATGTGGTACGGAATTGGACATCAGAACGCTATGATGAGCCGAGTGCTCTGGGGACCGTATTGGTACGTCTTCTGGGTCTTTCACATCCTCATCGGCAGCCTAATCCCGATTGGGATCCTTGCTCGACACCGCCGTAGCTCCTTCGCCCTCGGGATTGGCGGCCTTCTGGTGGCCGGCGCGTTCATGGCGGTTCGCCTCAACATTGTCATTCCCGCCCTCGTCGAACCTCAGCTCAAGGGCCTCGAAGAAGCCTACTATGACAAGCGGCTCGTGTTCGAGTACTTGCCCACATGGTTCGAGTGGCAGGTCGTCTTCTTCGTTCTGGCAGCCGGCATCGCACTCTTCTACGTCGGTTGCCGTCTGCTTCCAGTTCTCAATTCGTCACAGTTTGGAGAAAGCAATGAACCACGACAACACTAACCTAAACGACGCCGAGCGCGAGGGCGGTGGTATTAGCCGTCGCGACCTGCTCACGGGGTCTCTCCTGGGTGCTGGGCTCGGCTCAGCGTTCCTCGGCGGCTGCAGCCGCGCCAACCGCGTGCGAGACTTCGCGGTCGGGGAGGACTACGTCTTGAATCGGCCGGAACATCAGATCCTCACCTCTTGCCTCCAATGCAACACCGGCTGTGGCATCAAGGTGAAGACCTGGGAAGGCGTTGCGGTCAAGATTGACGGCAATCCGCTCGCCCCGCACACGATGGTCCCCCACATGGCGTACTCCACCTCGCCCTTCGACACCGGCGACATTGACGGGGGCATCTGCCCGAAGGGCCACGCGGGGTTGCAGACCGCCTACGACCCGTACCGTCTCGTCAAAGTGCTCAAACGCGCCGGCAAGCGCGGCGAGAACAAGTGGGTGACCATTGACTTCCGACAGGCGGTCCGAGAAATCGTCGAAGGGGGCAAACTGTTCGCCCACGTGCCCGGCGAGGAGAATCGCCCCGTGGACGGCCTTCGAGCGATACGCGCAGTTACTGACGCCAAGGTCTCAAAGCACCTCGAAAGCGAGATTAAGGCCCTGACGAAGGTAATCAAGGGCATTCGGAAGGAGAAGGGACCGGAATCCGACGTCAGGCGCGCCGTGGACGAGTTCAAAGAGAAGAACAAGGAGTACCTTCACCTTCTCATAGACCCAGACCGACCGGACTTCGGAATCAAGAACAACCAGTTCGCGTTCGCATGGGGCAGGCTGAAGGACGGAAGAGGTGACTTCATCAAGCGGTTCACTCTCGAATCCTTCGGCTCGTTTAACGCGCACGGGCACACGACCGTGTGCCAAGGCTCCCTCTACTTCACAGGCAAGGCGATGAGCGAGCAATGGGAGTATGACGACAAGGATCACGCGGTCAAGTGGACCAAGTCCGACAAGTTCTACTGGCAAGCCGACACCGGCTCAGCCGAGTTCATCCTCTTCGTCGGCTCGTCGCCGTTCGAGGCGAACTACGGCCCCCCTGGGCGGACTGCCCGCATCACTGAAGGTCTCGCATCGGGGAGGCTCCAATATGTTGTCATAGACCCGCGGTTCAGCAAGACCGCGGCCAAGGCATGGAAGTGGCTGCCAAACCGACCCGGAACCGAGGGCGCGATTGCGCTCGCCCTGATCCGGTACGTCCTCGAGCACGAGGGTCAAAACTCTCAATTCCTGAGTAACGCGAACAAGGCCGCCGCAGCGCAAGACGGCGAGCCCTCGTGGTCAAACGCCACTTGGCTTGTGAACATTGACGAGAAGGGCAAACCGGGCAAGCTGGTTCGATCGGACGAGGTCGGCCTCGAGGGGCCGAAGCCAAGGACGGACGACGAGGGCAACGCGTACGACTACCCGCTGTTCGCCTGCCTTGTAAACGGCAAGCCCACGGCAGTTGACCCCAACGATGAGACAACACCGATCGAGGGCGACCTGTTCGTGGACGGCGTCGTCGCCGGCAAGAGAGTCAAGAGCGCTCTGCAACTGCTAAAGGAGAGCGCCTTCGAGAAGACGATCGAGGAGTGGGCGCAGATTGCAGGTGTGCAAGCGTCGGACCTCCTCGAGATCGGCGAGAAGATTCTCAAACACGGTAGGAAAGCCGTTCCCGACATCCACCGCGGCGTCTCCCAGCACACGAACGGCTTCTACAACGTCCTGGCGTGGTACTCGTTAGCCGCCCTTCTGGGCAACTACGACCACCAGGGCGGCCTCTCCAAGTCCTCCGCATACTCGGCGAACGGCAAGAAGGAGGGTCAGCCGTATCCGATCTCCAGCATGAGCGACGGCAAGATCCCCTCTTTCGGCCTGTCCATCATTCGTCACGGAGTGAAGTACGAGGACACGACGCTGTTCTCGGAAGGCTACCCATCGAAGCGGCCGTTCTATCCGCTATCGAGTGACGTCTACCAGGAGATCATTCCCAGCATTGGGGACCAATACCCCTATCCGGTCAAGGTTCTGTTCTTCTACATGGGCTCGCCGGTGTACGCCCTGCCCGCTGGCCACAAACTGATAGAGATCCTCAGCGATGTGGAGAAGCTGCCCCTGTTCGTGTGTAGTGACATAGTCGTCGGTGAGACGAGCATGTACGCCGACTACATCTTCCCGGACCTCACCTACCTTGAGCGATGGGAGTTCCAAGGGAGCCATCCGAGCTTCCCCATGAAGAACCAGCCGATTCGCCAGCCGGCGATCCCGCCGATGACCGACACTACGGAAGTCTTCGGGGAGCAAATGCCCATGTCTCTCGAATCCATGCTCCTCGCGATTGCCGAGGAGATGGGGCTGCCCGGCTTCGGTCCGAGCGGACTCGGCGAGGGCGTCAACTTCACAAGGCCTGAACACATCTACTTGAAGATGGTTGCGAACGTCGCCGCGGGCGATAAGCCCGGCGACGCGGTCCCCGACGCCTCGGACGATGAGATGGACCTGTTCCGAGCCGCTCGGGCGCACCTGCCGAAGACCGTCTTTGATGAGCAGGTCTGGAGAGATGCCTGTGGCGACGAGTGGTGGCGCAAGGTGGTCTACGTCCTCAACCGTGGAGGACGCTTCCAGGACGCCGCGAAGATGTACAAGGGCGACAAGCTTGCGAATCCTTACGGGAAGCTACTGAATCTGTACTGCGAGAAGGTCGCCGACACGAAGAACTCGCGCACGGGTCAGAAGTTCGCCGGAATCGCCCGCTTCTTCGAGCCGTATGTTGACTCACTCGGCAATCAGCTCAACGACGAGGCGGATGGCTACACATTCAAACTCATCACGCACCGGGAGATCTTCCACACGAAGTCGCGTACTGCGTCCAACTATTGGCTGCTTGCCCTCATGCCGGATAGCAGCATCCTGATGAACAAGGCGGACGCGGATCGTCTCGGGCTGCAGGATGGCGAGGAGGTCCGGCTCATCTCCCCCTCCAACCCCGAAGGCGAGTGGGATTTCGGTAATGGCTGGAAGCGACCCCTGGTCGGCACGATAAAGACCCTCCAGGGCCTGCGCCCAGGAACCATCACCTTCCCCCTCGGGTTCGGCCACTGGGCGTACGGCTCAGCCGACATCGTCGTGGACGGTGACACCGTGAAGCGGGACGAGCGCCGCGGCAAGGGTATCCATGCCAACGCAGCAATGCGCGTTGACCCCGCCCTCGGTAACACCCCGCTCAGCGACCCAGTGGGCGCAAGCGTGGCGTTCTACGACAGTATGGTGAAGGTGGCTAAGGAAGTGAGGTAGCCGAGCGGTCCGCGCCCGCGTGGCTGCTCACCGGTACCATCGCGCCACCACGGTGGCGCGATGTGCCATAACCGACCCATGCTAGCCACTCTCGCGGCTATGATGGCTTGCATGGGCGCGCAGGGAATGACCGCCGACGCAGCTGATCGCCTCGCCTGGTGGCGGGAGGCGCGGTTCGGCCTGTTCATCCATTGGGGTCTCTACAGCATCCCCGCCGGGGAGTGGAGCGGGCAAACCAACCACGCCGAGTGGATTCGAGAGACCGCCCGCATTCCGCTCGATGTCTATGAACGCTTCGTTCCTCAGTTCAACCCGGTGAACTTCGACGCCGACGCCTGGGTGCGCGCGGCAAAAGACGCGGGGATGAAGTACATCGTCATCACGACCAAACACCACGACGGCTTCTGCCTCTTCGATTCCGCGCACACGGACTTCGACATCATGGCGACGCCATTCAAGCGCGACATCATGAAGGAGCTCGCCGACGCCTGTCGCCGCCACGGGATCAAGATCTGCTGGTACTACAGCATCATGGATTGGCACCACCCCGACTATCTGCCGCGGAGGGGCTGGGAGGCCTCCCATCGCCCAGCCGAAGGAGCCGACTTCGACCGCTACTTCGACTACCTCAAGAGGCAAGTCACAGAACTGCTCACCAAGTACGGCGACATCGGCGTCATGTGGTTCGACGGTGAGTGGGAGAGCACGTGGACGCAAGAGTACGGCGCCGAACTGTATCGCCTGTGCCGAAGCCTCCAAGCACGCGTCATCGTGAACAACCGCGTCTCGCCAAGCCGCTCGGGCATGGAAAGCGTTGGAGCGACGGGAGAGCACTTCGGTGACTTCGGAACACCCGAGCAGTACATCCCGCCGACGGGCCTCCCCGGCACCGACTGGGAGACCTGCATGACGATGAACGACCACTGGGGCTACAACAAGCAAGACTCGAATTGGAAGTCGTCTACGCAATTGATTCGCAACCTCGTAGACATCGTCAGCAAGGGCGGGAACTACCTCTTGAACATAGGACCGACCGCGCTGGGCGAGTTCCCGCCGGAGAGCCTCGAACGATTGCGCGATATCGGGGAATGGATGCGAGCCAACGGCGAGGCAATCTACGGCACGGCCGCCAGCCCGTTCAAGAACCTCTCTTGGGGACGGTGCACGCAGAGGCGCAGCGGCGAAGACACGATTCTGTACCTCCACCTCCTCGAGTGGAATCAGCCGCAGGGGATGCTGCGCGTGCCGGGCATCGGCAATCAGCCGCTTGGCGCGAAGATGCTCGCCGGCGGCGAACCGCTCGAGGTCTTCCGTAGCGGTAGCGACATCGCGATTCGGCTTCCCTCGCAACAGCCGGACGCGGCGGTGAGCGTGATCAAGCTCACTGTCCGCGGCGAGCCGGTAGTTTACGATGCGCCCACGATCGAGGCGGCTGCCGACTTCTTCGTCAACCCGCTCTCGGTGAGCATCTCGGCATCGAGGGGTCTGCAGGTGCGGTACACCACCGACGGCAGCGCCCCGGATGAGAACTCGCCGCTCTACACGCGACCCTTCGCCATCACCGACACCACCATCGTTCGAGCCGTAGGCGTTCACAACGGCAAACTCGTTTCGCCGGTGTCCGAGCGACGCTTCCAGCGCGTTCAGCCTCGCCCGCCCGACAGCGTGCGCGCGCTTTCCTCCGGCTTGGCCGTTACTCTGTATCGCGGTGAGTGGGATCGCCTGCCCGACTTCGCTCAGCTGCGCTCAGCGTCGGCGAGCGTCGTGCCCACGGTCGAGCTTGGCGCCTTCGCGCAAGAGGAGCGCGTCGCCCTGGTGTTCGACGGCGTGCTGATGATTCCGCGGGACGACGTGTACCTCCTCTCGCTTACCTCGGACGACGGCTCGAGGCTGTGGGTGGGCGATGTTTTGGTGATCGACAACGACGGCTTGCACGTCGCGGAGACCGTTACTGCCCCGATCGCGCTGGCTCGCGGACCGCATCGCTTCCGCGTTGCATGGTTCAACAAGACGGGCGGTGCTACGCTCTCACTGTCCCTCGCCACCCCCGACAGCGCGCCGAAGCCGGTAACCCGGGAGATGCTCTTTCATGAGACGGAGGAGTAGAGACGGCACCCACGCCGGGCCTTGCCACGCGGCGAGCCAGCTTTACCGTTCCCTGCTGAGTGCCGAGTTCGAAGCTCTGCATCCGAACGTTCAAGCCTCACTTGGCGCACCGCTGGATGCTCAGGGCGTCGCAACAGTCGTCGGAGCAAGCACACCGGTCGGGGCACTGATGGCGCGCGCGTTTGGCCTACCCGCGCCATCGAAGGCTGTGCCGGTCGTGTTGCGTGTCCGGACGGGTCCAACCGGCGTCGAGTGGCGTCGCTCCTTTGGAGAGCAGTGCGTCCAAACGGCACAAGCGCAGGTCGGCGGCTATCTGATTGAGCGTGCCGGCGCGGCTCGCATCGCGTATCGGGTGCATCGTCGGGGCGATGGCTTGGTGTTCGAGAGCGTGGGCGTATCGTTGTTCGGGCTTCCGCTCCCGCCGGGCGTCCGGCCAGACAGCAAAGCTACAGTCGTACCCACCAGCGAGGGATGGCGGGTGGACGTATCTGTGGGCGCGCCCTGGTGCGGTCGCCTCTGCGCATATACCGCCTGGATGAAATGGAAGTAGCAATCTGGCTCTTGCTGGTTCAAGCGACGCTCGGCGCGTTCGACACTGTTTACTACCACGAGTACCGACTGCGGCTACCTCACGGCGAGCACACAACTCTCGAACTTCGACTGCACGCCGCGCGCGACTTCGCGTACGCCGTCATCATCGGCACCCTTGGGTTCGTGACATGGCAAGGAGCATGGGCGTGGGTCCTGGCAGCGCTGTTGCTTGGCGAGATCGTCATCACTCTCTGGGACTTCATCGAAGAGGACAAGGTGCGCAAGCTTCCGCCTGGCGAGAGGGCGACTCACGCGATCATGGGTATCGTCTACGGTGCCTTTCTCGCCTACCTCGTGCCTGAGATGATACAGTGGGCACAGGCGCCGACTGGATTCGGCGCGTCGTATCACGGGATACCTGCGTGGATTCTCTCTTGCATCGCGGCAGGTGTCTTCGTCTCGGGCGTGCGGGATCTGCTCGCCAGCCTCGGAGTTCGCGGTGGGTAAGGGAGCGACGTCGTATCGCCCTTGGTTCTTTGCGGCTGCCGGTTACAACTTCGCCGTGTTCCTCGCCGCGTTGATCGCGCCGGAAGAGTGCCTCAGCGCGTTGGGGATTTCAGGTCGGATAGACGTTCCGTTTCTCCAGGTGCTCGCGATGGTCATCGGCGTTTACGGCTTTGCCTATTGGCTGCTGGCGAAGGAGCCGATACGGTACGCCGGTGTCGTCTGGCCGGGATTGGTGGGTAAGGTTCTTGGCGTCGCAGGTTTCTTGTTCTACGCCTTGAGAGGCGACTTGCCCTGGGACTTCGGATGGGTAGTGCTGTTCAACGACGTCATTTGGTTGCCGGCGTTCGCATCGTTCGCCGTGCGGTACGCGAGGCGGCCTCTGAGCGAGTAGCTGCAGTCGGCTAACGCAGGCAGAGCCCCAACCGGTTCGCCGGTTGAGGCTCCTTCTCTCTTTTCGCCTGCGCCTATTGGCAGGCTGCGAGTCTACGGTTCACCGCGTCCCAGTCAATCACCTTGAGGAACGCGTCAATGTACTGCGCGCGTGCGGTTCCGAAGTCGAGATAGTACGCGTGCTCGTAGACGTCCAGAGCGAGGATCGGGGTGCAGTTCCACATCGGATACGTGTTCTGCGCGTCACCGATAAAGTTGAACAGACCCTTCTCTTGATGGTCGTAGGCGAGCCACACCCAGCCTCGACCTCCGATGCCGCTGGCTTTCAGGTCCTGCTGGAACGCTTCGAATGAGCCGAAGTCACGCTCGATCATTTTGAGCGCTTCGCCGGACGGCTCACCGTTTCCGCCGAGAATGTCGAAGTAGACGGTGTGATTGATGAAGCCCGCGTAGGCGAACGTGTAGTCCACCTTCAGGGCGCGGATCTCGCTGTACACCTGGTTCGCCTTCGCCGGGTCCTTGTCCAGTTCCGCGAGTCGCTTCCTTATCTCGTTCGTCTTGTTGGCGTATCCCTGATACAGTTTAAAGTGCTCCTCGTGCGTTCGCCGACTGATGCCGACGCTCTCCGTCGAGAACACCTTGTCCGCGAGAGGAACCGCCTCCACGAGTTTCACTTGGGGTGTTGCGATTTCAGCCATTGCCATACCTCCTTTTCGTGGTCGGTTGCGGCACAATCGCCGCGGCTACCGCCCAAGGATACCCGAAACGCCGCGCTACAGTCGCTCCACGATTCTCCAACTGGACATCTCGCCGGTATCGAATGGGTCAACACTCACCCGCACCTCGCCTTTGACAAGTATGCCTGTGTCCAGCTCGTACCAGGCCCGCTGCATCACCGAGACGACTTCATTCTCGTCGTTGACGACACGCAGAGCGATCCGCACCGTCTCCTTCCCCTTCACCTGCTCGATCGCCTCCGCCACATACTCGAGGGAGAACTCCCGGCCGAACGCCTCCTGCCGGGCTTTGAACGGACGACCTATCCGCATCGCTTCGCGCGGAAACGGGATGATGAACTCACCGAACTCGTCCATCTGCTCGTCCACATCGAGTCGTTCGTACAGCTCGTTGTAGAAGCGCTGGCGTTCACGGTCCTCCCAATATGCGCCTGAGCCCGCACCCTCGAACACACCGCTACCCGAAGCGCCGACGCGGCGAACGTGAACGACCGCCGCGATGCTCTCCGGTGAAGACGACACCACGCGAAAATCTATGAGGGTCTCCGTCGTAACACGGTGCTCCTGTGAAAGCATGCGCTCCGCACCTGGATTGCCCGTAACGACGTCATCCCCTAGCTTCGGTATCTTGAAGTCGTCAATCAGGCGATACGTGCACGAGTAGCCCTGAGGAGGCTTAAAGCGAAGCGTGACCTCCCGCCCTTGTTCCGAATCGCCCCCATCGAGCAGCGATGTGGCGCCTTGGCCACAACCGACCACGAAGGCACCTGCGACAGCCGCAAGAATTGCACAAATCCTCATCCGTCCCCCTCAGGTAGCGGCGGGTCAAGTGGGCCGATGATGCCCTACGCCACTGACGCCCTACAGAAGTTCGCGCCGTGGCTCAGACTTCGATGCTGCCGCCGGGCCTGAGGACGACGCACTCCGCGCCGACTTCGTCCCTACACCGGCGAGCGAACTCTTCTACGTCCTGGGCGATCAGGTCGAACGTGTCGTAGTGCATCGGCACGACGCGCTTCGGTCGGATGAGTTCGACAGCCTTGAGCGCCGCTTCCGGCCCCATCGTGAAGTTGTCGCCGATCGGCAGCAGCGCCAGGTCCGGCTTGTGCATCTCGCCGATGAGCTTCATGTCGTAAAAGAGCGCGGTGTCGCCGGCGTTGTAGATTGTCTTTCCGCCGGTCTTCAGGATGATCCCGGCGGGGTTGCCGCCATAGCGCCCATCGGGGAACGATGAGCCGTGGTGCGCAATCGTCAGCTCCACTCTGCCGAACGGGAACTCCTTGCCGCCACCCAAGTGGAGCGGATGGGCGTTCACTCCTTGCTCGCCGAACCAGTTCGCGATCTCATAGTTGCTCACGACGGTTGCGCCGGTCCGCTTGGCGATGGCGACCGCGTCCCCAATGTGGTCGCCGTGGGCGTGCGTAATCAGGATGTACTCTGCCTCCACGTCATCCGGGCCGACATCCGCCGTCGGGTTCCCCGAGAGGAACGGATCCATCAGGATCTTCACACCGTCGGCGTCAATAGACCAAGCGGCGTGGCCATGAAACGTCAGTCTAACTGCCATTCATTCATCCTCCGCCGAGGCATTTTACCGACGCCCGCCACCGATTCTCCGCCGTTCCGGGTACCTTCACGTCAAAGGAGGCCAAACGATGGCACAAGTCATGAAGGGCAAAGAGTTCATCGTCGAGATTCCCGACGAGGTGGGGGCGGGAGCAAGCGCTCTTGAGGCGCTCGCCAAGGAGAGAATCAACCTCGCTTGCTTCGTCGGCTACGGGGTCGGGGGCGGCAAGGCGTTCATCCACCTCGTGCCGGAGGACTCCGACCGCGCGTCAGCCGCGCTCCGGGACGCAGGCTACCGAGCGCAGGTGCATGACGCTGTCCTGTACGTGAGCGAGGACCGGCCCGGCCTCGCAGCGGAGGTGCTGCGAAAACTCGCGGACGCCGGCATCAGCCTCATCCACTGCTACGCAACGTCGGTGGGTGCGACAAACGCGTTGCTCGTCATTCGAACGAGCGACGACGAGCGCGCGGCTCAGGTCCTCTCGGAGTGAAAGCAAAACCGATGGTGCGCGGGAAAGGACTCGAACCTTCACGCCTTGTGGGCACTACCACCTCAAGGTAGCGTGTCTACCAATTCCACCACCCGCGCACAGGGATGGAAGCCGAAGTATACCCCGCCGGCGTGCAACGGTTCCGCGCATACCAGGGTAGCCTCTATCAAAGGGAATGAACAAACGGGATTGGGTCGAGGTGTTCTGTCGAGGGGCAGCGCTGCTCCTCCTTGTCCTGGCCGTCGAGGCGGGCACGGGAGCCTTCGCGCACTGGCTCGCTTGGGGGCAGGAGCCCATCCCAGCGTCCTGGCTCGTCTCCCCTATCGGCAACTTCGTCGCATCCCTGATTCTGTGGTTCGGCGCCCCCGCGTTCGCATCCGCCACCAGTCACGGAGCCGCACCCAGTTCCTCGAGCTCGCCGCTCACGCGAGAGAGTGCTCTCCTGCTGGTACTTGCGGGGGTCTCCCTGTACATGCTCCTGAACTACGCATATAGCCTCGTCGTCGCGCTGGTGATTCCCGCGATCCAAGGCACCATCACCTCAATCGGGCAAGGCGACCCGTACGAGAGCGAAACATTAATCGCCACGGTAGCGGTCACCGCGCTTTCGGGTGCAGTCCTCTACTACTCCCTCCACCGCCTGCGCAAAAGCGACGGTCCCATGCGCAACCGCCATAATCCAGAATCACGCCAAGAGGAAGTTTCCGCGTCAGCGGGAGAGGACTTGGATCATACACGTGAGGCCGGACCGTGAACAAGAGGGATTGGACTGAAATCCTTTGCCGGGGAGCCGCGCTCGTCGCGGTCGTCCTCGGAATCGGGGTGACATCGCAAGTGCTGGCACTCGGGCTCCTTGGGCTGTCGCTGAGAGACGTGCCCGTGGCGCTGTGGGTAACGCCTCCAGCCGCCTACTTCCTGGGGGCCGCCGTGCTCTGGTTCGGTGCCCGATCCTTCGCCTCCGTAGTGAAGCCGACGCCCGCGAGCAGCCTGGGCGCAGGCTTCAGCCCTGGCGTTGTCCTGCACCTCGTCGTGGTCGGGGTCGCGCTGTTCACCCTCCTCCGTGCCGCAGAGGTCGCCATCGGCTCCGCCCTGCACGTCGGCGAAGTAAGGCACTGGGTCGGCACCTCGGACATGGCTGAAGTAGACCGGAGGCGCCTCATCGCCGCCCTCGTGACCGGGGCAATCTCCGGCGCCCTCCTGTTTTTCTCGGGTAGAGCCGTGCAGGGCGCCGCTCGGCGAACGGAGCCCCCCTCCACGGACCGGGAAAACCCGCCGACTGAGCCCTAAAGAACGCGGGAAGTGGAGCCGACAATCCCATGCAGGAGCCAGACGGCTTCCAACAGAAAAAGGCAATCCCCCGGTGGGGGAGCGCAAAGCC
>JBFMFD010000004.1:0-33877 GCA_040752255.1 Armatimonadota bacterium
ACCAGATGGACCTCAGCCGCCGGTCCGCCCGGGGCCAACTGAGCGAACTCATCGGCAGGCCGGGAGTCGCCAGCGACCGAGACGCGCTGCGGTTCGGCTACACCGATGAGGAGTATGACGGAATGTTCGCCGCGCTCCCGCAGGACGCGCGGGCCATCACCGAGGCGTACGCGCGCGGCGTGAACCGGTGGATTGCTGAAGCGGCGGACACAGGCAAGCTCCCGAAGCAGTACGGCGAAGCGAAGCCGCGCGACTGGACTCCGACCGACTCACTCGCCATTGGGGTCCAACTCGTCCGCAGGTTCGGGCGGTTCGGCGCGGGAGAGTTGCGGAACCTCGCTTTGTACACCTACCTGCAATCGCGCCCGGGCCTGGATGCACGCAAGGCGATGGACGACCTCGCTTGGCAGAACGACAGAGCGGCGATCTGTACCGTCAACGATGCCGACGACCCTCATCAGGGGCGCTCGCCCTTCCCGCCGCTACGCCCGGAGACGACCGACGCCCACCTCCAACTCCTGCCTAAAGTCAACCTGCTGGAACTGCTTCCGGCAATTCGTATCGAGGAGCAGTCGGAGATGCGGGAGATCGCCGCGCAACTCGGTGTCCCGCACAAGTGGGGAAGTTACGCCATCGTCGTTTCGAAGTCGAAGAGCGCTCTCGGTGTGCCGCTGCTGCTCTCCGCCCCGCAAATGGGCTTCAGCACGCCGAGCATCGCGCATCAGATGAGCATCTCCTGCCCGCAGTACGTCGCGGTAGGTATGGATGTGCCGGGGATACCGGGCGTCCTCATCGGCCACTCGCCGACCGTGGCGTGGGGCTTAACAAGCGGGGTCGCGGACACGGACGATGTGTTCTTCGTGCACTTGAACCCGGACAACCCGAACGAATACGCCCACGATGGCGGTTGGCGGGCGTTTGAGAAGGTGGATTGGACGCTCAACGTGAAGGATGGCGAATCGGTGACAGCGTCGCGAGAGATGACGCACTTTGGCCCGGTCATCCTCAAGAGCGTCAGCACCGGCGTAGCTTACGTGCGCAAGTCTCCGCTCTGGTTGAAGGAGATCGAGGGACTGGCAGGTATGGCGCGACTGCCCGCCGCAAAGGACATCGGGGAAGTTCGCCGCGTTGCGCTTACGTTCAATGCGAACTTCAACCTGTTTGCCGCGACTAGCCAGGGAGACATCGGCTGGTTCTTCTGCGGTCGGGTTCCCATACGCTCCGAGGCCGTTGACCCGCGACTGCCCGCGCCGATGGACGCCGAACACGATTGGGCCGGCATCGTGCCGCCGGAACGGATGCCTTACGTGGTCAATCCTTCGCAGGGCTGGATCGTCAACTGGAACAACAAGCCGGTGTCCTGGTGGCCGAACCTGGACACGCCGGCGTGGGGGCGCATCTTCCGGAACGAGACGCTCGTCCGTGCCGTGGAGAAGGCGGGCAAGGTGACGCCGCAGGACCTCGAAAGCTTCGCGCGCAAGATCGCCACCGAGCGAATGGAGCACGCCTACTTTCTGCCCGACCTTCTCGTTTCGCAGGGCGCCGGAAACGCAACCGGTGTGGCGGGCCGCGCGCTGGACTACCTTCGGGCGTGGAGCGGCGACTATCTGGACGGCTCTGTCGCACCGGTCGTGTACGATGCATGGATCATGGCTCTGCGCGAGGAGTTGTTCCTTGCCAAGTTGGGCAACTTCCTTGCACCGGATCTGTTCCATGCCGTCCTGCAGCCAACGCTTCTTTGGAACGCGTTGCGCGGCGTGACCCAAGTGGACTACCTCGACGGCAGGACTCGGAGCGAGGTCGTTTGGACATCGTTCGAGAAGGCGGTCGCTCGCCTTGCGAGCAGTCGCGGCGAGGACGTCACCCTTTGGCGGTATTCCGCCCCGAAGATCAATTTCAGCGGGATGAAGCCGGTGTTGTATAACGAGCGGGGGACGTACATCCAGGTCGTTGAGATGTGGGGCTCGCCGCGTGGGCGGTTTGTCGCCCCGCCCGGTGTGAGTGAGGACCCACTGTCACCCCACTTCTCAGATCAGCGAGAACTGGCGGCGACCTGGTCGTTTTACCCGATGCTTTATAGGAGTTCGGACTTCCCTGGCGCGCAAAAGCCGTCAAAGTGAAGCAAATCCCGTACGCGTCTCGCTCTCAAATCGTGTACACTGACGATTGAACCTCGGCGGCGGCGGGGCAGGAGCGTCGCCGCCGGGGTGCAATTTGAAAGGAGGAATGTGATGAACTTACCGATCCGTTTGTTGATGTTCGCGCCGCTTGCCGGCGCGCTCGCCTCGAGCCTGCTGGTTGGCGGCTCAGGGCAGGGGGACTTGGGGGGCAAGCTCCGCGGTGACCTTCCGCGGGTGCTGGCCGGGGCGGGACCGTCCGACCACATCCCCGTGACGATTATCATGAGGGACCAGGTCCCGTACGAGCAGATTGCCGAGGCTCAGGCGCAGCCGACACGCCTCGCCCGGTACCAGGCGGTGAAAGACCTGCTCAAGCCGTTCGCCGAGGACCATCAGCGCGAGATCCTCGCGTACTTGGAAGGAGAGCTGGCGAAGGGCAACGCTTCGCGCCTCAGGACCCTGTGGATCGTCAACGTCGTTGCCGTGGACGCAACGCCCGATGTGATCCGCACGGTCGCGCAGCGCGCGGACGTCACCGAGGTGAACTACAACCCGAAGGTCCCCGTGTTCGATCTGCCGGACACGCTGCCGAACGACTCGGGCATCATGGCCGCGATCGAGTGCGGCGTCAACGCGATGCGCGCCCCTCAGGTGTGGAACCAGGGCATCACCGGTCGCGGTGCGGTCATCGCCGTTATTGACACCGGCGCGTGCCTCACGCACCCTGACCTTGTTAACCAGCTTTGGCGGAACCCGGGCGAAGTCCCCGGCAACGGAGTTGACGACGACGGTAACGGTTTCGTTGACGACATCAACGGCTGGAACTTCGACGCTAACAACAACAACCCCAATGACACCAACGGCCACGGCAGCCACGTCGCGGGTAGCGTTGTTGGCGACGGAACGCAAGGCACACAGTGCGGCATGGCTCCGGACGCCGCCGCGATGATCCTGAAGGTGGGCGTTACATTCAGCGACGAGATGGACGTGTGGAGCGCCATGCAGTACGCCGCGAACATGAATGCCCATGCCTACAGCATGAGCCTCGGTTGGCCCCACAGCCGAAATCCGGTGAGAACCACCTGGCGGAACATCGCACGCAATGCCATCGCGATGGGCACGCAGGGCATCATCGCCGCGGGCAACGAGGGCACCTGCTGCCGGCCGTTCGACGCGGTTCGCACTCCAGGCGACGTGCCGGAGATTGTAACGGTCGGCGCTACCGACTGCAACATGAACCTGGCTTCGTTCTCGAGCCGCGGTCCTGTTACGTGGCAAACCGTCTCAGGCTACAACGACTGGCCCTACGCACCGGGCAAGATTAAGCCGACGGTCTCAGCGCCGGGGTCGAATACTGTGTCGCACAGCTTCTGCTCCGGCTATCGATCGCTCAGCGGAACCTCGATGGCGACGCCCCACGTTTCGGGCGCTGTTGCGCTCATGATCGAGGCGAACCCCAACCTGACCCCCGAACAGATCAAGGACATCGTGATGCGTGCCGCGATCGATCGAGGGGCGACCGGGTTCGACAACGACTATGGCATGGGCTTCCTTGATGCCTTCAACGCCGTACAGATGGCGCAGAGTGAACCTCAGACCTTCTTCCCGAAGGCCTACGCGGTTGAGCAGGGCGTCTTCAAGACGGGCGGGCTCGTCGGCAGTCATCACAACGATAGCGAAGCCATCGTCGTGGAGAACCGGCGTCCGACCGCAATCGGGGACCCGTGGGTCGGTGTTCAGTTCGTCAGCCACTCGCCGCTTGCTGCACCGTCGCAGTTGAAGCTCACGTTCGATGGTGGGGTTTCGCACAATCCGGTGCGGCAGGTGCTCCAGTTGTTCAACTACCGGAGCGGCGCTTGGGAGACGGTTGACACGCGCAACTCGACGACCAACGACCAATCCACTACCGTCACGATCACATCCGGCGTAGATCGGTTCATCCTTGCGAGCAATCGCGAAGTGAAGGCGCGGATCGTGTTCATTGATCTCGGCGTCAGCGTGACCAACTGGACCGGTCGAATGGACCAGGTCATGTGGACGGTTGTGCCCTAACGGCGCGAGCGATCCCTAAGAAAAGAACGAGCGCCCCTTCGACAGAAGGGGCGCTCGATACTTTGGACGTTCGATTCCGCTACGCCGCGCGACGCCCGCTGCTGTTGCGCGAGCGAGAGGACGAGCGAGAGCGAGACGACATGCTTCCGTTCCACTTCGGCACGCCGAACTTCGAGAACTGACCGGAGTTGTGAGGGTTCCGGTAGAACTTCGGCCACCACTCGTTGAACCGCTTCTCAGCGATCTGGCGATAGTAGTGCATCTTCTTCATCGCCTGCTGCTCAGCCTGGTGGGCCTTCCACCACTTGCTGTACCAGCTGTGCCAGTTCTTCCACGTGTTGTTCCACGACTTCTTCTGAGTGGCAGTCCAGCCATAGGACTTCCAGTACTTGTTGAAGGTGGAGTTGAACGAATTGAACCACGAATCGAACGCCTTGTCCGACTTCGGGTAGTTCCAGTTAGCCAAATTGAACCTCCCTAGGTTTTTGGATTTTCCCGACGTTGTGCCGGGAGACTCAAGGTGATTGTCGGTATCTCTCTACCGCCTCTTGAGGCTTTTCTCGCCGGCAAAGGTCAGAGGTTTCCCTCTAAGGTCTGCCGCGCTTTCTTCACGACATCCTCCGTGTTCGGTATGCAGAGCAACTCCAGGTTCCGCGCGTACGGCATCGGAACGTTCAACCCGCCGATGCGTCCGATCGGAGCGTCCAAAGAATCGAAGCAGTTCTCCTGAATCCTCTGGCAGATTTCAGCGCCGAACCCGCCGCTGCGCCAATCCTCATACACGACAACCGCGCGGTGCGTCTTTCGGACCGAGGTGAAGAGCGTGTCTGCATCGAGCGGGAGAAGCGACCGAACGTCAACAACCTCCGCGTGTACGCCGTCCTCCTTTTCAAGGACCTCGGCAGCCTCTTGGCACACGCGCGCCATCCGCGAATAGCCGATGAGCGAAATGTCCGTCCCCTCTTGGCGAACGACCGCTTCGCCGAAGGGCACTGTGAACTCCTCGTCCTTCACGTCCTCCTTGAGGCCGTAGAGTCCGGGGTTCTCGGTGAAGATGACCGGGTTGTCGTCGCGAATCGCCGTCTTCAGCATGCCGTAGGCGTCCGAGGGGGTACTCGGCGCGACGACCTTAAGACCGGGCACGTGCGCGTACCACCCCTCCATGCTGTGGCTGTGCTGCGCCGAGAGTTGATTCGCCGCCCCGCCCGGGCCGCGGATGACGATAGGAACCGTGTACTGCCCACCGCTCATGTACCGCACCTTAGCGGTGTGGTTGATGATCTGGTCGAGGGCGAGGATGCTGAACGACATCGTCATCATCTCCACCACCGGGCGAAGCCCCATCAGTGCCGCACCCGTGGAGATTCCAACGATGCCCGGCTCGGTGATCGGAGTGTCAATCACGCGCTTCGCGCCGTACTTCTCATAGAGGCCCGCCGTCACTCGGAACGTGCCCTGGTAACGGCCGATGTCCTCTCCGATGAGGAACACGTTCTCATCCCGCTCCATCTCTTCGATCAGGGCGCGCCGAAGGGCGTCGCGATAAGCGAGTTCAGCCATTAGTGCCCTTCCTCCGGTTGCATGTCGCTGTACACATCGTCATAAACTTCGTCCGGCCCCGGCTTCGGCGCGTCGGCTGCCGCGCGATACACCTCTGCCATCTCTTCCGCAGCCTCCTGTCGCATCGCTTCGATCTCTTTCTCCGTGATGGCCCCATGCTCGATGAGGTAGTCGGATAGCAACTCGACCGGGTCGCGCTTCCTCGCCTGTTCCACTTCCTCTTTCGTGCGGTAAAGACTCTGGTCGTGGTCGGCAGCGCCGTGCCCGGCGAAGCGATAGGTCATCACCTCAACGAGGTAGGGTCGCTGGTTCGTTCGTGCGTAGTCAATGATTCTTCGCGCATCGTTGCGCACCTGCAGCACGTCCATGCCGTCCATCCGCTCATGGTCTATGCCGAACCCGACGGCCCGCTTGTGCAATTCAGTCTCGGCGGCGTGATACTCGAGGCGCGTGCCCATCGCCACCTGGTTGTTCTCGATGATGAACACAACGGGCAGGTCCCAAAGGGAAGCCATGTTCATTGCTTCATACACGATGCCCGCGTTCGCGGCTCCGTCGCCGTAGAAGCAAAGCGCGACGCGGTCCTCCTCGCGATACTTGATTGCGAACGCCAGGCCCGCGCCCATCGCCACATGGCCGCCGACGATCCCCCATCCGCCGTAGAAGCCGTGCTCCAGGCAGTAGAGGTGCATCGAGCCACCCTTGCCCTTGCTGGTGCCCGGACGGCGTCCCATGATCTCGCACATCACCTCATAGGGCGAGCACCCGAGCAGGAGAGGGTAAGCGTGGTCGCGATAAGCCGCGATGACGGGGTCGTCCGAGCGCTTCTCCCCGAGCCACCCGATTGCGACCGCCTCCATCCCCGTGTACACATGCAAGTAACCGCCCGCCAGGCCGTTGCGGAACGCCTTCATGGACTGGTCTTCGAACTCTCGAATGCGGAACATCCAGCGCAAATCCTCTACAGATTGCGCCAAATCCGCCTTGTGCGGCTTGTCGTTGGAAGTGGACGCTGAACGGGGTTGAGGCTTCTGTTTCTCGCTTGTGCTCAAACGGACTCTCCTTACGCTCTCGGCTCGGGGCCGCCTAAGGAGAGGCGGCGGCCGAATTCTGAGCCGATTCTACCCAGGAGGCCTGCCCCGACCGCTCCAGTCGAACGAAGCCGAGGTCGAACGCCCTTCGCAGGTCGCGCAGCCACTCGCCGTCCGCCACGCGTTGCTCCAGTCGGAAGCGTCGCGGCGAACCGTTTGCGCCGACTGCGACCAGCACCGAGTACGGCCCTGGATGGCGGCTGATGAGGTCCAGCGCGAGCTCCAACTGCTGCCGTGATGCGCGGTGAATCGCAATGTGAAGGCAGCCGGGTCCCGGCGACTCAGAGAGGCGGGGCTGCTCAGCGGGCGCGAGAGGTTGAATCTCCTGCGCGATGACCTCCGCCCGCGCCTCGGCTCCGTTCTCTCGATGACGCACCTTTCCTTTGACAACGATGACGCTGTCCTCCGACAGTGCCGAACCGGCTTCGTTGAGGACCCTCTCGAAGACAACGATCGTCGCTTGTCCGCTGAGGTCCTCGAGCGTCAGCGTTGCCATCGGCGACCCGGCGCGTGTCGTGATGTCGCGCCTGCCCGCGACAACCCCGACCAGCGTGACCGCCTCGTCGTCGCGCACCTCTTCGAGCGCGATTGCCTGGTGCGATGCACGACGGCGCACCTCCTCCTCCATCCCTCGCAACGGGTGGTCGCTGAGGCACAAGCCCAACACCTCCCGCTCCATCTGTCGGATTTCAGCGCGGGTCAACTCGCGGTCGGATGTGATGTCTGGATACTCGCTCGCGCCGGACGAAGAGGGTTCGCCGAACAGCGACTCCTGGCCGGAGGCTTTGTCTCGCTCCACTCGGTCGGCGTGGGAGATCGCGCCATCAACTTTATCGAGCATTGCGGCGCGGCTGTCGTGGAGTGTGTCGAGAGCGCCCGCCTTCACGAGCGCCTCGAGCGCGGTCTTGTTCAGTCCGCCGCAAGCGCGCACACGCTCGGCGAACTCGAAGAGGTGGCGGAACGGGCCGCCTTCCTCGCGCGCCTCCAAGATGTTGTGAATCGCTGCCTCTCCCAAACCCTTCGTAGCGCCGAGCCCGAACCGAATGCACGGCTTTCCGTTCGACTCATCCACGGTGAACGCAAGGGATGAGCGGTTGATGTCCGGCGGCATGACCTCAATTCCCATTCGCCGGCACTCGTTGATGTATCCGACTACCTTGTCCGACCGAGCCTGGTAGGCGGAGAGGATTGCCGCCATGTACTCGACCGGGTAGTTCGCTTTCAGGTACGCGGTTTGGTACGCCAGCAAGCCGTAGCAGACCGCGTGCGCCTTGTTGAATGCGTAGCCCGCGAAGGGGCGAAGAAGCTCGAACACTTTGCGCGCGTCCTTCTCGCTCATGCCGTTCGCGGTTGCGCCGGCGAGGAACTTTGCTTCCGACTCCTCGAGCAACTCCTTCTTCTTCTTGCCCATCGCCTTTCGGAGCACATCGGCCTCTCCGAGCGTGAACCCCGCAAGCGCGCGAACAAGCTGCAGCACTTGGTCCTGGTAGACGATGACCCCGTACGTCTCCTCGAGAATCGGTTCCATGCGAGGGTCGAGGTACTTCGGCTTCACGCGCCCGAACTTGCCTTCGATGTAGCGTGGGATGTGCTCCATAGGGCCAGGACGGAAGAGCGCGACCATCGCGGCGACTTCGTTCAGGTTGTCGGGCTTCAGTTGCTGCGCGCAACGCGTCATGCCCGGGCTTTCCAGTTGGAACACGCCCGCCGTTTCGCCGCGCGCGAGCATCTCGAACGTCTTGCGGTCGTCGAGGGGAATGTTCTCGATTTCGAGGCGACCCTTGCCGTTTCGTTCGATGGTCTCCAGGCACTGTGAGACGACCGAGAGGTTCGCCAGGCCCAGGATGTCCATCTTGAGCAGCCCTATCTGCTCGAGGATCTCCATCGGATACTGCGTCAGCGGTTGCCCGTCCGTTCCACGTCCGATGGGAACAAGTTCGGCAATCGGTTCCTTGCTGATGACGATGCCGGCGGCGTGGACTCCGGAGTGCCTGGCGATTCCTTCGATGCTCTTCGCGGTGTCAATCAGTTTGCGCGCTTCCTGGTCTGATTCGTACTCGGCCCTGAACTGCTCCACCTCTTCGATCGTGGCTTGGATGGTTGTGCCCGGCATGTGGGAAATGAGGCGGCAGAGGCGGTCGGCGACCTCTTGCCTGATGCCGAGAGCGCGCGCCGCATCCCGCAAGGACTGCCTCGCGCCCATCGTGCCAAAGGTGATGATTTGCGCGACGTGATCCTCGCCGAAGCGCTGCTTTGCGAAGCGGATGACCTCGTCGCGCCGCGTGTCCTCGAAATCCATGTCAATGTCCGGCATTGCGATGCGCTCCGGGTTTAGGAAGCGCTCGAACGTCAGGCCCCACGTAACAGGGTCAATATCCGTGATTCCTACGGCGTAACTCACCAGGGAGCCGGCAGCCGAGCCTCGAGGGCCGAACCGGATTCGCTCCTTGCGAGCAAACTGAGCGAACTCGCGCACGACGAGGAAGTACTTGGCGAATCCTGTTTGGGCGATGACGCCGAGTTCATATTCGAGCCGCTGCATGTGCTCATCCGACGGGCTTCCGAGACGCTCCTTGAGTCCCTCGAGAGCCAAGTGGCGAAGGAACTCGTCTGCCGAAACGTCGTCAGGAGTCTCGGGGTCGGGCAATTCGACCGAGTTGAGCGCGAGGTCGAACTCGATCCTCTTGGCGAGGTGCGCGGTGTTCGTTACCGCCTCAGGCACGTCGGCGAACAGCGCCGCCATCTCGTCCGGCGTCTTCAGATAGAACTCTTGAGTGTCGAACTTCAGGCGGTCTTCATCGGCCACGCGCTTGCCGGTCTGAATGCACAAGAGCACATCGTGCGCTTGCGCGTCTTGCTGGTCGAGGTAGTGCGTGTCGTTGGTGCAGATGAGTGCCAGGCCCAACTCGTCCGCGATGCGCAAGAGGTCCTTGTTTACGCGCCCCTGCACGTCCAATCCGTGATCCTGCAGTTCGACGAAGTAGTTGTCCCTCCCGAAGATCTCGCGATACTCGGCTGCCGTATTCAGCGCGCTCTGATAATCTCCGTGCTCGAGGGCTCGGCAGACCTCGCCGGAGAGGCAGGTCGTGGTCGAGATGAGGCCGCGCGCGTTCTCCGCAAGAACCTGCTTCTCCAAAACGGGCCTGCCCATGGCTTGGTTCATCGCCGATTCGGTGGCGAGGCGGCACAGGTTCTGGTAGCCCTCGCGGGTTTCGGCAAGCAGCAAGAGGTGATACAAGTCGCCACGCTGGATCTGCGTCGCACTCCGCGCAACGTACGCCTCCATCCCGAGGATCGGCTTGATGCCGTGGTTGCGACAAGCGAAGTAGAACTCCATCGCGCCGTACATGACCCCGTGATCGGTTAGCGCGAGGGCGGACATTCCGCTTGCCTTCGCCTTCTGCACCATCGCCTCGATGCGCTGCGCGCCGTCGAGGAGACTGTATTCGCTGTGGTTGTGCAGGTGTACGAAGTCAACCGCCATTGTCGTCTCAGATGCTTAGTTTGGCACAGCGGAGCCCCGCCTGCGGTCGGACAACCGGGCGCTCCAAGTCTGTGGGCAATAGTACGGACGGGCTGAATGCCGCTGACGATTCCGCCGTTTTCGAGTCTCGAAAAAAGGCGCCCGACTCAACCCGTCTGCGCCCGAAGAAACTCCGCCAACGCCGCCAATTCCTCCTCGGCGAGCGAGTCGTAGGACGGCATCAGCGTCGCCCCCTGCGAGCCGGGGTCGCGAAGGAACTGCATCAGCCGCCTGCGGTCGCGGCGCCGTTTGCCCACGCCGTCCAGCGCAGGGCCTGGACCGCGCGCCCCGTCGCCGTCGAGGGTGTGGCACGAGCGGCAGTTCTCTCGGTCGAACACCCTCGCGCCGCGTTCGACCAGCGCCTGATCCACTCCCTCCTCCGCAGCCTCCGTGTCGCCCGCGGGCATCTCATGCACGGCGCGCGTCGAAGGGCTCTGCATCGTGCCGCCAAACTGAGCGTACGCCGCAACGACCGCGAGGGAGCCAACCAGGGCGACGCCGCGAGCGGCAGCCAGGCACCACGGATAGCGGCTCAGCCACGGCAGGGCGAACAAGAGGGCGATCCCCACGAGTGGCACGACGGCGACGCCAACCCACCCCAAGCCCGGTGAAACCGACTGGCTCCACCGCAGCAGGGCGTGCAGCGGGATGACGTACCACATCGGCGAAACTGCGCCTCCTTGGAGGTCCGCCGGCTGTGCAGGGTCGCCCGGCGGCGCACCCAGGAACGCCACGATCAACCCAACGACCACCGGCGCAGCCGTCGGCATCGCAGACATGCGCAAGCCGCTCCGGTAGAGCGAGATGAGCACGCCAAGAGCGAGCGCCGTGGCAATCAACCCGCCGAAGACGCGGTGCGCCGCGTACCAGCTTCGGAGCGCTCGGTCGTCAACCCGGTCGTCGGTCAGCAAGCGGTCCTGCAGCGCGCTGCCCAGAACGGGCGTCAGCCCAGCGGTCTTCGCCTCTACGACCATGGTCCGAGCGTCATGGCGTGACAGCGGCAGAGGCTTACCGGAAACGTGCGCAAGGAACGTAGCCACGAACAGCCCAAGCGTCAGCAGCCACACGGCGCGAGCATGTTTCCACCAGCCGTACCAGAGCATTCCGAACACGGTGAGCGCCGCCACGAGCAGCGCGACGTTCCCGCCCCAGTACTGGAAGCCGCGTAGGTAGCCGAGCACGCCCCTCAGCCCGTTCGCGCTCGAATGGGCTGCGTCTACCGTCGGGACGTACTCGCGCGCGAGGAGCAACCCTGTCGCGGCTATCAGAAGAATGAGCACGGCGCAAGCCGCCGCCCCTGCAGCCAGAAGCCCTCGCGCCGGAAGCCTCAACTTAGGCTACTGCGGACGTTCATCCGCGCGAGTTCCGAGCGCAGGTCGTCCGGAAGGTCGGTGAAGGCGACACCGAGCTGGTAGCCGCTGCCTGAGGCGTCCGCGCGGCAGTTTGCAACGATGCCGTCCGCCTCG
This sequence comes from Armatimonadota bacterium, assembly GCA_040752255.1. GTDB lineage: Bacteria > Armatimonadota > Fimbriimonadia > Fimbriimonadales > ATM1 > J051. The sequence continues at coordinate 11,813 of JBFMFD010000004.1, forward strand.
AAGGCGAGCTCCTGTAGCCCCGCGACTCGCAAGAACATCGCAATCGGCTCGCCGACTTCGATGATGTGCTCCGACGCCGCGCAAAGTCCGCCCTCGCTGATGTCGCGTAGCGAGCACTCACGCTCCGTTCCGGCGATGCGAACCACCGCGACGCCTGAGACCGGGTGGCGGGGATGGCGGCGACGCTCGCACCGGTTCGGCGCCCTCGCGAGCAGCAGGGCGTCGCGCTCGTTCCGAAGAACCAGGCATCGAAGGGCACCGCTCGGAGTCCGAAGGCGCACCTCCGCTCCGGGCGGCAGCAGGGCAGGCTCGTCGGTTTGGAGGAACCGAGTCACCGCTCCTTCGTTGAGGCATATCCCTTCGACGAACCCTCTGCCTGCAATCTCGATTGCCGCTTCGCCGTCGGCGATTTCGTCGGGGAACCGCTTCCCGTGGGTTGCGCACTCCCTGCGATACCGCTGCAGGTCGCCGTCTTTGGGTGGGTGGTGGCGGTTGCCCAACGCTTCAGCCATTGCGCGGAGCATCGCTTCCCCCCAAGCCGCGTCCGTCCCCGGAACTACCGCCATCTGCTCTTCAGTGTACCACGCGGAATCTCTGCCTCGGCCGGGGGGAGGGAAGCCACCCTCCCGTCCGGGAACAGCACGAGCACGCCGCCGGGATGCACTGGCTGAAGGGCGGTGGGGTCCTTCCCGGTTCCGACCAGCGCAAGGCGGGTCACAAACTTCGATTCGGCGGTAGGTTGGAAGTTGCTGTCGTTGTAGCCGATGAGGAAGCCGTCGGGCAGCCCTCCCGGCACAGGACGCGGGTTGTATGACCCGCCGTTTCCGCTCGATATGCTCTCGGCTACCATGACCTGAGTGTCCTCAAGGAGGTACGTTCGGGTTGGCGGGAGGGTCATCCAAGACAGGATGCCGTACGAAAGGGTCGCCCCCTTCAGCTCGTCCGTCTGGCGGTCGCGGTAAGCGAACGGCGTGCCCCACTCCTTCGGGATGGCGGGGCTGGTGAAGTGCTCCACCGACGAGATGTAGTCCGCGAGGTTGCTCGCCCAAACCGCAGGGCGCCCTTGACTGTCCGCCAGGGGCACGTCTCCCGCGGTCGTGATGTACGCCATCGGCAAACCATCGTCGTTCTGCTCTGCATAGAGGAACAAGGCGGCATGGATGGCGCGCAGGTCGCCTTTGATGTGGAGCGGCCAACGTGCGGGCTCCCAAACCAGCTTGATGTACGCCAGCGCGCCCAAGACGGCGAGCGAGAAGCCGAGGAGCATCCACCGGAAGCCCTTCTGGGAGAGGTATGGGTTCTTGCGGCGCTCGACGTCGCGATCCTCCTCTTCCTCCACGGCGAAGAAGAGCCACATCATGATGAGGATTCGGACTGGATGGACGACCCTGCCGAGGGGGGCGGATCCTTCATGCCGCTCTCTATGAGCGCTTCTTCAAGTTCGTCGGGAATCGGAATGAGGTTCGTAGAGCGCCCTTCGCGAACAGGCAGGCGGCCGCTCTTCACGTTGGCCGCGGGCACGGACTTCGCCCAGAGCCCGAGATAGACCACCTCCTCATGAGTGACGTTGCCTGAAACGAGTTTGCTCACTTGGCGCGAGAGCCGGTCGAGGTCGGCCAGAGTCAGTTTTTTCTGTGCGACGCGACGCCTGAGCGCATCGAGGAACAGTTGCTGGCGCTCGCCCCGGAAGAAGTCGCTGTCATGGCGATAGCGGAGGAAGCCGACCACCTGCTCGCCGTCGAGCAGCTGCCGTCCCTTTTCAAGGTCGATATCAAGGTCCCCTCGCCTGTCGCGGTACTTCATATTGCGGGGGACGTCAATCTCAACCCCGCCCAACAGGTCCACAACGGTGCGAATCGTGTCGTAGTTGACGACGATCACCTTGTCGGGGCGGATACCCGTCAGTTGCGAGACCACTTGGGCGGTCGCCTCAGGGCCGTAGAAGACATGCACGGAGTTAATCTTCCCCCTGCCGTGCCGTGGGACTTCAACCTCGGTGTCCCGAGGGATTTGCATCATGCCGAGCGTGTTGTCAGCGAAGTTGCAGCGGATGAGTTGTATGGTGTCCGTCCTCCCCCGCGCTCCTTCGATGACCTTGCCACCTGGCATCCGCTGTTCGTCGGCGCCCAAGAGCAGGATGTACAACTCGTCCTCGGGGAGCGGGTTCTGCGAGCCGGGCGTAAGCGCCTCCCGGAGCAGGATTTGAGCCAACTCATTCGAGCCGATGTAGCCGGTAACCGTGCCTACCGCCAGCGCGAACAGGCAGAACACGACATACCCCGTCCAGTACAAAACCACCTTCATAGCAACGCTGCCGCCGACCTCATTCTACGTCCGCGCCTCCTGCTGCTGCTGCGCGGGTACCGGCACCATCGGCAGCACCACGCGGAAGGTCGTTCCCTTGCCGAGCTCAGAATCCACTTCGATGCGTCCACCCAGGGCGGCAGCCAGTTCAGTGACGATCCTCGTTCCCCAACCGGAGCCGCCGCTCTTTCGCCAGCCGGAGACCGCCATGCCGCGCACGATTCGCTCCCTAACCTCGTCGGGAATGCCGGGGCCGTCGTCCTGAACCTCGAGGATGTGCATGCAGTCGCGGGCGAACGTCCTAACCGTTACGTGACCTCCGAGCCCTTTCGCCTCGTGCACCGCCTTGAGCGCATTGCCCACGAGGTTCTGGGCGATGCGGAACACGTAGAGCGAGTCGAGCAGGGTCGGCTCTTCAACGTCTGCTGTAACGGTGAGCGTAACTCCGCGCCGCCTCGCCTCCGGCTCGAGGTAGGAAACCGCCTCTCGTACCGTGTCGGAGAAGCGCCTCGGTTTCAGGTCGGGCCTAAGGGGGCGACCCGCTGACAGGTCGGAGATAAGGCGGCTGTAGCCGACGATCCGATCTATGGACTCCGCAAGCGAGGCGAAACCCTCCTTGACGTAGGCTGCCGTCTCTTCCCCGAGTGCGATCTCTTCGATGGCGGGCGCCAGCAGCAGCACGTGGGAGTGCAGGCTGGCCGCGAGGTTGCCGATGTCGTGAGACACCTTGCCCATGGCCTCGAGGCTCGCCATTCGGCTCGCTTGCTCGGCGAGCAGGGAGTTGACGTAGGCCAGGGCGCTGACCGCGCTCACGGTTTCGATGACCTGCAAGTCGCTCTCGTCGAAGTCCGCGTCCCTGCGGTTGAGCAGCTGCACGACGCCCAACGGCTCCATCCCCTCGACCATGAGGGGCGCAGTGAGCGCCTCCTCAACCACGAAGCCTGTCGCCTCTTCGATAGCGCTGCGGTCACCCGAGGACGTCGCGGGCCCGATAATCGCCTTCCGGCTCTGGAAAACTGCCCCTGCGATGCCGAAGTCGTCCGGAATGTCCCGAAGCGGCAGCTTCTCGGCAACATCCTCGGGCAGGACGTGCCGAAAGCGCAAGCGGTTAGCCACCGGGTCATGGATGTAGATCGTGCCGCCGGATGCGTCAACCGCCTCGACGCACAGGTGCAGCACCTCGTGAAGCGTCTCTTCAACGCTGGTGGTCGCGGCAAGTTTGTGCGTCGAGTGGTAGACCGCTTCGATTAAGCGCCGCTCTCGGGAAACCATCTGGCGGCGATTATGCTCCAGCCGGGCGACCGCCTAAAACCCGAAGCCGACCGTCACGCTGGCGCGCTCGAACCAAATCCACCCAACCTGCACGTAATACTCTTCCGCGCCATAGTTGAGCAGCAGGTGCGACTTCCGACCGTCGTGCATGCCGAGCAGGCTCCAGTTGTCGTCGAGCTGATAGTTCAACCCGAACGGGAAGACGAGTTGCTCATCGAACTCTGAGTAGGTCACCGAGACGTAAGGTGAGAGCGGCGCCCCCGGAATCGCCTTGGCGAACGTCACCGAGTACTGCTGGTAACCCTCCGGCGTGCCGATGCGATCCGACGACGTGCCAAAGTGCACTTGCGGCACATCCTCGGTTTCACGGACGGCGACGTAAGTGCCCCTGAACGCGATCTCGCCCACTTGGGAGTTGTACTCCAGCCCCAGCATCAGCGACGAGTTGACGTTGAAGTCAACCGTCAGCCGCGAGCGCGGCCGCTTCTGCTCCAAGTCCGCGTAGCGGTACGCGATAACCCACTTCTTGCTTAGCGTGCTCGAACCGAGCAGCTGACCCTCACCGGGTCAGCCGGTTCAGGTGGGCACGTCGGTCTGGCCAAACGCGAGCACCGCGGGGAGCGCCGCAGCGCCGACAAGCAGGACTTTGACGAAATCCCTCATGGTTAGTTCGGAAGCATCTGGGAGTACGTGAACTTCCAGCCGTCCTTCGTTCGCTTCAGGGTTTCGGCGAACTTGGCGGTGAACTTCATCTGCTCCATCTTGTCGCCGACCTTCTGTTTCCAAGTCACGTTCAGCGTAACCCAAGCGACCACCTCGTTGTTGTCGCCGTACACGTGGTCAACCTTGGTTTTCGCCTTGATGTCGTGCATCTGGGCGAGCATCGCCTCGAAGTGCTCTTTGCCCTCTTCCGCGGTCATGCTGTTGCCTTCGAGGTCAACGCCGACGAAGGAAGGGTCGAGCATGTCCCACATCGCTTTCAGGTCCTTCTTCTCCGTCAGGCGATCCCACTTCGCGTAGATTGCCTCGACTTGCTTGCGCAACTCGGGGTTTTCAGCCTGGGCCGCCGCGAACGCGGAGACAGTCAGCAAACCGACAAACACACTCACGATCCTGGTGATTCTCATTTTCTTCTAACCTCAGCGCGCAGACTACCCAGAAGCGGTGCCCGTCAGGCGCGCTTGCGGCGGCGGGTGGGCTTGGACGCCGCCTTGTTCCGAATCAGTTCCGCCGCCTGCTCCAGGGTTACCTCCTCGGGGCTGACCTCTTTGGGCAGGGTGGCGTTCGTCTTGCCGTCCGTTACATACGGCCCATATCGCCCGCTCATCACCTTGATTGGCCCTGCGCAGCCCTCCGCCTCGCCCAGTTCCCGAAGAGCCTCCGCGGTTTGCCGGCGTCGACCCTGCTTCGGCTGGGCGAGCAAGCCGAGCGCCTGCTCGAGCGTAACGGTGAACAGCGCGTCGAACGATGGGAGCGAGCGAAACTCCCGTTGGTGCTGAACATACGGTCCATACGGTCCCACGTTCGCTACTACCGGCTCGCCGCTGTCGGGATGCGAGCCGACGGTCCTCGGCAGGGCGAGCAACTTGAGTGCGGTCTCCTCGTCCAGGCTCTCCGGTTTGATGTTCTTCGGAATAGACGCCCGCTTCGGCTTGCTCTCGTCCCCCTCGGCGGGCTGCACCTCGAGGTAGGCGCCGTACCGCCCCGTCTTCAGGAATACCGGGCGCCCCGAGTCCGGGTCTGTCGTAACCGGTACCTCCTTGCCGTCGAGCAGCGCGGCTGCGCGGTCGGGCGTGAGGTCGGCGGGCGCGGTGTTGGGCGGAATGGTGACGCGCGTCGCATCTTCGCCGTCGCCGCGAGAGAGGTACTCGCCGTACTTCCCCACGCGCGCGTAGATGACCTCTCCGGTGCTTGGGTCGGGGCCTATGGGAATCATGGGTGGCTCGACGAGCGGGGTCTTCTCTCGCAGCCGAGGCTCCAAACCCGGCTCAGCGTCCGTACCGTAGTAGAACTCCCGCAACTCGGCGACCATCTGCTTGTCCCCCTTCGCGATGTCGTCGAGGTCGTCCTCCATCCTGGCGGTGAACTTCAGGTCCACGAGCGTGGGGAAGTACCTCAGCATTACGTCGTTGACGCACATGGCGGTAAACGTCGGCACCAATTCGTTCTCTCGCTTGAAGGCGTAGTCCCTGTCGAGGAGAGTGGAGATGATGGTGGCGTAGGTGCTCGGTCGCCCGATGCCCTCCTCCTCCAGTTTCTTCACGAGGCTCGCCTCTGTATACCGTGCGGGCGGCTCGGTCTTGTGCTCAAGCGGCTTCACTTCGAGAGGCTGCACCTCCTGCCCCTCTTCCAGGCTGGGAATCCGCGTCTCCTTTCCCTTGCCGGGCGAGTCCTCGTCGTAGCCGTATGCCTTCAGGAACCCGGGGAACAGGGTCGTCTTGCCTGAAGCCGCGAACTGCAGCCGCTCGCCGGTTTCCGCCGTCACTTCGACGCGCACTCGCGTGCGTTCGACCCGCGCGTTCGCCATCTGGCACGCGAGAGTTCGCTTGTAGATGAGTTCATACAGCGCTGCCTGGTCTTTAGTGAGGAACCGTGCGACGTCGGAGGGCTTCCGTTTCATGTCGGTCGGACGGATTGCCTCATGAGCCTCCTGGGCGTTTCGCGTCTTGGTCTTGTAGCGGCGTGGATTTTCGGGCAGGTACTCCTTGCCGAACTCCTTCTCGATGGCGCTTCGAATCTCCTTGACCGCCCGCTCGGCAAGTGCGACGCTGTCGGTTCTCATGTAGGTGATGAGACCTACGCGCTCGCCATCGAGGTCAACGCCCTCGTAAAGTTGCTGGGCGATGCTCATCGTGTGCCGCGCCGTGAACCTCAGGCGGCGGTTCGCCTCCTGCTGCAGCGTTGAAGTGATGAAAGGCGGCGCTGGAGACTCGGTGCCCGGCTTGGTGACGCGGCTGGTTACCGTCCAGGGTCTGGCCTCGGCGGATGCCTCGGCGAGGCGGGTGGCCTCCGCTTCCCGCAACCAGAGCACCTCTTGCGACGCATCCTTGAGTTCGCCGGTGTCGGGGTCGAAGTTCTTGCCCGTGGCGACGGTGAGGTCGTCCACCTTCACGAGGCGCGCATCGAACGAGTCGCCGTTCGTGGCAAGTTTCGCCTCGATGTCCCAGTACTCCGCGCTCTTGAAGCGCATGCGCTCCTGCTCTCTCTCCACCAGCAGGCGCACCGCGACGCTTTGCACGCGCCCGGCGCTCAGGTTTCGTCGCACCTTTTTCCACAAGAGCGGCGAGAGCGAGTAGCCGTACAGACGGTCGAGGATGCGTCGAGTCTCCTGCGCCCGCACCAGCGACTCATCCACGCCCCGAGGATTACGCAGCGCCTCTTGAATCGCTTCTTTCGTTACCTCGTGGAACACGATTCGTTGCACCGACACGCTCTTCTTCGGGTTCAGGACCTGGAGCACGTGCCAACTGATGCTCTCGCCTTCGCGATCCTCGTCCGTTGCGAGGAGCAGTTCGTCCGACTCCTTCAACGCTTTGCGGAGCCGGGCGACGTGCTGCTTCTTGGAGGCGGGGATGACGTAGTACGGCGTGAAGTCGCTGTCCACGTCAACGGCGAGGTTGCCCCATGGCTTGTCCTTGATCTCCGCCGGCACCTCCGACGCGTTCTCCGGCAGGTCGCGCACGTGACCGACCGACGCCTCGACCCGGTACTCGGGGCCGAGGAATCGGCTGATGGTCTTGGCCTTTGCCGGAGACTCAACGATGACGAGTTTCTCTGTCTTGGTTGCCATGCGGGGTTTCGAGGGACGGGGGAAGGCGCGTCAGAGTACCGACGCGGGCATCGTTCTGTCAAGCCGCACCCCTGAGGTAGGATATAGGCCGAGCCTGAGGATTCTGGAGTGCGTTTCGGAATGGACGACTGCCACCATGCACCGTTTCGCCCGTCCAAATCCCAGGGGAAAGGCTTCGCACAGACATGTCGCAACGCAACTTTGTTCCGGTGTTGACGCTCCTGCTGGCCGGCGCGGGAGGCGGATGGGTCGCCGCTTCGCTTCTGCCGCACGGCATGGCCCGCCTGTACCTGGAAGTTACGGGCGAGCAGGCGGAGACGTTCTACGGTCCCGTCCCGCGTGTGGCGACGTTCATCTTCGGAGGCGTAATCACGGCGCTGATCGCCCTGTGGCTGGTCACGTCGGCGAGTCGCGTGTTGTCACGGTGGGAGACGATGACGCCCGGCGACAAGGTCACCATTCTGGTCGGTGTGCTCGTCGGCGTGGCAGTGAGCATACCGTTCCACATGCTCTTCTTTGCGTTCGGGCCGGTCTATCTCAGCGTGAGCTTTCTCGCCATGTTCCTCCTCATTGGCATCAGCACGGCCATGCTCCGAGGTATGCAGGAGGTCCTGCCCTGGAACAGTCGAACGGGCACGCGCGGGGATATCAAGGTCTTCGACACGAATGTCATCATTGATGGGCGGATCGGAGACGTCGTCCGCGCAGGCTTCCTTGACGGCAGGATCTACATCCCCCAGTTCGTGATAGCCGAGCTCCAACTCGTCGCCGACAGCGCGGACCCCAACAAGCGCCAGCGCGGGCGCCGGGGCCTCGATATGCTCAAGATTCTCCGCGCCGACCACGAGGTCGAAATCGGTACCTACGACCACTACGCGCAACAGGACGGCTCCGTGGACGAGCGGCTGGTCGGACTGGCGCGAGCACTAGGCGCAAAGCTCGTCACCAACGACTTCAACCTGAACAAAGTTGCCCAGGTGCACGGCGTCGAGGTGCTCAACGTCAACGACCTCGCCCTCGCGCTTCGGCCGGTGTTCCTGCCCGGGGATACCCTCGATGTGCTGGTCGATCGCACGGGCAGCCAACACGGCCAGGGCGTCGGCTTCCTCGAAGACGGGACGATGGTCGTCATCGAGCAGGCGGCCGAATTGGTTGGCACCAACGTGCGCGCCAGAGTATCACAGATTCACCAGTCGGCCGCGGGGCGCATGATCTTCGCAACGCTCGAAGAGGTGCTCGTGGGCGAGAAGGGCGAATGACGGCCGCCGTTCTCCTCGCAGCGGGCGAGTCACGCCGCTTCGCGGAAAGCTGCCCGGCCGCCTTCCCCTGGAAGAGCAAACTTCTTGTCCCGCTACCGGACGGTGGACCGGTCTGGAGGCGATCGTTTGACCTGCTCGCGCGCTCGCCCGAGGTCCGCCACATCGTCGTCGTCACCGACGACGAGGCCATCCGCGCCGAGGCGGAGGCCGCAGGCGCGACAGTCGTTCCCGGCGGCGAGACGAGGGCGCTCAGTTCGCTAAACGGCATCGAGGCTGCCGACGGAGCGCACACCGTGGTCGTTCACGACGCCGCGAGACCGTTCGCAACCGCGTCGCTGCTGCAGCGCGTCCTCGACGCCACCGCGGAGGCGGTCGCGGTGGTGCCGGTGATTGCCGCCTCTGACACGATCAAGCGATGCTCCGCTGATGAGGTGAAGGAGACCCTCGACAGGAGCAGCCTCTACCACGCCCAGACGCCCCAAGCAGCGAACCGAGACGCGCTCCTCGCCGCCATGCGCGCCCACCCCGAGGCGACCGACGAGGCGTCCGCGCTCGAACGGGAAGGAGAGAGCGTCCGCGCCGTCGAGGGCGAGATGACGAACCGCAAGATCACCACGTTCCACGACCTTGAAGGCTTGCTGCGAGTCGAGAATCGAACGGGCCTCGGCTACGATGTCCACCGGCTCGTGCCGGGGCGACCGCTGGTTCTCGGCGGCATCGTCGTGCCGTTTGACAGAGGGCTGGAGGGCCACTCAGACGCCGACGTTGTGCTGCACGCCGCCACGGACGCGCTGCTGGGCGCGGCGGCGCTTGGAGACATCGGATCGCACTTCCCGAACACCGACCCGGCGTGGAAGGACGCTAACAGCAGCCGGTTCCTGCGGCACGCGGCGGACCTCGTGCGCGCCGAAGGGTTTCAGGTCGCCAACCTCGACGTAACGCTGCTCGCCGAGGCGCCGAAAGTTGGACCCTTCGTCGCGGCAATGCGTGATAGTATGGCAAGCATTCTGGAAGTCGAGTCGAGTAGAATCAGCGTCAAGGCGACCACCCATGAGGGGTTGGGGGCGCTCGGTAGAGGCGAAGGGATCGCGGCGTTCGCCATTGCGACCCTGGAGCGATGGCTCCCCCGGTGATCGAGCGCCGCGCACGACGAACCTATGGAACTTCTGATTCGGAACGCAGAGGGGAACGTCCCCGACAAGGACAGAGAATACGCGGCGAAGAAACTCGGCCGCCTCGACCGCTACTTCAGCAAGGCGAATAAGGTCGAGATGGTGCACTCCGTCGAGAAGAGCGCGCATCGCCTCGAAGTCACCGTCTTCGCCGACGAGTTCACCATTCGAGGTGAGGAACAGGACGCCTCGCTGCGCGCTTGCATAGACCGAGTCGCAGACAAGCTTGAGAAGCGCCTTCGCCGCCTGAAGACCAAACTGATTGACTCCCATCGCCGCAGGGGGAGCAAAGAGGTGCCTCCCGCCTTGCTCGAAGCCGAGCCGGAGGTGGAGCAGCCCGCCATCGAAGACGCAGTCGTCGAGCGGAAGCGGTTCAGCGCCAAGCCGATGACCGTCGAAGAGGCGATACTGCAGATGGAACTGGTCGGGCACGACTTCTTCGTCTTCCAGAACTCTGAATCCGGCACCGTTTGCGTCCTCTACCATCGCAAGCGCGGAGGCTACGGCCTGCTGGAACCGAGCGAGGCGTAGAGCGCACCCTCGGAACCCGCAACCGCGCAGGCGGTGTTGAATCAAGAGGAACGATGGGAAACTATCTGAAGACCGCCATCCTGTTCACCGTGCTCGGCGCGCTGTTCCTGTTCGTCGGATACCTCATCGGCGGACAGGGAGGCGTGCTGATTGCGCTGGCGCTCTCTCTGGGGCTGACCGGGTTCTCCTACTGGCAGAGCGAGCGCCTGGCGCTCTCGATGGCGCGGGCGCGTCCGCTGGATCGCTCCGCCGCGCCGTGGCTTCATGCGGCGAACGAAGAGCTGAGCGCGCGCGCGGGCATTCCGACTCCTCCTCTGTACGTCAGCGCCGATCCGCAGCCCAACGCGTTCGCCTGCGGGCGAGGGCCGGGGGCGAGCAGCGTGTGTGTGACGCGGGGGTTGCTCGAGACGATGAGCGAGCGCGAGGTCATCGGCGTCCTGGCGCACGAGTTGGCGCACATCAAGAACCGCGACGTGCTCACGATGAGCATCGTGGCGGCGGTCTCGCAGGCGATCATGTTCCTTCAATACCTTGCGTTCTTCGTTCCGATAGGGCGTGACGAAGACGGGCCGAACCCGCTCGCCGTGCTGCTGGCGGTCATCGTCGCCCCGTTTGCCGCCATCCTCATCCAGATGGCGGTGAGCCGAACGCGGGAGTACGCCGCCGACGCGACCGGCGCGCAGCTGATGGGGGACCCGCTGCCGCTTGCCGACGCACTGACAACGCTCGGCGCGGCGACCAAGGCGCTTCAGTCGCGGGTGGCACAGCCGGCGACGGCACATATGTACATCGCGCAGCCGCTCTCGGGCGGGTTGGCCGGCCTGTTCTCAACCCACCCGCCGATCGAGGAGCGGGTTCGACGCCTCCGCGCCCTGGCGGTGTGACGAGGGTTCCCTCTCGCCGCCCGCCCCTGTGAACCTTTCCGGGCGGTTGCCTCGTCAGAGCCTACGGAGGCACATCTTTTGGCGCCGCAGAAATAGCGCCGCAGAAATTATGCCTTGACACCGGGTGCGGACCGGAGGTATTGTGCTGGTAATGAGACGGGCATGGCTGGGATTTGGACAGGCGGTCGCCGCTCTGGCAGCGGTGACAGTTTGGGGCTGCTCATCCCCCCCCCCCACGCGTCCCGCGTCAGAGCCGAAAACGGTAGGTGCGACACTCGACGAGATCCACGTCTTCGAGCTGACGACGGGTCGCCCGCGCTCGGCATGGGACAGCGTTACGGGGAGTGAAGGCGTGTTCTTCACCTGTCTGTGCCCGCCTTGCGAGAACGTCGCCGTGGCGGTAGCCGCCAAGTCGCCTCGAGTTGCGCTCCTTGTGGCAAGCGAGGAGAAGGCAAAGCGGCTTCGGAGCAGGCTCGACGAGGGCGTTCGCGTCCTCGCCGATCCGGAGTTCCGGGTCGGTAAGTCATTGAACGCCTGCTTCCTTCCCCGCGCCTATCTGGTTGACACCCAGGGGCGCCTCGTTTGGAAGCAGGAAGACCACACGACTCCGTTGCGGGACGCGTGGAAACGCGCTTCCGCACACCTATCTAAGGAGGTTAGAAAATGAACACGTTGAAAGTCATCTCTTGGCGAGTGTTGCTCGTCGGGACGGTGTTCGCCGTAATCGTTGCGGGGATCACCGCGTTTCGGAATCAGAATCAAGGGTACGACTACGAAGCCTCGTTTGCGAAGCTTCGGCGGATCGGCCAGGCGCTCCAGCTGTATCGGCAGGAGTGGGGCGTCAAGCCGGTGGAGGAGCGGATGCATGCTTCCGATGCCGGCCTTCCGCCGAAGTTGACGGTACTGAGCGCCGATCCGAACGCCCCGTGGTACGTGCCACGAGATACGTTCACGGTGGAGTCGCCAAACGAGTTCAGCGCGCGCTTCGAAACTCACTTCCAGCAGTCGTACTGGGACGCCGAGTGGGAGAAGCGGCTTGGCTCGATGGCCGAGTTCCTGACGGCTCGCGGTGAGCGGTTGCCGATTCTGGTAGACATAAACGGTTCGACTGCCGCAGACTTCGTGGCGATGCCGGAGGGTGGCATCAACTATGTGATCTTGCGCTTGGACGGCTCGGTCGAGGTAGTGCGCCACCGGCGACAGTCCAAGCACGACATCCTCTGGAGGTGATGCATGCCACACACAATGCGACTCTTGTCGAACCTGGTCGGCTGGTTCCTCGCCGCTGTCGCCATCGTGACGGGTCTGTCGGGTTTCCGGATTGGTGAAACTGTGCCGTGCCGCGTTGAGTGGTACAGCCAGCCGTGTCCACTGGGGTGCAGCCCCGAGATGATCGCCGGGAGCGAGAAGTATTGGTGCGTTACTCGGGACGATCTCTGCTGTGTCGCACTTTGCTACCCCTACCGCTGCGAGGAGCCCGACGGTGACGATTGTGGAGTAGGCGGCTGCGCCGTCTTCGCGGTGAACGGCAGTACGAACGTCGTGTGCCCGGCTCCCGCGACGTGCGATTGCGACGATCTGACGGAGTACAACTGCGTTCCGCCGCCTGGCGCTCGAATCAGCCGAAGGTAGGAATCCTAATAGCGGGGCGGTGCCCGGGGTTCGGATGCACCGCCTTCACCACAAGGAGGTTAGAAAATGAACACGTTGAAAGTCATCTCTTGGCGAGTGTTGCTCGTCGGGACGGTGTTCGCCGTCATCGTTGCGGGGATCACCGCGTTTCGGAATCAGAATCAAGGCTACGACTATGAGGCTTCGATAGCGAAGCTTCGGCGGATCGGCCAGGCGCTCCAGCTGTATCGGCAGGAGTGGGGCGTCAAGCCGGTGGAGGAGCGGCGCACATACAGCGACGCTGGCCTTCCCCCCTTCATGCTGAACCTGCTCACGAGCCCGTATCGCCCAGATGAAGGGTTCGAGATCTTTCGCGTTGCGCAGCCGAACGGCTTCTCCCGCTCCGTGGGTACGCACTTGTACCAAGTGTACGTTCCGCCGCAGATTCCGGGAACGGTGCACATCCCCGCCGATGTGTTCGCGCGGCGTGGCGAGTCACTGCCGGTGCTTGTCGACCTGAACATGAACCCGAAGCAGGACCCCGGTCGGCTCGAGGCAATCGTACTACGGCTCGACGGCACGGTTGAGGTCATCTCGTTTGGCTGGACCGATGCTCAGCAGCTGAACGAGGTGCTGATAGAGCAATGAAGGCCGTTCTGTCTGCGCTCCTAACGCTCGCAGGACTTAGCCTGGTCTGCGCGAACCTAGTCGCTTGGTCCACGGCTGAGCCGCAGTTCGAGTGCTGGGTCAGCTCGCCTTGTCCCACCGGCTGTGGTATGAGCGCCGTTCAGAACAAGAAGAAGTGCCTGATGGGGCTCAATGGTGTCTGCTGCTCGGGCCGCTGCATCAGCTACGGTTGCGTGCCGATAACGATACCGCCTCAGGAGTGCGACGAGTCGGGATGGTGGTGGGCGTGGGACGGCGGGTCGGTGTCGAATGCTAACTGTAGCGCGCCGGGTCTGGGTCAGCCCTGCGACGACACTGACTATACATGTCACCTGACCCATTAAGCATGGCAGCATCGGTGCTCACCTCATCGGTGCTGCCCAACTAAGGAGGTAAGAAAATGAAAACGTTGAAAGTCATCTCTTGGCGAGCTTTGCTCGTCGGAACCGTGGTCGCCGTCGCAGCGGCGGGGATAACGGCATTTCGGAATCAGAATCAAGGGTACGACTACGAAGCCTCGATTGCGAAGCTGCGGCGGATCGGCCAGGCGCTCCAGCTGTATCGGCAGGAGTGGGGCGTCAAGCCGATGGAGGAGCGGCGCACATACAGCGACGCCGGCCTTCCACCGTCGCTGGCGGTGCTTTATTCGCCGGCATACGGCAGCAAGCCCTGGCACATCGAGAAGGGCTATTTCAAGGTCGCTGCACCGCAGAAGCCCTTTGATAAGGCCGCCATGCACTTCGTTCCTCTATTCCTGACAGAGGAGTTTCAGCGTCGCGGCTATCCGGAACGGTATGTCGAGGCGTTGCGGGGCCGAGGCGAGATGCTTCCGGTCTTCGCCGACCTGAATGCGAACTCGGTCGCAGAGTATGCCGGTAATCGGAACCTGCGGGCAGTGGTGTTGCGACTGAACGGCGCGGTCGAAGTCGTAGAGTACTCATCGACCGACCAGTGGGACCTCTGGAACCGATAACGCATCAGAGAACAGCAATGTGTACATGATCTCGAACTGTGGTGCCGGTCGAGAGTGGCGACCAATCCGCGAGTCGCGGCAAAGTCCCAGCCCGGCGCAGGTTCAGGCGCAGCAATGACCCGCACCTTCCGGTAACCTCCGCCCATGCCGGCGTGGGTGTACGTTGGAGCAGGCGGGTTCCTTGGTGCGGTCGCTCGGTGGGCGCTATCGGGCGCAATAGCGAGGGCTGCCGGAGCCTCGTTCCCGTTCGGCACGCTTGCCGTCAACGTGCTCGGCAGCCTGCTCATCGGCGTCCTGATGGGGCTGGTCGAGCACCGCGGGGTCTTCAGTCCTGAGCAGCGACAGTTCCTCATCATCGGCGGCCTCGGAGGGTTCACCACGTTCTCCACGTTCAGCCACGAGACGCTCGCGCTTCTCCGGAACGGCGAGCATGCGCTCGCCGCGCTCAACATCGTGGGGAGCGTCGGGGCGTGCCTTCTCGCCGTGGCGCTCGGGTGGATGCTGGCGAAGGCGGTGACATGAGGAGGCGAGAATGAAAACCGAAGGCGAGGGCAGCTTGCTGCGAATCTTCATCGGCGAGTCCGACCGGTGGCACGGCGTTCCGCTCTATGAGGCGATCATCCGCAAGGCGCGGGAGGCGGGGCTCGCGGGCGCGACCGCCTGGCGAGGCATCCAGGGATTCGGAAAGCACAGCGTCATCCACACAACCAACATCCTTCGCCTGTCCACCGACCTTCCGATCATCGTCGAAATCGTTGACGGCAGCGAGAAGATCGAGGCGTTCCTGCCGACCCTCGACGAGATGGTGCAGGAAGGCATGATCACGGTGGAGAAGGCGCACATCGTCGCCTATCGCAGCGGGGACTCGCCAAGCGAGACATAATCGCCACAGCACCACGAGGTTACAGCCGCATGCCGTCGAGTCGCCACCGGCACAAGGGGAAGCAGCACCACCCGGGGCGGAAGACCCGCCCGGGCAGGGGCAGAGCGTCGCTCATCGTCGCGGTTGCCGCTCTGGTGGTCGCGCTCGCGCTCTTCGTCTACTTTTCAAACCGGAGCGGCTGACGAACCCATGGAGACCGCGCGCTACAAGCCCGATACGGAAGTGCAGTTCGTCAAGGGAGTCGGTCCCAAAATCGCGGCTCACCTCGCGAAGATGGGCGTCGAGACGGTTCGAGACCTGCTGTACCTCTTGCCGCGACGGTACGAGGACCGCACCAACCTCAAGCGGATGGCCGACGTTCGCCCCGGCGAGACGGTAACGCTGCGCGGCAGACTCATTGAATTGCAGACCCAGAACCGGGGCGGGAGGCTCATCATCATCAAGGCTGCGATCAGCGACGGCTCCGGAGCGATTCGCCTGGTCTGGTTCAACCAGAGATGGGTCCACCAAACTCTGGCAAGGGCAGGCGCGCCGGAACTTGTGGTTTACGGTCAGGTGAAGGAGGGCGTGTGGGGGCTGCAAATCGAATCGCCCGAGTGGGAAATCGTCGAGTCGGACGACGCCCAAGACGGCTTTGCGAGCATCGTGCCGGTCTATCCGCTCACGGAGAAGATCTCGCAGAAGGTCATGCGCCGGATCACAGGCTCAGCGCTGCAGTTGGTCGAGGTGCTTCCCGACCCCCTGCCCGCCCGCCTGCTCAAGGAGTACCGCTTGCCATCGCTGCCGACGGCGCTTGAGCAGGTCCACCGCCCCGAGTCGTTCGAGTCCGCACAGCGCGCGCGGCGGCGCCTCGTCTTCGAGGAGTTCTTCACCTTGCAACTCCACCTTTGCATGCGGCATCAGGAGATGGGGCGAGAGAGCGGCATCTCGTTCTCGGCGGACGACCTCGTGCTGGAGGAGCTCCAGGGCGTCCTACCCTGGCCGCTCACCGACGCCCAGAGGCGAGTGATCGCGGAGATCTACGCCGACATGCGCGCGCCGCACCCGATGAACCGACTGCTCCAGGGGGATGTGGGCAGCGGCAAGACGGTCGTGGCGGCAGCGGCGATGCTCGCCGCCATCCGAAGCGGCTATCAGGCGGCGGTGATGGTGCCGACGGAGATCCTCGCCGAGCAGCATTACTTCAACCTCACCCGTCTGCTCGAGCCGCTCGGCTTGGACGTGGAACTGCTGGTCGGCAAGCTCACGAAGCGACAAAAGGACGCTGCCCTGGGGCGAACCGCCTCGGGGGCAGCGAACATCGCCGTGGGCACGCACGCTCTCATCCAGGAGGGGGTGGAGTTCAAGCGGCTTGGCTTGGTCGTCGTGGACGAGCAGCACCGCTTCGGCGTCCTGCAGCGAGCGAGCCTGAGGGCGAAGGGGTACGGCAACCCGGATGTCCTGGTCATGACCGCAACGCCGATACCGAGGACGCTGACGTTGACCCTCTACGGTGACCTCGACCTCAGCGTGATTGACCAGATGCCGCCCGGCAGGAAGGCGATCAAGACCCACTGGAAGAGGCCGGAAGACCGCGAGGCGGTCTACGAGGGAGTGCGAACGCTCATCGAGCGAGGCGCGCAGGCGTACATCGTCTGCCCCCTCATCGAAGGAAGCGAGAAAATGCAGGCGCAGGCCGCGACGGAACTGTTCAGAGAGGTTAGCGAGCGGCACCTCAAGGGTCTTCGCGTAGGGCTGCTCCATGGTCAGATGAAGGCGGCGGAGAAGGAAGCAGCCATGGAGGCGTTCCGAAAGGGCGAGACGCACGCCCTGGTCAGCACGACGGTCATCGAGGTTGGGGTGGACGTTCCGAACGCAACCGTGATGGTCATCGAAGACGCGAACCGGTTCGGCCTGGCGCAACTCCATCAGTTGCGCGGTCGAGTGGGAAGGGGAGAGGCGCAAAGCTACTGCGTCCTGATCGCCAAGGCGACCACTCCCGAAGCGGAGGAGCGGCTTCGCGCCCTGGTCGAAACGACCGACGGCTTCCGCATAGCCGAGGCGGACCTCAGAATCCGCGGGCCGGGTGAACTGTTCGGCACCAAGCAGGCGGGGCACTTTGACTTCAAGGTCGCCGACCTGCTCAAAGACGGCAAACTGCTCGAAGAAGCGCGCCAAGCCGCTTTGAGGTTCCTCGAAAGCCACCCGCGCCTTGAAGGCGCCGACCTCGAGCCGCTGAGGGAGGCGGTCGCCGAGGTTGCGCACCGGGTCGCGCAGACGGACGTGAGTTAGAATCCCCCCGATGCGCATCGGCTGCGATACCGGCGGGACGTTCACGGACTTTGTCGTTGACGACGGCAAAGAGGTCGTGGCATTCAAAGTCCCCAGCCGCCCGCGCGCACCCGCCGAAGCCGTCGCCGAAGGCGTCCAAAAGGTGGGAGGCGGCGACTGCCTGCTGCTCCACGGCACGACCGTGGCGACGAACGCAATCCTTGAAGGGAAGGGAGCAAGAACCGCGCTCGTGCTCAACCGAGGCTTCGAAGACCTCCTGACCATCGGGAGGCAGACGCGCCCCGACCTCTACGACCTTTGTCCAATCCAGGAGCCGCCGATCGCTCGTGAGGATGTTTTCACCTTGCCGGGACGGCTGGCGTCGGACGGTAGGGAACTCGAGCCGCTCGACCTCCGCGAGCTGGACCCCGCCGCGCTCTCGGGCTATGAGGCTGTGGCGGTCTGTCTCCTGTTCTCCTATGTGAACCCGGAGCACGAGCGCGCGGTTGGGGAGCACGTCGGCAGCGGGCGGTTCCTGTCGCTCTCGCACCAAGTTTCCCCTGAAATCCGCGAGTACGAGCGAGCCTGCGCGACCCTCCTGAACGCCCGCGTGGGGCCCGTGGTGGGGCGGTATCTCCGCGATCTGGGAGCGATCGAGGGGGTCGGGCAGGTGCGCATCATGTCGTCCGGGGGTGGGCTGGTTGCGCCCGAGGTCTGCGTCGAGGTGCCGCTGCGGACCATTCTCAGCGGCCCTGCTGCGGGCGTGATGGCGACCGCGCATCTCGCCGAGGCGATGGGCATGGGGGATCGCCCCATCGTGGCATTCGACATGGGCGGGACGAGTACGGATGTCGCTCTGGTGCACGGCGGCCCGGGATTCACATCCATCGCAGAGGTCGCCGGCTTGAAGGCGCGGCTCCACCAGGTCGCGGTGCACACGATCGGCTGCGGGGGCGGCTCGGTGGCGTGGCTCGATTCGGCGGGCGCGCTCCGCGTCGGGCCGCACAGCGCCGGCGCCGACCCAGGGCCCGCACTCTACGGCTCGAGCATCCCTACGGTAACCGACGCAAACTATGTCCTGGGGCGGTTGCCGCTTGGGCAGTTTGGGGGCGGATCTGACTTGCGGCTCGTGCCGGAGGGGAGCCTGCGAGCAGTTGCGGACCTCGAGGCGAAGGTTGGGCGGGGAGGCGTGGCGGAGGCTGTGGTGGCGCTGGCGGAGGCGCAGATGGCGCGGGCGATCCGACGCGTTACTTCGGAGCGCGGGGTGGACCCGGGGGAGTGCGCTCTCGTCGCCTACGGGGGAGCGGGGCCTATGCACGCATGTGGAGTCGCCGAGCAATTGGGCATCGGGACCGTGCTCGTGCCCTTGCTGCCCGGCGTGTTCTCGGCGTGGGGTCTATTGGTCAGCCCTGAAGTGGCGGAGGCGGGTCGGACGGTGATAGGCGTGCACGGCGCCGAGGAGTGGAACGCGGTCTACTCCGACCTCGAAGACCAGGCGCGGGCTGAAATGAACAGGTGGGACGCGGCGCAACGCCTCGCAGAGATGCGCTACAAGGGGCAGAGCCACAGCCTCGAAGTGGACGCGGGGGGGAGCCATGAGGACGCTCGAAGGCGGTTTGAGCAGGAGCACGAGCGGCTGTTCGGCGTTCGGCGGGAGGGAGTCCGAGTGGAGTGGGTTACGGCTCGGGTGCGTCTTTCCCGTCTCGCCGCTGCGCCGTCGCCGCTGAAAGTTGTCGGGTCGCCCAGGTCTTCGGAGAAGAGCAGGGTTTGGTTCGGTGAGTGGGTCGAGGCGGAGAGCATCGCCCGCGCGGGGCTGGAGGTCGGCGAGCGGGTTCGGGGCGGGGCGTTGCTCTACCAGGCGGACGCGACCACGGTGCTTCCGCCCGGCTGGGAAGCGGAGGCGACGCCACTTGCGCTCGTCTGTCGCCGCATGTCCTAGTCTGGCAGACCATAGAGCGCGCAATCACCAGAGGGGAGCAAAGACATAGCGAACCGAGGAATCCGCAAAGTTGAACTTGGACACCCTGTATAATTCAGGGTTGCGCTGACGCAACGGGGGGGGGGTAGCATGATTGTCATGAGAAGGATTCTCAATTTGATTGCTCTGTCGTTCGTTGGCTTGGTCGTTCCCTCGGCTGCCTTCGCGCAACTCGAGGGAGAACCAAACTGCATACTGTTGGCTCACTTCCCGTCCGCAGTCTGCAATTGCACTTCTCCAGGCCCCGTTACTCACGAGTTCGGGTCCACTTACTCGGTCGCTTGGTGGAAGTACACCGGTAGTTGCGCCGGAGAAGGGGAACCATGCCCTTGGGAATACGGAGGCACCTCCGGGCCTCATCAGCTCACGGCGGAAATCCCTGGAGGCAAGTGTATTTATGACGTGAAGTTCTGGTGGTGTGTCTACCCCCCGGGGACGCTGGTTCTGTGCGAAAACGGTTACTGTCCTGACGGTCCGAAGCACTATTTCAACCTGCTTGGGTACACCGCCAAGTTCTATAATTGTCCGTGACTACGGATGTGTTGAGTGAGGTGTGAACGACCAGATGATTATCCCATTAGCAACTTGTCTACTCCTTCAGGGCGTCGGCGCCGTAACGCCGCCTCCACACCAACGGGACGAGGCAGCGGAGCAGCAACACCGTGAGCAGGTCCTCACAAACTGGCGTGATGAACTCACGAAGATCTGCGAAGTCGAGAGAATCGAGGCGATGGTTGCGAACCTGCAAGGCAACCTGGTGCTCAAAGCTTGGAAAGACCCGTACGGCGTTGCAGGGATGCGCATCCTCGGCCGCGGGCTCGGCGCCAAGTGGGTCCAGATCAACGGCGTTCAGACCTTCGGATATGCGCACTACGATGCCGAGCCCGTTGACGCGGTGCTTTGGTCTGTGCTGCGGGGCCTCGATCCCGACGCGAAGAAGCGACTGTCCTCAGGCGAGTTGACGCTCGCCGATCTCGGCCAGGCTGGCGCTGACATCGCTCTCGCTGTCGCCATCGACCCGTCGATGGCGACGATCCTGCTCGAGCGTGGCGGCGCCGCCAAGGTTCAAGCAAACTTCGCCGTCCACGGCCGGTACCTTGACCCCTCATCGGGGAGGACGCGTTATGTCTTCTTCGACACGGGCGCCGACGGCGGCCCGCCAGTCACCCCTGAGCCGGAAGGCGACGCAACCCCTCTGTTCGCCTACGTGCCGCTCAAACCTCACACGGGCGGCCCGCTTGACTACGGAAGCGGCAGTGTAATGACGCTCGAGGAGTTCCGCGACCGCGCCCAAGATGCGTTCGGTGCACGTTACTACCTCGACTCGCGTCTTCGAAACGAGTACGTTTACGCCCGCGGCAGCATGGACCAAGAGACATTCGAGTTGGTGTACCGCGAGGTCGCCTCGGCTGTGCCACCCCTTCGCATGCCGGAGCACCTGACTGCCGCGCAGGAGGAGATCGCGCGCTTGGTCGAAGAGATGGGCCTGTCGGAGGCCGACGCCGCAGTTCTCGAGCGGATGGGATTGTCTCTGGGAGACGTGTTCGGCGGCAAAGGGATCACGGCATCCGAACTTGCCTCACGCGACCCCTCCCTGCGCGCCCGCTTGGAAGCCTACGGCGTTCCGCCCGACGCCGTCATCCAGCTTCGGGGAGGACTGGAACTTGCTCTGGACCCGGGCGGATGGCGAGACGTCGGGCCGCCCTTCAACATGAACGGCAGACCGGTGCGGCGGGCGGCGTCCAATCGATTAGTATTCGGTTTCGTGTCGCGGTAGTTTCAGGGCGTCCCTGCGGGCTGCCTCTATCCCGGTGGGTTGCGAGGTAGACTGAAACGGAGGAGGAAACAAGTGATGATGGTTGGCGTAACTGGACTGTTGGTTTCTCTCGGCGCGGTCGCTGCGGGCGCCCAGCAGGCGGAGCCGCCGACGACTCGGTATTTTCCCTCGCAAGCGTCGCAGACGGAATTGCAGGAGGTGTACCACGTCTGGGAGGAAACGCTGCGGGCGATCTGCGACGTCGAGGGCATCGAGGCGATGGTCTTCGACATCGAACCGGCCTATGAGTACATCGAGCCCTGGGAGAAACGGCTCGGCGCAGAGGCGATGCGTTTGTTTGCCTTCGGCAGCAAGCGTCGCTGGCTACAGGTTGACGGTGTCCAGGTCTTCACTCGCGTTGGCTATAACTATCGAACGAATCGGTATACGGAGACTCTGCTTGACTTGCTCCGTTCGATGGACGAAGAGACGCTCAAGCAGTTGACGAATGAAGGTGTACGCCTGAGCGAACTCGGCTCCGCACGCGACCAGGTGCTGCCACGCCTGGCGCTGGATCCTGCGATGGCCAAAGTGCTCGCAGAGCGAGGCGGGGAGGTGCTCGTGCAGGCGACGTTCGCGCCCCAGTTCGAGTACACAGACCCCAAGACCGGCGCGAGCCGCGTCACTCAGCTCGGCTCCATGGACGCAAACCGCCCTCCGCGCATGCCGGTAACCG
>JBFMFD010000005.1:0-31604 GCA_040752255.1 Armatimonadota bacterium
GCGCACTTTGGCGACCTGCTCTTCGGTCATCTTCAGTTCGGCTTGAACCTGAGGGTTCAGCAGCAGGCGGGGACCGGCCATCATGCCGAACCCTTGGCGCCCGCCCGGCCCCTGGCCGCCGCCGCCGCGCTGGGCGGTCGCCGACACGGCCAACAGGCCCATAACAAACACCACGAACAGGACTCGTTTCATCGCGTTTCTAATCCTCCTTTGGATGTGGTTCTGACCACTCGAACGGGAATACGCTCGCGGGAGCAAAAAGATCACCCGGCGTCGTTCGATGCCCCTGCGCGACGCAGAGGCAGCATAGGATCGAGGGCGAGCGAACCTGCGAGCCGGCACCACAGCAGCCAATCTTTCAGTTTCTTCTGAACCAACTGACCGATTCGGGGTATCTTTAGGTGGAAGATGAGCCGAGCCGCCAGTCGGCCCCCCTGGGAATTATCAGGCGACGCAAAGCGGGAGCGCGTGCGCTCCCTGTTCGCCGCCATCACCCCCACGTACGACCTGATGAACTCGGTGATGAGCCTCAGGCTCCACCATCGCTGGCGGCGCGCGGCGGTCTCCCTTCTCCACCTCGAGCCGGGCGCGCGAGTGCTCGACCTGTGCTGCGGAACGGGCGACTTCGCCTTCCCCCTCCGCCGGGCGGTCGGAGCAGGAGGCGCCGTTGTTGGACTGGATTTCGCCGAGCCGATGCTCAAGCGCGCGCGCGCAAAGGGCGCTCCGATGACGCCCGCCTTGGGCGATGCCTGCGCGGTTCCTTTCGCTGATGCATCGTTCGACGCCGTTGCCGTGGGCTGGGGCTTGAGGAACGTTCCCGACCTGGACGCCTGCCTCGTCGAGGCTCATCGGGTTCTCAAGCCGGGCGGGCGGCTCGTCAGCGTAGATATGGCGCTGCCAACGGCTGCCGTCCCAAGAGCGTTCGCCCTGCTTGTCCACCGCGCGCTCATTCCTGCGCTGGGCTTCCTTGTGGGCAATCGCGAGGCTTACACTTACCTGCCGCGCTCCACAGAGCGATTCGATTCACCCGAGGCGCTCGCCGAGCGGATGGAGCGGCACGGCTTTCGGAACCCGGTCGTTCGCCGATTGTTTATGGGCAACATCGCCATCGTGAGGGTTGAGCGATGACACATCCCTACGCTGGCGTCGCTGCAAAACTGATGGACTCCGGCATCGGAGAGGCTATCGCCGCCGACGGCATCGCGGTCGAGGAGATTCTGCGCACGGTCGTTTCTTCCGACTGCCAAACCGTGGAGCGCGTGGGAACGGACCTCGTGTCCGCCGGCGGGAAGCGGCTACGTCCCATGCTCGTCGTGCTCTCGGCGCGAGCTTGCGGGCGCGATGAGTTGGACCTGCCGGTCTACCAAGCCGCCGCCGCAACCGAATTGATTCATATGGCTACTCTCATCCATGACGACGTTGTGGATGAGGCGACGACGCGGCGTGGCTTGCCCACGGCGTTCTCCCTCTTCGGCAAGGCGGCATCGGTGCTGAGCGGCGATGTGATGCTCGCCAAGGCGATGGACCTTCTCGCACAGACAGGCAGCATCGAAGTCATACGCGTCATCAGCGGCGCAGTCGTCGCAATGGCGGAAGGCGAGGTGCGAGAGGTCGAGGCCCGCGGCAACTTTGAACTCACGAAGAGCGCGCACTTCGAGACTCTGCGCCTGAAGACGGCGGAGTTCATGGCTGCGTGCTGCGAAACGGGTGGGATCCTTTCCGGCGCAAGCGAGGCAGAACGGCGCGCGCTTGCGGACTACGGACTGCACGTCGGCATGGCTTTCCAAATCATTGACGACGTTCTCGACTACGCGGGAAACCCGGAGGTTACGGGCAAGCCGCAAGGCACCGACCTCATCGAGGGCTGCGCCACGTTGCCGCTCATCCTTCTGCGAGAGCGCTCAGGCGCAGAACGGCGCGAGGGGCTCGAAAAACTGTTTGGAAGCACCGCTGGCGATAGCGACGCAGTCTCCCGCGTCGCCAGAGAGATGCGCTCCGAAGGCGTGCTCGACGAGGCGGAGGGAGCGGCGAGGGAGCACATCGCCCACGCCATCGCCGCGCTCCACGCCCTGCCGGAGAACCGAGCGAGGCTGTTCCTCGAAGAGGTGACCGAACTCATCCTGGCGCGCAAATCGTGAAGGAGTACCGTCTTTACATCTTCGACATGGACGGCGTGCTTTTTCGCGGAGACACGCCCGTGCCCGGTGCGCGAGAGACACTCGACGAGCTGAGGCGTCGCGGCGCTGTCGTTCGCTTCCTCACCAACAACTCCACGAAGACACGGGAGCACAACGCCCGCATCCTTCGCGAGATGGGGTTCAGCGCGCAAGCCGATGAAGTCTTCACATCAGCCGTCGCGACGGCGCGATTCTTGCGCGGGTCGACCGCATGGGTGCTCGGCGAGCCGGGGCTCTTCGACGAGTTGCGCGAAGGCGCGGTTGACGTCGTCGCCGACGGGGATGCTGAGTGGGTCGTCGTCGGTCTGCAGCGCGACCTAACGTACGATCAGATTGACGAGGCTCAATGGAGAATCCGCTCCGGGGCAAGGTTCCTGGCAACGAATCGCGACGTCACCTATCCCGTCGAGAAGCGAGTGCGGCCCGGCGCGGGTATGGTGGTCGCCGCCGTCGCAGCCGCGGCCGAGCGAGAGCCGGAGGTGGTCATGGGCAAGCCCGAACCGACGATGGTGCGGATGATCCTCGACGAGGAAGGCGCCGACCCGTCGGATGCGCTGCTCATAGGGGATCGCCTCGACACGGACATCGAGTGCGCGAGGCGCGCGGGCTGCGACTCGGTTCTTGTGCTTACCGGCGTTACCGAGCGCGCGCCCGACGGCGTCGCGACTCTCCCAACGGTCGCGCACCTTCTCGACGGCGCAGGGCGTTAGCCCTGCCGGCGATCCTTGAGGCGACGATACAGCAGGCTTGCCAAGCCGTGCGTCCGAACCATGCCCGCCATCTCGCTTTGATCAAACGCCTCGTCGTCGAAGCTTGCGTCAGCCTCGCTATAAAGCGCCCACGGGCTGGTGCGCCCTGTGACCGTGACCGCCCCCTTGTAGAGCGTCAGCGAGACTTCGCCCGTTACGCGGCTTTGGAGCGACGCGTTGAACGCCGTGAGGTCGTCGAACAGTGGGTCGCCCCATAGGCCCTTGTAGACGAGGTCCGCCCATTCGGCATCTACGAGCGCCTTGAACCGGCGCTCATGCGGCGCGGTGACGAGCGCCTCCAGCGCTCGGTGCGCCTGGATCAGCGCGACAGCCGCAGGACACTCATAGTTCTCGCGCACCTTCAGGCCGATCATGCGATCCTCCATCATGTCAATTCGACCGATGCCGTGCGCTCCCGCGAGGTCGTGCAGCCCCTTGATAAGCTCGAGGGGCTTCATCGCGGAGCCGTTGAGCGCGACGGGAACCCCGCCCTCGAAGGAGAGCGAAATCTTCTCGGGCGCATCCGGTGCGTTTGTAGGGGCGACTGTCCACTGGAAGATCTCCTCCGGTGGGGCGTAGTTCGGGTCTTCGAGCCTACCGCCTTCGATGCTCCGCCCCCACAGGTTCTCGTCAATGCTCCAGATCTTCGCCTTCGATTGGGCGATGGGCGCGCCGACGCTCTCGGCGTATTCGATCTCCGCGCTACGGGTCCAGTTCCTCTCGCGGATCGGCGCGCGAATCGGCACGTCCGGCAGATGCAACCGCAGACCGAACTCGATTCTGAACTGGTCGTTGCCTTTTCCGGTGCAACCGTGGACGACGGCGTCCAGGTTGCCCAGCCCTTTCGCCACGTCCGCCGCGCATCGGGCGATGAGCGGGCGAGCGATCGCGGTGGAGAGCGGATATCCGAAGTAGTCGGCGTTGAACTGGATGGCGGGGACGCAGTATTCGCTCGCGAAGGTTTCCTTGGCGTCTACCGTCGTGTGGCAGGTGCCGAGAGCATCCGCTCGCTGCTCAGCCTGCCGGATGTCCTGCTCCGGTTGTCCGACGTCTACGGTGACGGTGTAGACCTCGTCGAATCCCTCTTCTCTCAGCAGCGGGATGCAGACGGTGGTGTCAAGTCCGCCGCTGTAGATGACGAGCGCGCGCTTCAAGCGAGAGCGCCCTCCAGCATCATCTTCATCACCGCCTTCTGCGTGTGCAAACGGTTGTTAGCCTGGTCGAACACCCTCGAGCACTCGCCGTCAATCACCTCGTCGGTAACTTCAAGACCGCGCCGCGCGGGCAGGCAGTGCAGGAAGATGGCGTCCCGATGGGCATGATTCATCAGCGCGTCGTTTACCTGATACTTCTCGAAGCGCTTCATGCGAGTTTCCTCTTCTGCCTCTTGGCCCATGCTCACCCATACGTCGGTGTACACCACGTGCGCACCCTCCACGGCGTCGGCTGCATTGTAGCAGTGCGACACGTTGTCGTAGGAATAGACCGAGTCCTGGCACTCATAGCCGGGAGGTGAACAGATGACGACCTCATGACCGAGCAGTGCGGCGGTTACGGCGAGGCTGTTTGCCACGTTGTTGCCGTCGCCAACGTACGCGATCTTCACCTTCTGCTTGCCGAATGCCTCTTCGACGGTCATGAGGTCGGCGAGCGCCTGACAAGGGTGCTCTTGGTCGGTGAGTGCGTTGATGACCGGGACGTCGGAGTGCTCCGCCAACTCGAGCAGCGTAGCGTGGCTGTTGAGCCGGGCAACGATGAGCGAAGACCACTGAGAGAGGTTCTTCGCAACGTCGAACACGGACTCGCGCTTGCCCATGTCAATGTCCTGCTTGGTGAGGTAGATCGCATGGCCACCGAGTTCGCGCATCGCCGTCTCGAACGTGAAGCGCGTGCGTAGCGATTGCTTTTCGAAGATCATCGCCAGCGTGCGGTTCTCCATCGGCTGAATGGGAAGGCTGAACTCACGCTGCGCCTTGAGGGCGTGAGAAAGGTCCAAGATGGTGCGGATCTCCTTCGCGTTGAGATCAGCGGACTGCAAGAGGTGACGCGGCGAACCGCCCGCTTCGATGAGCGCGAGGTCCGCTACGGCTTCCGATTGAAATAGGTTGTACATTTCGACTCCTTCGGACAGGTGATAGGATGAGGTTACGACGCCTTGATAGGCTGGGGGATGAGGGTACGGGGCTTCTCGCGAGGTCCTGGTCGGACCGTCCGGGGCGAGGCCCCTATCGTCGCGCTCGTCGTCGGAGTCGGAGCGAGGCAGCAACAGACGCCACCGCGCTCACGCGGCTCGTCTCCGTCCGTGTGCGGACAGTCGCTGCCATCAAGCCCATTCTACCAGACTCCACGCCTCGTGTCAAGTGCCCCGAGGGCGGTTGATTCGATTATCGGCAGAACCCAGTGATTTTGCAGGCGCAGCACCCTCAACCCTGGAGCCGCGCGGGACGACTTGGCCGGCGCCGGGCAATGGCTCGGGCAAGCGGGGTGAACCCTCCACAGCAAGCTGTGGAGGGATAAAGTGCCCCCTCCCCGCCCGCGGGGAGGGCCGGGGCGGGGTCGAGGAGACCGACGTTCGCCTAGAGGCTTCGATCTGCGGGAATCGCGCTCCTCGCCTGGAGATATGCGAAAAAGGCGAGTAGAATGAAGTCATGATCGGCGTGAAGGGAGCCGCCGCTATCGTCGCCGCACTCTCTCTTGCGAGCGGCGCGGTCGCGCAGGAGTACCGCGTCGAGTTCCTCCACCCGGTGGACGCGAGGTGGGTATGGAGCACCGGCAGGGGCATCTCCGGTGGGCAGATGGTGGGAGAACTCCATCCGGTTTCGCACCGCGGGAACGGTCACGCCGTTGTGTGGAACGGCGACCGGAACTCGTGGGTGGACTTGCATCCGAAGGGGGCGCTGAACTCGATTGCACTTGGCGTTGGCCGCGGGATTCAGGTTGGAAGGGTGCAGATGCCTACCGACGTCTTTGCAGCCATGTGGAGGGGCACTCCTGAGTCGCTGATCAACCTCGATGTTGATGGATACGACGGTACGGACGCCTATGCAACCGATGGGGTGTACCAAGTCGGCACAGCGTCAACGATTCAGACAACTCAAGCCTACGTCTGGCAGGGCTCGGCTGAGTCTGCCCGGAACATCACGCCGCCGGGCGCGAGGAACGCCGGCGCGAGCGATGTACACGACGGAATGGTTGTCGGGAGCGCAGGATTCGCGGATGGAACGAGTCGAGCACTTCTGTGGACAATGCCGACCGGTTCATTTGTTGACTTGCATCCGAGGGGATACGCCGTATCTCATGCCGACGGAGTCTTTGGCACCGAACAGGTCGGCTACGTGCGGGATCCATCAACGCAATGGCAACGGGCAGCCCTTTGGCACGGCACAGCCGAGTCCTTCGTAAATTTGCATCCGTTCAGCACCGAATACCAAAGGTCATTCGCCTACGCCACGAACGGGGAGGTCCAGGTAGGCGAAGCATGGCTGACGAGGGGCGGCAGAACCGACTTCCATGCGTTGGCTTGGCGCGGGAGCGCCGAGACGGTTGTTGACTTGCACGAATTCCTGCCCGATGCGTTTGCTTCGTCAGGAGCAAACGACATTGACGAGTTTTGCAATATCATTGGATGGGCAGACCTTGATTTTGGCCCGACGTATGCGGTTGTTTGGAGACCCGTCCCGGAGCCGGGGACGTTAGGGGCGGCGGGTGTCGGAATCGCGCTCCTCGTCTGGAGAAAGGCGAAACGAGAGGGTAGAATCAAATCATGACCGGCGCCGGCAGAGCCGCCGTGATGGCCGCCGCACTCTCTCTTGCGAGCGGCGCGCTCGCGCAGGAGTACCGCGTCGAGTTCCTGCACCCGATCGAGGGGCGGTGGCTATGGAGCACCGGCAGGGGCATCTCCGGCGGGCACATGGTCGGCGAGTTGCATCCCGTTTCTCATGGAGGCAGGGGACATGCGGCTTTGTGGAACGGCGACCGGAACTCGTGGGTGGACATGCATCCCAAGGGGGCAGTGAACTCGCAGGCGTACGGAGTGGGTGGCGGGATTCAGGTTGGGCGGGTTGAAATGGAGGGGGATGTCTTTGCAGCCATGTGGCGAGGCACGCGAGATTCCATGGTGCGGCTCGGGGCCGAGCACTTTGAGGGATCTATAGCGTACGCAACAGACGGCGTCTACCAGGTTGGTGTGAGCGTGGTTGTGGACGGTCCAGTGTTGGCCTACGTCTGGCAAGGCTCTGCCGAATCGGCTCGGAACATAACTCCGCCGGGCGCGACGACCGCGTGGGCATTCGACGTACATGAAGGCATGATCGTCGGCAATGCGTCGTTCGCACGCGAAGACGGGCGCGCCGGCATGTGGAACGCGGCTACGGGTGATTGGACCGACCTTCGGCCGCCGGGCTTCAACATATCGTCAGCAAGAGGCATATCTGGAAACCAGCAAGTCGGGTTCGTGTTGGATCCAGAGAATAGCTACCACCGGGCCGGGCTTTGGAGGGGCAGCGGGGACTCGTTCGTCAACTTGCACCCGTACGGCTCAATCTACACGCGCACCTGGGCGCACGCGACGAACGGCGAGATTCAGGTGGGAGAATCCTGGATTTCGCAACCCCGAGATACCTTCTCCCACGCAATCGCCTGGAGAGGAACGAGGGACAGCATGTTCGACCTGCACGACTATCTGCCGACGGAGTTCCTGTGGTCTGCGGCGTACGACATTGACGAGTTCGGCAACATCATCGGTTACGCACAGTCGCGCCACGACACGTTTGCGGTGGTGTGGAGACCTGTGCCGGAGCCGGGGACGTTTGTTGCCCTGGCGGGAGCACTTGGGCCCGTCTTTCTGAGACGACGACTTCTATCGAAAGCAAATCACAAGGAGGAATGAAATGAACATCCTACTGACAACAATACTATTCACGTTATCACCGACTTTGCAGGGCGGAGGTGACATCCCTCTCGCGGAGGACGCTGTCAAACCGACTTTGATCACAAATCGCCATCCGATTCCGGCTAATCGGATCATCGTCGTCGCCTACATGAAGACTCACGCGACGGGCGGGATCGTGCGCCGACGATCCACTGACCAGGGCGTATCGTTCAGTGACCCGCTCGGCGTGGATCTCAAGGGGGGCAATCCGTTCGACCCCACCCTCGCAGCGAACCTCGCGAACGGCACGTTCTATCTAAACTGGTTGGGGCAAGACGCGTCCGGCAACGGGACGCATGTGTCAACCACAAGCCCAGATGGAGACATCTTCGGCAACCACACGGAACTTCCCGCCTGGAACTTCGGACTCGATCGCCCCTGGCTGGTCGCCGCCGAGCAGCACGTCTGGATGTCCTACGTCGACACGGGCGCTGCAACCGGGTATGCGTTCTTCAGGGCGGGCGTGGTGTCGGGCAGCACGGTCACGTGGCCGGCAACCGGAATCGTGTGGGTTCCCGACGTGCTTCCACCGCTCTCTCACAACCCGCAGGCAATCATCGCCCGCGGCAAGTGCAACTGCGGGCTGACGCCGCATTCGGACGAAGTGTACGGAGTCGCCGTGCAGATGTTCGGATCGGACCCGCCGCTTCCGCGCGCCGTCGCGCGGGCGCTTGGGTAGCATTCGGGCACAAGGAGGGAATGAACATGATTCAACTTGCAATTGCATTCGCCCTGGCGGCGCCCGGAGCAACGACGCTCGCCCAGGACGAGATCCTGTTCGAAGGGGTCGGCCCGCACACCAGGCCGATCGTGACCAACTCAGACACCGCGAGGCGGTTCTTCAACCAGGGGCTGAACTTCCTCTTCGCCTTCAACCACAAAGAGGCGAGGAGGTCGTTCCGAGCCGCCGCGCGGCACGATCCCGAATGCGCCATGGCTTGGTGGGGCATCGCCACCGCCAACGGCCCGCACATCAACTTCGGCCACGTTGACCCCAGCGAGGAGAAGGAAGCCTACGACGCGCTTCGGAAGGCGCTCGCCGTAATGGCGGACGAACCCGCAGCCGACCAGGCGCTCATCCGCGCCGCCGTGAAGCGCTTCGCCGACCCGCAACCCAAAGACCGCTCGCCGCTTGACCGCGCCTATGCCCAAGCGATGGCGGACGTCTATCGCCGCTTCCCAGACGATGGAGACGTCGGCAGCCTGTATGCGGAGTCCTTGATGGACCTGCAACCGTGGGACCTGTGGACGCATGACGGCAAGCCGAAGGGCAACACGCTTCTCATCGTCAGGACCCTCGAAGAGGTGATGGAGCGCCACCCGCGGCACCCGTTCGCGCTGCACCTCTACGTCCATGCGATTGAGGCATCGAACAATCCGGCGAAGGCGGTGCCCGCAGCGGATAGGCTAAGAGATCTGACCCCTGCGCTCGGACACAACCAGCACATGCCCAGCCACATCGACATCCGCGTCGGGGACTGGGAGAAGGCGATTGTCGCCAACCAGAAGGCGATCAAAGCCGACAAGGCGTATCGCGAGAAGCGACCCGAGCAGTTCATCTACCGCGTGTATATGGCGCACAACCACCACATGTTGTCGCTTGCCGCGATGATGACCGGGCAGCGCGACCTTGCCCTTCACCACATTGACACGATGTGCGCCGAGATGCCGCCCGGCTTCCTGTCCGTGGCGGCGCCGGTTGTGGACGGGTTCTTCGCGATGCCGTATGAAGTGCGCGTTCGATTCGGAATGTGGGACGAGGTGCTTGCGTTGCCCGAGCCGAGTGAGCAGTTTCCGCTCACGCGCGCCCTGCGTCGCGCAGCCCGCGCCGTGTCCTTCGCAGCCAAGGGGATGACCCGCGAGGCGCGCGCCGAGCAGTCTCTCTTCTACGTCGCCCGCGCAGCCGTGCCCGCCGAGGCGACCTTCGGAAACAACACTGCGGCAGCCATCCTGAAGGTGGGCCACCACCTGATGAACGGCGAGATTCTGGTTGCCGAGGGCAAAGAGGATGCGGCGTTGCGTGAGTTGAGGCTCGCCGTCGCTGCCGAAGACGCGCTACGCTACGACGAGCCACCGGACTGGATCCTCCCCTCGCGGCACGTCCTCGGGGCTGCCCTGATGAAGATGGGCAGGTACCAAGAGGCGACCGCCGTGTATGGGGAAGACCTCAAGCGGAACCCGAACAACGGCTGGTCGCTCTACGGCATGAGCGACGCGCTGCAGCGACTCGGACGGCACGATGAGGCGGCGCGCTACCAGGCTCTCTTCAAGGACATCTGGGCACACGCAGACATCCAGATTGACTCGTCGTGTCTTTGCATCCCAGGCAAGAGACGATAAGTCATCTACGGACGGCGCGAGTCGCGAGGCTCGCGCCGTCCATAATCGCCCGCGATGCCGAGCCCCGCGCCGCACGCGAATCCGGTTACCCTCGACAGCGAGAAGCTGAGCGTCGAAGACGTCGTTGCTGTTGCGCGTGGCGCGCAGGTCCGTGTCGCCCCGGAAGCATCCGCCCGCGCGGAGCGCTCGCGTGAGGCGCTTCAGGCCGTTCTAGAGACGGGCGAGGCGGTGTACGGCGTCAACACCGGGTTTGGGCCGCTCAAGTCGGAGGTCGTTCCGCCTCAGCATCGCCTTGACCTCCAGGCGAACCTCGTCCGCTCCCACGCGATGGGGGTGGGGGAGCCGCTTCCCAAGGAAGTCGTGCGCGCCGCTATGCTGCTGGTCGCGGCAACCCACCTGCGCGGGTACAGCGGCGTGGACTCCCGGCTGGCGGAGTATCTATGCGAGCGGTTGAACACCGACGATGTGCCTGATGTCCCTGAAATGGGAAGCCTCGGCGCGAGCGGCGACCTAGCGCCGCTCGCGCACATCGCGCTTGCGCTTCTCGAGCGCGGGTTTTCGCTCCGCGAGAAGGAGGGATTGTCGCTCATCAACGGCACGCACGTGCACAGCGGAATCGCCGCCTTGCTCATCCCCGAGGCGGAGCTGTTGGCGAAGGCTGCCGATGTGGCGTGCGCCATGAACCTCGAGGCGATGCTCTGCTCCGCGCAGCCTTTCCAAGAGCGGGTGCATCGCCTGCGCCCGCACGCGCATCAGCAGCGCTCTGCGCGGAACATCGCGCGCCTCATCGAAAGCAGCCAATTGATTCAAAGCCATGCGAACTGCGGCGAGGTTCAAGACGCATACTCGATCCGCTGCGCGCCGCAAGTGCACGGTGCGGCCCGCAACGCGATCGCCCACCTACGCGACGTTGTCGAAGTTGAGCTGCAATCGGTTACGGACAATCCGCTCGTGTTCGAGGATGCCGTGCTGTCGGCGGGGCACTTTCACGGTGAGCCGGTCGGCCTCGCGCTGGACTACGCGAAGATCGGCTTAGCCGAACTTGCGTCAATCAGCGAGCGGCGCTCGGATCGGTGCCTGAATCAGGCGACCAACCGAGGCCTTCCGCCATTCTTGACCGACAGCCCCGGCCTGAACAGCGGCATGATGATCTGCCAGTACACGGCGGCTGCCTTGGTCAGCGAGAACAAGGTGCTGGCCCATCCATCCTGCGTTGACTCGCTGACTACGGGGGCGAACCAGGAGGACCACGTGAGCATGGCGATGAATGCGGCTCTGCACGCGCGACGCGTGATGGCGAACACGCGCTCGGTTCTCGCTATCGAGCTAGCGATTGGAGCGCAGGCTCTTGACTGTCGCCGCGCGATGCAGGCTGACATTCCGGGCGAAGGCGTTCGAGCCGCGTGGCAGGCGGTGCGCGACCAGATTCCGACCCTCGAGGGCGACCGTTCGATGAGCACGGAGATTCAAGCGTTGGACATCGCTCGCGTCATTGAGGGGGTCGAGAGCGCGATAGGAGCCCTGGAGTGAAGTTCGAGCAGCGACCGAACCTGCTTTACACGCGCGGTGACCGGCACGACCCGCGGATGGGGGACGTTACCGTGATGCCCACGTTGCGGAAGTTTGAAAAGGCTGAATGGGACGTCGCCATCATCGGCTTCGCCGACGACAGGGGCGTGGTGCTGAACCAGGGGAGGCCCGGCGCGGCGCAAGGTCCTGATCGTATCCGAGAGTTCTTCTACAAGATGGTTGCACACGATGGGCTGCGCGTCGCCGACCTTGGGAACCTTGTGCTGAGTCGAGATTTGGACGCCGACCATGCGCTGGCAACTGAAGCGGTCGTGCTGGCTCTGTCGCGTGCGAAACGGGTGGCCGTATTGGGAGGGGGGCACGACTGGGGCTTCTCACCGATTGCCGCGTTGATGCAGGCGGGAAGGACCGGGTTCATCAACGTGGACGCCCATTTGGACGTGCGCGCATCAGAGGTGCATCACAGCGGCACTTCGTATTGGCGCGCGCTTGAGAGTGGTGTGCGAGGAGAGGACGCGCTGTGGTTCGGAGTGCAGCCTTCAGCCACCGCGCTGTTCCACCTCGAGTATGCGCTGGCAAAGGGGGGCTCGGTCGTTGGAGACGAATTGGAGGAAGCATTGAAGGTGGCGCATGCCATTTTTGGCGAGTGCGACCTCGTGGACGTGAGCCTCGACATGGACGTGTTCGCCATGTCCTCTGCGCCGGGGGTGAGCGCTCCACAGCCCAGCGGCCTGCCGGTCAGCCCGGTGGTGCAGTTCCTTGAGCGCGCGCTGGCATCGGCGAAGGCGCGCACGTTCGGCATCTATGAGCTCTGCCCTCCCCACGACGTGGAGGACATGACTGCGCGGTTGGCGGCGCGCTGTTTATGGTCTGGCGTCGTGCAGAGGGCCTGATTCTGTCCACCCGACGGTCTCCTCGGATGGTCGGTTCTCATAGTCTCCGAGCGTCATGAAGAACATGACCAGCAGGAAGAACACCCCGGCGACGGCCCACACCTTCGACACCTGCCCCATATCCTTGAAGTGCATAAAGTAGAGCACGACGAGCGAGGCCTTCACGCACGCGATCGCCATGGCGAGCACGATGTTTAGGTCGAGGATCAGGATGCCCATCGGGATCTTGGGCAGCGTCAGCTTCGCAGCAAGCACGGTGATGACCGTCAGCACGAGCAAAGCGGCGAACGTGAGCAAGTAGACCTTTGGTTTGGCGGGTTCGAACGACATCAGTTTCCTCCGACAAGATAGAACAGCGGGAACAGGAAGATCCAGACCAGGTCAACGAAGTGCCAATAGAGGCCGGTCAGCTCGATTGGAATGAAGTCAATGCGTTGCTTGCGCATCACCCAGAGGCGGATGACGAGGATGATCATCGTAATCATGCCGATGAGCACGTGCGCGCCGTGCAGCCCCGTCATGGCGAAGTACAGGTTGAAGAACATCTGCGCTTGGCCGGGGTCAATGCCCGCGTGGTGGAACTCGAAGTTCGGCCCGGGGAACAGGTTGTGTTCAAACTTGGCGCTGTACTCGATGTACTTGACCACCATGAATCCGCCCGCGCAAAGAAAGGTCAGCCCCAGCCATCCGAGCACCGCCTTCATGCGGTTCAGCACGGCGGCGCGGACGCCGAGCGCCATCGTCAGCGAACTCGTAATGAGGATGACGGTATTCAGACCGCCGAGCTGCCAATCCAGTTCGTGATGCGCGGCAACGAACGCCTCGGTGTAGCGTGTTCGATAGATGATGTATGCGAGGAAGAGGCCACCGAAGAAGAGAACCTCGGTGACGAGGAACAGCCACATGCCTGCGCTGTAGGAGTCGAGTTGCTGCTCGGCGTCCTCAAACTGGTGCCCTACGTGCAGGTCGCCCTCATGCGTGCTCATGCTTCTCTGCTTCCTCCTGTTTGACTGCTTCGCCCGGTTCGCCGTTCTTGGAGAGAACGATGGGGTAGTTGTATGCTTCCTCGGTGATGATGGGGCGCTGCGTAAAGTTCGTCGGTGGCGGCGGCGATGGCGTCTTCCATTCGAGGCCGGTCGCGTCCCACGGGTTGGCGGGCGCCTTCGCGCCGTACCTCAGCGACCAGAGCAGATACACCGCCACGAGGATAAATCCGGACGCCAGGATGCTCGCCCCCGCGCTCGAGAGCACGTTGAGCGTCTGCCACTCATCGGGGTACGAGTGGTATCTCCTCGGCATGCCGAGGTAGCCCAAGATGAACTGCGGGAAGAACGTCAGGTTGAACCCGATGAACACGATGAGCGCAGAAAGTTTCGCCCACGGCTCTGGATACATGCGGCCCGTCATCTTCGGCCACCAGTAGTGCAGCGCGCCGAGGAACGCGACGATCGCTCCGCCGACCATGACGTAGTGGAAGTGCGCGACGACGAAGTAGGTGTCGTGCAGGTGGATGTCCACCGCCATCGCCGAGAGGAACAGACCGGTTAGACCGCCGATGGTAAAGAGGCCGATGAACGACAGGGCGTACAGCATCGGCGAGTCCAACTTTACGTGCCCCTTGTGCATCGTGACCGCCCAGTTGAAGATCTTCACGGCGGATGGAATCGCCACGAGCGTCGTCAGCACAGAGAACACCATGCTGAGGTACATGGATTGACCGCTGACGAACATATGGTGACCCCACACCACGAAACTCAGCACCGCGATGGCAAGCGACGAGTAGGCAACGAACTCGTAGCCGAAGATCCGCTTGCGCGAGAACGTGGCGATGAGTTCGCTCATCACGCCCATGCCGGGCAGGATCATGATGTAGACGGCAGGGTGGCTGTAGAACCAGAAAAGGTGCTGGAACAGCACCGGGTCGCCGCCCAGCGCTGGGTCGAACACGCCGATTCGCAGCCCGCGCTCCACCGCGACGAGCAGCAGCGTAATTGCGATGACCGGCGTTCCAAGAATCATGATGAGGCTGGTTGCATACTGAGCCCAGACGAACAGCGGCAGCCGGAACCAGGTCATGCCCGGCGCGCGCATCTTGTGAATCGTGACGATGAAGTTGAGGCCCGTAAAGATGCTCGCGAACCCCGCCACAAACGCACCGGACACGGCGATGATGACCGGCGTATGCGAGAACGAACTGCTGTACGGGGTGTAGAAGGTCCAGCCGGTGTCGACCCCGCCCAACACGAGGGCGGTAACGCCCAGGGTTGCTCCCAGAGTGAACACGTACCAACTGGCGAGGTTCAGCCGCGGGAACGCAACGTCCCGCGCGCCGATCATGATCGGAAGGCAGAAGTTCCCCAACACGGCGGGTATCGAGGGAATCAGGAAGAAGAAGATCATGATGACGCCGTGCATCGTGAACATCTTGTTGTACGTGTCCGACATCACGACATCACCCGCGGGCGTGAGCAACTCCAGGCGAATCAGCATCGCAAAGATGCCGCCGACCAGGAACATCAGCGAGATCGTGACCAGGTACAGGATCCCGATCCGCTTGTGGTCCTCAGTCAGCAGCCATGACTTGATGCTGTTGTCAACGTTCAGGTAGTTGACGGCTTCCGGCTGCTTGGTGGCTACTCCTGCTGCGCTCATCCGTTGCCTCCTAAGTCATCGGATTGCTCCGCCTCGGCAACCGGCGGCGCCTGCGGAGCCGACAACGTCTTGATGAATTCGATGAGTTGAATCACTTCTTGCTCCGTAAGTTGTCCGCGATACGGCGGCATGATCGGCTCGTGTCCTGAAACCGTAACGGCCTGTGGATCGAGGATCGCCTGCCGGAGGTAGTCGTAGTCGGCGACCACCCGGCGGCCATCCGAGAGCGTTCGCGTCGAGCCGTACAGACCGGTGAGCGGCGGGCCGATGCGCTGCTCGGGCGCGTGGCAGGACGAACACTGCAACTGCTCATAGAGCGCTTGCCCGGCTTGCGCGACCGTCACCCCCTCGTCGCCCATGCCCCAACGGTTGTCCTGCATCCACTTCTCATAGTCCTCCGGCGACAGAACGTGCACCCAGCCGATCATCTCGGCATGCTTCGTTCCGCAGAACTCGGCGCAGAACAAGTGGTACTTCCCGACCTTGGTCGGTTCAAACCACAGCGTCCTATATCGCCCCGGAACCACGTCCGTCTTTGTTCGAAACGCCGGCACGTAGAAGCTGTGGATGACGTCTTGCGAAATCAGCGTCAGTTTGACCGGCCTTCCGACCGGGATGTGAAGTTCGTTGTTCTCTCGTTGGCCGGTGGGGTGCTGCATCTGCCACATCCACTGCTTGCCGACGACATAGATGTTCAGCGCGTTTTCGGAGTGAATCGGCGCCTGCATCTCAACGAACAGCTTCGCCGCCCATCCGAACACGAACAACCCGAGCGCAAGAGGAATCAGCGACCAGGCCAACTCCAGCGGCATATTGTGGAACGTCGGGTTCGAGCGGTCGGCCTTCGAGCCGGCGTAGTACTTCGCGACGAAGTAGATGACCAGCCCGAACACGATGATGCAGAAGAACACGGTCAGGCCGACGATGACCAGATAAAGAAGGTCCATCTCGAAGGCCGCTTTCGACGCGCCTTCAGGCCAGATTGGAATGTTGGCGAAGGGCAATCGCATCACTCGTCGTCACCTCCAAGAGCACCGTTCTGGTCCGCTCCCGCATTCGCCGATGACGCCGAACGACGCTCGGCGCGAAGGCTCCGCATGATGAACGTTGCGAGCACGATAACGGTAAGGATGCCGAACACCTGGATCACTCGGAGAATCATAAACTGGTAGGAGCCGGTCGCCGGGTCATAAACGGTGCACCAGAGCGTGACCGCGTCAACCAGGCTGCCCACTTTGCCGTTCGAGGAGTCGGCAAGCGCCAACTCAAGCTGCCTCGGCGGATACTCGATGCCGTAGAAGTACTGACCCAGTTTCCCTTCCGGAGTGCAGACCACGATGCCCGCCGCGTGAGCGTAAATGTCGGTCTCCGGGACGTACTTGTAGCGATAGCCGACGGCGCCGGCTACGCGGTCAATCTGCTCCTTAGTGCCCGTAAGGAAGTGCCAGCCGCTCGCGGCGCCTTGTCGGCCATAACTCTTCACGTACGACTCCTTCTTCTCTCCCGCAAGTTCCGGCGTCTCGCGTGGGTCGATACTGATGCAGACTACATCGTACTGCTCACCGATGTCGTGCTTCACGATGCGGAACGCGGCAAGCATCCCGTTCAGCATCTGGTTGCACAGGCTCGGGCACCGGTAGTAGATGAGGGCGAGCACGACCGGCTTCCCCTTGCCGAAGTAGTCGGTAAGTGACACTTCGCGCCCTGCCTCGTCGCGAAACTTGGCGTCAAGCGGCAGAGGTTGTCCGAGCCTCTGCTCGATCTTCACATCCTCGAGCAGGTCCACCTGCTCGCGAGGCTGGGCGAAGCAGGCGCATGCGATGACGCCCGCAAGCGTTAAGGCGATCGCTCTCATTGCACGCCTCCACTCCCGACGCCTTCGACAGGCGGGCGCGCGGGCAGCCCCTCTTCCAAGACTATCTCCATCGCGCGCTCGATCGGCACGTGGGCATGTTGGTCGTCTACCCAGCCGTAACCACCCACACGCGCCTTCTGCTGGGCGGCGAGAGTCTCCATTTCAGAGCCGGGGGCGGGCTGAAGGCGCGGCCCGGCGGGAAGCTCCATCCCCTGCGCAGCCACCGCGGGGTCGGTCGGTCGCTCTGGGTCGGACGCTCGTACAAACCATTTGAGTAGGATTCCCATCGCAATAATGGACATCACCACGCCGATGGTGAGCACCACGAAGAACCCCTTGGCGACTTTCGCCGTCAGGACGTCCTGCGTCTCGTACTTTGCGTCGGGAGGTGGTATGTATGTCGGCTTGTCTTCATGCATGGTCGGCTACCTCCGTCCCTTCAAGCTGGTCGGCGTGCGGATCGAACTTCGGAACCAGCGGCGTCTTCGCGAGAACGAGCGCCATGCCTGCGACCCAGAAGCCTCCTATTCCCGCGGCGGCGGCCAAGTCCGCCCAGTGCACCGCGCCGCCCTCGCGCCCCAGCGATGGCAGCACCATCCACATCACATCAACGAAGTGCACGGCGAGCAGATACAGCGCGGCGAAGCGCAGCAGTTGCGGTCGCGTCTTGACCAAACTCGACAGAAAGATGAAGAACGGCACGAGGAAGTGCAGGAACACCAACACGGCGCCGACGTTCGACCAGATGCCCTCCTGGCGCTTGACGAAGTATCCAATCTCCTCCGGCAGGTTCCCGCTCCAGATAATCAAGTACTGCGAAAAAGACATGTAGGCCCACAGAATCGTGAGCGTGAGCAGCAGGTTGCCCAGGTCCCGCCACTGCTTTTCATAGAGCGCGCCGGAATAGGGCTCGCGATCGCGCACCGTCGCTAGATAGATGGTGCCGAGCGACATCGCAGTCAGCGCAGCGCCGACCGTGAAGAGCAGGCCGAAAATGGTGGAGTACCAGTGCGGCTCGAGCGACATCACCCAGTCCGTTGCCGCCAACGTGACGGTGAGCACGAAGAACACCGCCGCAGGCCCGGCGACGTTGACCCTAGTTCTCGCAAGCATGGCGTTGCCGGTTTGATCCTGCTTCCTCGAAAGAGAGCGCAGCACGAGGAGAATCAGCATCCAAACTACGAACACCAGCACCACCCGCGCCAACGTGAAGCCGGGCGTCATCACGAACTGCTTCGCCTGCAGCGCATGGTCTGCCGCAACCTTCGCGGGGTCTGCCCACGGGTAGACGAACTTGTAGCCGACGAGGAACATCGGCAGCGCGACCACGAGGAGATAGGGCAGCATCATCGCGCCCGCCTCCCAGAACCTCACGAGGGCGTGCCCCCAGCGGCCCTTCGTCACGTTTTGTAGAATCACGAGCGCCAGGCACCCAAGCGAAACGACCGACCACAACACGAAGGCGAACAGGTAGCTGCCCCACGCAACCGCTTGATCCTGGTTGTAGGCAGCGAACCACGCGCCGAGGCCGGCGATTCCCAGAACGACGCCGATGCCGGTTACGGTGCCGAGCCCGCCAAGCGCTTCTCGCCCGGTTCTTCCGTTAGTGTCCGCCATCGGCGCCTCCTTCTTCAGCCGGTCGAGAGAGTTGCTCCAAGTCGGAGGGCGATAGTTGTTCGCGTGAAACGCGCTGGCTCTTCTGGAGCGCGTAGATGTACGCGACCACCGCCCAGCGGTCCTCGATTGTCATGTTCTTGCCCAGCACCGGATGCACCATGTCGCCTTCGCCGACCGTCTTCGCGTTCGGCGTGAGGAACGGCCGCCCGGTCAGGCTCTCGGTGCCTTCGATCATAACCCGATAGAAGTAGCCGGGCGTCTTGTCGAGCAAGTCTGGAGCGTGGAGCGGCTTGGGTCGAGCGTAGCCTCGCTGCACGATCATGCCGTCGCCGAACCCCGACTCGCCGTGGCACGGGAGGCAGAACACGTTGTAGCGATTCCGCCCTCTCTCGAGCATGGCCTTCGTCACCGGGTAGGGGAAGCGCGTCGCGAGGTCGCCATTCTCCAGCCCTTCGGCGAACAGCTTGTCGGCGATGTAGTCGTTCGTCGCCACCGTCCCTTCGGGTGGAACGCGCGCAGCGCTGCCATCCTCAAACAGGTCGCTCGATGCGAGCGGGTTCACTCGCGGTTGGTCGTACATATCTTGGTGGCATCCGCTCGCGAACGGCAACGCGACGACGACACACGCAGCCAGCAAGAGCGGGCGCTTCATGAGATCACCTCCTGGACGGAGACTGCGCCGGTCGCCTTCAGGAACTCCCGCGTCTCGCTCGTGTTGAATTGCGGGTCGTCCGATTCGATGAACAGCACGAAGCGGTCGTCCGTCACGCGCTCGATCTCCGGCGCGTCGAACACAGGATGATGCGGCCGCGGCAGGCCGTTGAGCATCAGCATGCCGACGAGCGCGCTGAGCGCAGCCGCAAGAACGCCGCACTCAAACGTGATAGGAATGAACGACGGCCAACTGATGTTCGGTCTGCCGCCGATGTTCATCGGGTAATCGAACGCGGCCACATAAACCTGCAGCGAGAATCCACTCAGCGCGCCCAACACTCCACCCGCGAGCACAATCTTGGGA
The DNA here is from genome assembly GCA_040752255.1 of Armatimonadota bacterium. GTDB lineage: Bacteria > Armatimonadota > Fimbriimonadia > Fimbriimonadales > ATM1 > J051. The sequence goes on from JBFMFD010000005.1 coordinate 19,762, forward strand.
ACTCGGTCGTCTCTCTGGCCGAGGGCCTCGACCAGCCCTTCAACCGCGTACGGCGTGAGCGCGTCGAGCCTCGAGTATCCAGCCTCGCGCGCTCTCCTCGCTGCTTCGATAAGCGCCTCGGGCGTCTCGTAGTGCGCCGTGAATCCGCGCAGTTTCGGTTCGATGACGGTCGGATGGTGTGCCATCTAAGCTTTCACCTCCTCGGATTTGGGCGCGTGGCCGTGCATCTTCTGATGCAGAAGGTGCTTCATCTCCGCGATCGGAATCGCCGGAAGCAGCCGCACAAAGAGCACCATGCCGGTCAGGAAGAATCCGATCGTGCCGACGTAGAGCAGGATATCCCAGAACGTCGGCGTGTACATGTCCCACGACGAAGGCATGAAGTCCGCGTGCAGGCTCGTAATGACGATGATGAACCGCTCGAGCCACATGCCGATGTTCACGATGAGGCTCATCACGAACAGCACGACGATGTTCCTCCTCGCTGCGCGCCACCAAAGAATCTGCGGAGCGATGCCGTTGCAGAAGATGAGCGACCAATAGAACGCGTTGTAGGGGCCGGTCATGCGGTTCCCCATCATAAACGACTCGAACACGTTGCCGCTGTACCACGCATAGAAGATCTCTGTCAGGTAGCCGTAGAATACGATGAGGCCGGTCACCAGCGTAATCCGAGCCATCCAGTCGAGGTGGTCAATCGTGATCAGGTCGCGCAACTTGTACCACGCGCGGAGCGGGATGACGATGGTCAGCACCATCGCGAAGCCGGAATACACGGCGCCGGCGACGAAGTACGGCGGAAAGATGGTCGTGTGCCATCCCGGGATGATCGAAACCGCGAAGTCGAAGGACACGATCGAGTGCACAGACACGACCAGCGGCGTTGAAAGGCCCGCCAGCAGCAGATATGCCGACTCGTACCGGTACCAATGGGAAGCCGACCCACGCCAACCCAGCGCCAGGAAGCCCATCGCCACCTGAACGATTCTCTTCTTCGCCCGATCGCGGAGCGACGCGAGGTCAGGAATCAGGCCGACGTACCAAAAGACGAGAGATACCGTGAAGTACGTCGAGACCGCAAACACGTCCCACACGAGCGGGCTGCGGAAGTTCGGCCACATCCCCAAGGCGTTCGGATAGGGGAAGAGCCAATAGAACACCCACGGGCGACCCAGGTGCAGCAGCGGGAACATGCCCGCGCACATGACCGCAAACAGCGTCATCGTCTCCGCCAGCCGGTTGATCGAGGTTCGCCAGCGCTGGCGCATCAGCAGCAAGATCGCCGAGATCAGCGTTCCAGCATGGCCGATACCGATCCACCAAACGAAGTTGATGATCGCAAATCCCCAACCCACCGGGATGTTGACGCCCCAGATGCCGACGCCCTCATACAGCAACCACGCGATTGCCACGAGCAGACCCGAAAGCCCCATGAGCGCGAAGCCGAGGGACACGAACCACTGCCTCGGCGACGGCTGCTTCAGCACGATGTCGCCGATCTTCGAGGACAGCGACGTATTCGAGTGCTCGGCGCCGATCAGCTGCTCTCGCCCGACATCCGCGATCTCTTGATCGTGTAGGTCTTGACTCACTTAGCGAGCCTCCTTCAGAGCGGGGTTGGGATTGCGGAACTTGGGCAAGTAGCCCGTTCGGGGTCGAGCGTTCAGCTCTTCCATCAAAACATAGTGATGTGGCTCGGCCTTCTCCGCAGTCACGCGCGCGTTCGGGTCGTTCCAGTTCCCGAACACGATCGCCTGCGTGGGGCATGCCGCTTGGCAAGCAGTTACTACCTCGCCGTCCCTTATCGGCCGATCCTCCTTCTTTGCTCGGCGTCTCGCCGCGCTGATGCGCTGCACGCAGTAGGTGCACTTCTCCATCACACCGCGACCGCGAACGGTAACGTTCGGATTGCGGAGCAACTTCGTCACCGGCGTCTCCTCATCCCATGTCCCCGGATACAGCGTGTACTTGTAGAAGTTGAAACGGCGAACCTTGTAGGGACAGTTGTTCGAGCAGTACCGCGTGCCCACGCAGCGGTTGTAAACCATCATGTTCAGCCCTTCGTCGTCGTGCGCGGTTGCGGCGACGGGGCAGACGACCTCGCAGGGAGCGTTCTCGCACTGCATGCATGGAACCGGCACGTGCGCGTACCGAGGGTTATCCAAGTCGTCGAAGTAGCGGTCAATGCGAATCCAGTGCATCTCGCGGCTACGCATCACCTGATCTTTGCCGACCGTGGCGATGTTGTTCTCCGCCACGCAAGCGGCGACGCACGCGTTGCAGCCTGTGCAGAGCGTCGTGTCAATCACCATCGCCCACTTGTTCCCGTCGTACTCTCGATCGGGATAAAGGCTCATCTCCTCGTGCGCGGCGTGGTGCTCCTCATGCCCGTACTCGCCCACCTCCATCTCGTGGACGATGCCGCGGTTCTCCATCGAGTAGTGGTGCTGTGTCAGCGCAATCTGAGTCCTCTCACCAGTCAAGGCGAGAGAGGCGGGAGCGAACCAACTCGCCTCCTGGGAACGAACCGCGCAAGCGTTGAAGCCGGTGCCCGTGCCGACCCTGCCCGCCTTCTCGCGACCGTAACCCAGCGTCACAGTTACCGTGTCGTCTGGGTGTCCCGGAACGATCCACACCGCTCCCGTAACCTTGCGGCCGCCCACGGTCAATTCGGCGACAGGCGCGGTTCCGCCAACGACGACGGCGCCGAGGTCAATCTCAATCCCGAGCCCCTCCGCCGTCCTCGGGCTTACCATCATGACGTTGTCCCAGGTCGCTTGCAGGAAAGGCTTCGGCAACTCCTGAAGCCAGGGGCTGTTCGTGAAGCGTCCGTCGTAAACTGTTGGGTCCGGCTTGAAGCGCACCTCGAGGCCCGAGGATGCGCGGCTCGCAACGGCTGGGAACGGGGTCAGGCTGACCTCTTGCGGGGCGAAAGCGCTGTTCGGCACCACGCCCTTCGCGAGCGTCGCGGTCCACACGTCCTCGAACGCGCCCTCTCCAAGGCCCGCGAGTTGCCACGTCTCCTTTACAATCTCCCGCTCATGTCGCTCGTCGCCGAGCAGCATCGCAAGGAACGCGACGACTGAGCGGCCGTTGAACAGCGGCTCGATGAGCGGCTGCTGGATGGTTGCGGTGCCGTCGAAGGCGCGCGCGTCGCCCCACGACTCCAACTCATGGGCAAGTGGGATATGGTACCGGCAGTGGGCGCTCGTCTCGTCCTCATAGAGGCCGAGGCGAACCGAGAGGCCCGCGCGTCGAATCGCCTCGCCGAACTGCAAGTCAACGGGCGCGTCGTAGGCTGGGTTGCCGCCGAAAACGAACAGCAACTCGACCTTCCCATCCTGCAGGTCGGTTGTCAACTCGCGGATGGACTCGAGTCGGCTCTCGGGGTTGACGACCGACTCAATCCACTGCACAGTCGAGCCGTGATTGCCCAGCAACGCGTTGATCTCGTTGACCAAAGCGTGTACCGCAGCGGGCTGGTTCTCGCCCGCGATGACGATACTTGCGCCTCGGTTGGCAAGCAGATCTTGCGCCATCGCGGAAAGGAATGCGTTCTGCCCGCTCTCGTCGGAAACGCCGTCCCGAACCGCGGAGCGGAGCGCCGAGGCGAACGCCTCGACCTCCGAAGGCCGCACAGCCAGCCGATGGTCCGCCATGCCGCCGGTTACGCTCATCGTGCTCTCCACCACGTACAGGCGGTTCATCGTCGGCGCGTCCTTGCGCACTCTCCGGCGATCCGCAAAGTCGCGTGCGTATCGCACCGAACCCGGGCCTTCGAACAGAAAGTCCGCGTCGAGGCTCACAACCACATCCGCGCGATCGAACCGATACACCGGCTCCAGCGGGCGACCAAACGAGAGCCGCGCTCCTTCGTACACCGAGTCTCGATGCACCGCATCCCAGTAGTGGCGGCGCAGTTGGGGATAACGCTCTTGCAGCCGTGCGAACAGCCGCTCGATGGTCGGCGACGTACCGGAAGGCAGGAGGAACCGGATCCCCTCGCCGCCGGTTGCGAGTTGGCGGCGCAGCCGCGCCTTCACATCCGACTCGAACTCAGCAGGCGTTACGTACTTGCCGTCGCGCGTCAAGGATTGCGAGCGGTCGGGGTCGTACAGTTCGAGAATCATCGCCTGCGTTAGCGCGTTCGTCGAGCCGAGGCTCGCGGGGTGCTCCGGGTTGCCCTCGAGCCTGGTCGGGCGACCCTCGTGGCTCTCCACAAGCACGCCCGTTGCATATCCTCCGAGGGTCAGAGCGCTTGCGTAAAACTTCGGAATGCCCGGAACGAGGTTCTCCGGCGCCTTGACGTATGGGACGATCTCCTTGATCGGTCGAATCCTACAGCCCGCCAGGCCCGCGAGCGCCAGCGAAGCGCCCGCCAAGCGAAGGAACTGGCGGCGGTCCATCTCGCCCATCCACGGAGCCGTATGGCGGGGGAACTCTTGGTCGAGGAACGCTTTGACCTCGGCGTCGTCGGCAATCTCCTCGAGGCTTCTCCACACGCCGGGGTCGCCGCTCTTAAGGCGGTCCCGCAACTCAGCGATGGTTATGCGGTTCGTCCTCGGCATCTCGCTTGCGCCTTTCGTCTCGTCCACCCGGTTCACGTTCTGCCTTTTCTCCATGGCGCTACCTGTGGCACACCCAGCAGTTTTCAATCTGCTTCGTGTCAATCGCGTGCTTCTCCATCAACTGCCGGCTCAAGTCCTCCTGGTTCGGTGGCGTCTCATAATTCGCGTTGAACACTTCGTCGGTTGGGCGAAGGAACTCCTCGGGGTTGCGGTGACAGTCCAAACAATAAAGCATCTCGAACGCGTTCGTCTTGAACGTGAGGTTCATCTCCGTAACGTCCCCGTGGCATGTGAAGCACGAAACCCCGCGGTCAATGTGGATGCTGTGGTCGAAGTAGACGAAGTCGGGAACCTTGTTGACCTTGTTCCACCGCAGCGGGATGTTCTTGAGGTAGCTCTCCTGGACCGGAAGGAGCAGCGGGCTGTTCGTCCAGATTTGCGAGTGGCAGGTCATGCACACCTCGGTCGCCGGGATGCCCGCATACGGAGCTTCCTCGACACCGGTGTGGCAGTAGCGGCAGTCAATGCCCAACTCCTTGGCGTGGTGTTTGTGACTGAACGGGGCGGGCTGGTCAAGCGCAATGCCCGTGCGATGGGTGTACGGAGTCATGTACATCCCGGCGAGAATGATGACAAGAAGCAACAGCCCCGCGATCAAGAATGTCGCTCTGGCGAGTACGTTGCTTTTTGCATTGAATACCTGTGGCATCCGCGCGCGTCCCTGGCTTTCTGCAAACACCCGCTTCCCGACGGGCGCCTAATCTAACCGCAATTCGGCGTCGGAAGTCAAGCGCTTACCGGTAAACGGCTGCGAGTTTGTGAAATTTTTCACGAACTCGCCCGCCCAGGATACCACACGTAGAGGAAGAGGTAGATGACAACCCCCGTCACCGACACGTACAGCCAGATCGGAAGCGTCCACCGAGCCAGGCGCCGATGCCGGTCGAACCGCTCCCGGAACGCCAGAAACACCGTCACCACCGCCATCGGAGCCACCACCGCCGCCAAGACCGTGTGAGTGAGCAGGATCGTAAAGTACACCGCTCGAACGGCCCCTTCTCCCGTAAAGCGGGTCGTGCCATGGTGGGCGTGGTACGTCAGATAACCGACCAGGAACAGCGTGGAAGCCCCAAGTGCCCCTAACATGCAGAGGCGATGCTGGGCGATTCGGCGTCGACGAATAAAGGTGTAGCCCGCAACAAGCAGGCAGGCGCTCGTCAAGTTGAACAGAGCGTTCAGCGTCGGCAAGCGGTCCAGCCACTCCAAGCGGCTATCCCTCTTCCCGCAGGAGGCGAAGCGCGTCGGCGATCAACTGGTGCACTTCCGCCTCGTCCGTCCCTACGTAGTAGCCTCGAATCTCACCGTCCCTGCCAACCAGAACGAAGCGGTTGCTGTGAACGAACTCCTCAGCGACCTCGCTGGTGCCGAGCAGGAACCCCTCGCGAGACAACCGGACGACCTCCTCCTTCGGCCCGTTCAGGAAATACCACTTTGTTGCATCTGCACCATACTGCTCGGCGTACTCCGCCAAGACCTGGGGCGTATCGTTCTGCGGGTCTACCGAGAAGGAGACGATGGCGAAGTCCTCCCACTCCTTCAGGGCCTCAAACACCTTCGCCATGTTCCGGTTCATCACCGGGCAGACGCCCGTACAGCGAGTGAAGAAGAATTCCGCCGCCCACACCTTCCCATCCAAGGCGTCCGAGGCGAGCCGCTTGCCCGTCTGATCGGTCATCGCGAAGGTCGGTGCGGAGCCCAGCGTTGCCCCCTCAGTCACCGCAGGCGGCGCGACGACCGCCTGAGAGCGCCGCGCCTGAGTCAGCCAGTATAAGAACAGCACACAAACGAGCGCGAGGACCGCGGCTGACCACAGCGCGACCCGCAGCACCCCAAAAGAATCTCGTTCCGTCATCGAATCACCATGAGCACAACGAAGTACATCAACCAAACGACATCGAGGAAGTGCCAGTAGACGCCGCACAGTTCTACGCCAAGTTGCCGTTTTGTGCTGTACCCGCCGCGAGCCGCCTTGGCAAGCACCGCCCCCAACCACGCCAGCCCGCCAAGAACATGGACGGCATGGGCGATGGTCATGATATAGAACATCCCGCTGAGCGGGTACGTCTGAGCATAGACGCCTTGCGCCACCAAGCCGGTCCAAACCATCACTTGGCTCACCACGAACAACAGGCCGAGGGCAAACGTTACCGCCAGCCAGCGAACCAACCCCGCTCCGTCCCCACTCCTAAGGCGGCCGCGCGCGATCACGTAGGTTAAGCTGCTGACAACGATGAGGATCGTGCTGACCCACAGCGTCCCGGGAGGCTCGAAACTTCGGTCCGCAAGGCGGTCAAGAGCCTGGTGAACATAGACGAAGGCGAGGCTGCCGAGACCCATCGCGAGCGAGACAAGCCCGAGCCACGTGAGCAGCCGCGCCATGTTCGCCGCCTCTGTTGCATCCCCGTGGCCGTTGCCGTTAGGCTCTCCTTCCCCGTCGCCGATGTCGCCTCGTATGACCCCACCGCCTGCGCTCGTCTTCTCAATCTCCGCCATGAGTTGGGTTACCTCAGCGAGAGGACCATCAGCAGCAGCATCACAGGAAGGTAGAGGATCGTCACGCGGAGCAGCTTTCGGGCGTGTTCGTCGGTCGCGTTCGACATGAACCGCGCTGACGCGAGCGAGAGCCACACGCCCAGCGCCACCGCTGCCGCCACGTACGCGGCTACGTGCGTGACGAACGCAGCGAAGCCGGCGGCGACCGGGATGAGCGCCAGGGAGTAGCGAAGGCACTGCAAACCTGTCCGCCTGCCGCTTGCTTCGGGGAAGGGCAACATCTTGAAGCCGGCTCGGGCGTAGTCGTCCCGATTCAACCAAGCGATCGCCCAAAAGTGCGGAAACTGCCAAAGAAACTGCACCGCAAAGAGCAACAGGCTTGCCGGACCGACTGACCCGGTTGCCGCCACCCATCCGGCCAGGGGCGGAATTGCGCCCGGGACTGCGCCCACTAGGGTGCACAGGTGGGTCCGCGGCTTCAGAGGCGTGTAACCGAGCGCATATAGCACGATGCTGGCGACACCGAGGAGCGACGTCAGCGGGTTCACGAACACAAACAGCATCATAACGCCCGCCACACCCAGCGCAAGCGCCACGCCGACGGCCTCCTCTGCGGCGACGCGCCCCGCCGGCACAGGACGGTTGGCGGTCCGCGCCATTCGTGCGTCTCGGGCTGCCTCGAACGCCTGATTCAAGCTGTTCGCGGAAGCGATGACCAGGTAGCCACCGAGAAGGGCGCTCAACCAGGTGGCAGCGGGCACTCCTCCGCCAAGGCTAATCGAGCCCATCGCCATCCCCGCCAACATCGAGACCCATACGAGCAGCGTTACGCGCGGTTTGGTCAGCGCCCAGTAGTCGCGAAAGCGCGAGGCAACGCCGTAAGGCTCGGTGACGGCGGCTCGGGCGGGTGGAGGCTTGATCGCGACGCTCATCGAATCGCCCGCGCAGGTTACCTCAACGCGCAAAATGAGCCGTCGTGCGTCTGCCTGACATGGATCGGCTCTTCGCTGTGGGGATCGTGCTGATGCTCTGCGTGGTCACCCTGTACACAAAGAGCGCCGTCGGTGGAGACTGGTCGCGATCCGGCAACGACATGCAGTTCCTCCTCCCCGCCCTTGAGCGGGACTCGCCGGTTCAGTATCTCGCCGGCCCCTGGGCAGGGCGGGAGATCTTCGAATACTACCGCCCGGTTACAAGCGTCGCCATGTGGCTGGAGTTGCGTGCTTTCGGCCGTGCGCCTACGGGCTGGCAAGCCATCTCCCTGATCCTGCACTTGGCTTCGGTGGGGCTACTTGTCCTGCTTCTCGCCCACCTCGTGCGGTCGCGGCTCGCTGCGCTCATCGGCGCGGGGCTTTGGGCGTTTCGAGACCGCATCGTGGAGACGGTTGAGTGGGTTCCCGCCCAGACTGACCTCTTCGCCGGGTTTTTTTCCGTGCTTTGCCTTTGGGCGGTCGCTCGCCACGCCTCAGTAGGAGGATGGCGTTGGGCGCTGGCCGCAGCCGCGGCAGGCTTGCTTGCCGCTGGAAGCAAAGAGACTGCGCTCGTCCTGGTGGGGCTCGCCCCCGTTGTTGCGTGGGTCGCGCAGCCCGGCGGGTGCCGGCGGGCTTCCCAGTCCGCCCTTGCGGCGGCTGCGCTGTTGGTGGCGTTTCTCGGTATGCGGTTGGCCGCGCTCGGCGGGCTTGGGTTCCTGCCCGGCCAAGCAGTTGGTGACGGTAGCGGGGCCGCCATCACCGCTGGGTCGGTAGCGCGCCGATTCGCCCACTTCTTGCTGCCGTATCCGCTTGGGCCGATTGGGGCGCTCAGCGTGCCTGCGACATGGTCGGTCTGTATCGCCGCAGGCGTAGCGTGGATGGTCAAGGCGCGCCCGCCGCTCGCGGCTGGCTCTCTGTTGGCGGGTGTGGCGGCGGCGGGCTTGTTCCTGGGCGATGTCGGCTGGCTGCTCCTGCCTGGGACTTGGGCGCACTTTGCGTGGTCCGTTTTACTATCCTTCTTGATTGCAGGGGCGGCGATTAGGTCCCCGGGGATGGCCGCGGCGGTTCTGGCATTCGGCTTGGTCGCTGCACTGCCGCTGTACCATGTGGTCTATAACACTGCAGGAAACGTCACCTACCTGCCCGACGTTTACCAGGCACTACTTTGGGCGTGGGTGGCGGCCTCCTGGCTTCAAGTGATGACCGGTGCCGAGCCTAAACCTCAATCGAGCGGAATCGCTTGAGAAAACTGAGCACCGCCCGCCAGGCCTCGTCCGCGCCGGCGGGGTTCTTGTCGCTTCGGAGCATGCTGGACCCGTGAATTCCCGCGTCAGGGACGAATTGGGAGGACCCCTCCGCGGTAACCCGCTCGAAGATGCCGCTCGCCTTTTCCACCTCTCCGGGGCTCGATGCCACGAACACCGGAACCCGCACCCTCGACGCCCAGCCCGCAACCACGCCTTCCTCGCCGAAGTACTCGCCCGGAGAGAACGCCACTATCGCGGCCACCTCCTCGCGCTCGGCGGCGAGGCGGAAGCAGAGCGAGGCGGAGTAGCTGCTGCCCCAAAGAACGATAGGGCCATAACCGTTCTGTACCGCCCAGTCCAGGGCAGCCACCATGTCGGGATACGCAGCCTCGTACAGTTGCGGGGTTGTGAACTCGTTCTCGGCAACAGTGCGGTTCCGCCCGAACATCTCGCCGCCCGAGCGTTGGTCAATCGCGAGGCAAGTGAAGCCCTCCGCGACGAGCCTCGGGGCTATCGGCTCATATTCCGCTGCGCTCGAACCTGCCTGGTGAAAGAGCAGCACGATCGGCCCCTTAGCGCCCTGCGGCCCGTCGTACAAGTCCCCATACACGACGACGCCGTCGGCTGCTTGAACCGAGAATCCGCCCGTCGGCGGTTTGGCTGCCTCCCCGTCAGACCTTCCCGAACACCCGAAGCAGCTCCAAGCCAGGAAGGGGACAACCAAACAGCGAAGTACGCCGACCATGCGGAGAGCATACCGCCCCCCAAAAGTAAAGCGCCCCGTCCCGGGAGGGTCGGAACGGGGCTTGAGGAGGTGAGGAGAGAGTGTTCAAAAACACGCTGGCTACTGGTCAACTCCCTTCCGAAGGGTTCAACGCCCCGCAATCGAAGAAAGTTCCCGGCTCACAGCAGACCGGCAATACTACGAGTTATCGCCCTTCGGCTCGAGGCGGTCGCCCGGCTTCAGGCGCCTTCCGGCGGCGAACTCCCGCCCCGTCATCTCCCGCTTCCCGGGCGGCTTGACACGATCCAGCAACAGGGAGCCGCCGCTGAAGGCGACCTCTAGCGCATCTTCGCGCAAGCCGAGCACCCGCCCCGGAGTGCCCTGCCCTGCGCCCAGCCTCGCGCGTGTGACGAGCACCTGGCCGGGGCCGGCAGGAAGCCGCGCACCTGGCCGCGGCGTCGTAGCCCGGAACCGCCGATAGGCCGACTCAGCGGATTCGCCCCAATCGAGCAGGCCCTCCTCGGCGGCAACCTTGGGGGCGTAGGTTGCGTCGGCCTCGTTCTGCGGGGTCCGCGGGTAGTCGCCGGTGAGGATTCGAGGGAGCATCTCTTCGAGCAGGTCTGCCGCGATGATTGCCAAGCGAGCCTCCAGCTCGCCGGCTGTCTCGTCCGGCCCGATGGGCGTGCTGCGAGCGAGGATAATGTCCCCAGTGTCGAGGCCCGCGTCCATCTGCATTAAGGTGACGCCGGTGTGACCCTCACCACCTAGGACCGCGCGCTGTATCGGGGCGGCGCCTCGGTACTTCGGAAGCAGCGAGGCGTGCAGGTTGATCCCCCCGTGGTGTGCGGTTTCCAGCAGCGCCTCAGGGAGGATCTGACCGTACGCGGCGACGATGAGGGCATTCGGCTCGAGCGCCCGCACCCGCACGATGAACTCGGGCGCACGACACTTCGGCGGCGTCTCCACCGGAAGGTTTAGGCTTCGAGCTGCCCGCTCGACGGGCGAAGGCACCGGCTGCAGCCCTCGACCCTTCGGCCTCGCAGGCTGAGTCACGACCAAGGACACTCGGTCACGGATGCGCTCCAGCGCCGGGCAAGCAAACTCGCTCGTTCCGAAGTAGACGACGCTCACGCGCTGTCTCGCGCCCCGAGCGGCCACTCCCAGTGGAGGGTCTCGACCTCGACGCGGTCTATGAACAGGATGCCGTCGAGGTGGTCGATTTCGTGCTGCATGACGCGCGCTTCAAGGTCCTCAAACGTCTCTTCGCGAACCCGGTTCTCCTCATCGAGAAACCGTACTCGCACCTTGGCGGCGCGCTTCACGTCCCCGTACAGGCCCGGCAACGACAGGCAGCCCTCTTGCGCTATCTGTTCTCCCTCGGCGGAGAGGATTTCGGGGTTGAAGAAAGCTCTGGGCTTGCCCGAAGCGGCAGAGATGAGCAGCCGGATGGGGCGCCCGAGTTGCGGTGCGGCAAGGCCAATTCCATTTGCCGAGCGCATGGCGCGGGCCATCTCCTCAGCCAGCCGCCGCAATTCCTTGTTGACGCGCTCGACGGGAGCGGCCTTCTGGCGAAGTACTTCTGCAGGGTACTTCACGATCGGGCGCTCTTCGTCGGTGACCCAGAGCACCTTGAACGGTTCGGGGACGACTACCGTAACCGACACAGCCCGATTTTACTTCAAACGCCCTCGTGCCCCTCGTAACTTGGCGCGCCGGGATGCCACAATAGCCCGCGTGAGCCGCTTTCGCATCTACGTGACCCTGAAGCCTGAACTACTCG
>JBFMFD010000006.1:0-31011 GCA_040752255.1 Armatimonadota bacterium
CCGCCCGCCACAGCCCAGATCGGTGGCGCGAGCGCGACGACCCAAAGCGACTCGGGGGTGTTCATCCTGAACGTCGCACCCGGCGCAACGACGCTCGTCGTGCTGCACCCGATCTTCCCAACCTTTACCTTCACCTTTCCGCCGATCACCGCCGACACCACGCTGGGGGACTTCTGGATTGGCCCTGAGACCGTAACGATCGTGGGCACCGTCATCCATTCGCAAACGAGCGAGCCGATAGCGGAGGTGTTGGTCCTCTTCGCCGGAAAGCGTGCCACAACAAACCAGGACGGCGAGTTCACCCTGACGGGCGTCGCCTATGACTCGCAGAACGACTTCGTCTTCCAGGGCATCCTCGGTACCGTCCAGAAGAGCGGCTTTCTGACGACCCAGTTCACGGCAAACCAGAACCCGGTCGGCGGCGTCATCACGCTTCCCGCGATCCGGCTCGCCCCGGTCAGCGACCCGAACCCGCCCGGCCCTCCGTACAACCTCTGGGGCGTCGTTACGGTGCAAGGTGAGCCTCCGACGGGCACCATCGTAACGCTCCTCGACTCGGGCACACCCATCCGGCGGTACAACGTGGGCAGCGACGGTCGGTACTTCCTCTGGGCGGTGCCGGGCGCATACGTGCTACGATTCGAGAAGGCCGGCTTCCAAACCGTTGACGTGCCCGTCACCGGTTTCGACTCGCCGGACGACGTCATCCGAAACGATGTTACGCTGGTTCCGAACTAACTTGCGCTGGGCGCTGCTGTTGGCGCTGGCGCCTACGGCGTTCTGGCTCACCGGAGCGCTGCAGCGGTTCGCCAGGTACGACCCGTTCGCGCAGTACCGCACCGAGGAGTATCTCAACGCCCTCGGCCCGGATGTTGGCTCGCGCCTGGGCGAGACCCTGGTTCGAGTCTATGAAGGAGTGGACCTCGGGGTACAGTTCGCCGCCCGGCGGATAGACGTCCGCCGCGACCGAGCACAGTTCACCGTCTTCGACATTCATAACGGGCGACTGTACGACGCCGGAGAGCAACGGCTGTGGTTCAGTGCGGGCGGTGGAGTGTACGATTCAGTACAGAACCGAGCTGAGGTATTCGGCGGCCTCTCCCTGTGGAACCGAGAACTCGCCTTCCGCACCGACCGAGGCGTGGTGGACACCGGTCGGCGGGTCATCCGCTCCACGGGCGTAGTGACTGGGCGATTCCGCGAGGGAGAGGTCTCAGCCGAGAGCGTCACTTGGAACTATGCGGCGCGAGAGGGGCGGGCGGAGCGCGTCTCCTGGAACGGCCCGCTCGAGCAGCAGGGCAAGACCCGGCGCGTTCAACTGCGCGGCCAGACGTGGGAGATCCTCTCGAACCCGCGGCGGCAAATCTTTTACAAAGCCGAGGCGGTGGATGAGGATCAGTTCATCCGCGCCGAGAAGATTACGTGGCTCGAGGATGAGGATGTCATCACGGCTGAGGGAGCGGTGGAGTACGTCGGTCCGGATGCGATTATCCGCGCCCCAAAGGTGGTCGTCTATCGAAAGGAGGAGCGAGCCGTCGCAACCGGCAACGTCCAACTGCTCGTGAAGCCGGAACGGGACAAGGGTCGCGTTGGACCTCCGCCCGCCGGCCTGCCGCCCGCTCAGCCGGTGCTCCCGCCGGGTGTTCAGCAGCCTCCTGCCTCGCAAGAACAAGGGCAAGAGGAGCGTGTTCGCCGGTCGGACAACCTGCGGGACTACCCGATCCACATCACAGCCGAGCGCATCGAGTACTGGTACGCTGACGGGTCAAGGAAGGCTGAGGTGACCGGGAATCCGAAGGCGAGGCAGGAACTCCCCGACGGCGAATGGCGCGAAATAACCGCCCCCAGGGCGCTGTACGACCAGGAGCGGGAGGTTCTCACGCTGCTCAGCCGGACCCCGGGGGCGCAGGAGGTTCGTCTGAAGAACAGCCGCGGGGACGACTTCGTGGCTGAGGAGGTCGAAATCTCCACGGTTGAGGGCAACGAATCCGTCCGGGGCAAGAACGTCTCGGGCGTGATGCCCGTCCGCGAGAGCGAGGTGCGTGGCGGTGGCTCCGGGGGCGGCCGAGGAGGAGGAACAGGAGGCGGTGAACGATAGGGGCGAACCAATCCGTCCATCAACCTGACCCGCAAAGCACCCCGAACGGGTATACAGGCGTACCGCCAACCGGCGAAGGTGCCTTCCGGGGCAGGTAGGAGAATCTGAGAGAGATGGCTATAGCGCGTAAACCGATGACGGAGTACCTCATCGAGAAGGGGTACCTGAAGCGAGAGCACCTCGAGGAGGCGCTCAAGGTTCAGAAGCAGAGTGGAACGAAGGACCTCGGCCGAATCTTGGTCGACCTCGGATTCGTGGGTGAGCGAGAGATGATGGAAGCCAAGGCACAGGAGCGGGGCCTCGGCTTCGTTGACCTCGACCGGCACAGCGTGGATTCGAGCGCGATCAACGTGGTTCCCGAGCGCATCGCCCGGGCGCACAACGTCGTTCCCGTTCGCAAGGACGGAATGACGCTGTACCTGGCGATGTCGAACGATTCGAACATCGAGGCGCAGGACCAGGTTCGCTTGGTGTCCGGCTGCCGCATCGTGCCGGTGCTTGCAGTGCCGGGCGCGATCGAGGATGCGATTCGAAAGTACTACGGCGGCGGCGAGCAGGGCAACGGCCAGCCCGGCGGGGCGATCGAGCAAGCGCCCGCGCCGGCGAGCATGAGAGGCGACATCAGCCAAGCGATCGCCGAGGCCCGCGCAAGCAGCGACACGATCATCGAGGCGGAGGACGAAGAGGCTGCACAGCAGGTCGCCGAGCAGGCGCCGATCATTCGCCTTGCGAACGCGCTTATCCAGCAGGCGATCGTGGACCGAGCTTCAGACGTTCACATCGAGCCGCAGCAGCGCGGTGTGCGCGTGCGGTACCGCATTGACGGTGTTCTTCACGAAACGATGACGGTGCCGAAGAACCTTCAAGCGCCGCTGATCAGCCGCTACAAGATCATGGCGGACATGAACATCGCCGAGCGTCGGTTGCCGCAAGACGGACGCATCGAGATTCGGCACTCGGGCAAAGAATACGATTTGCGCGTCTCCTCGATTCCGACGCCGTGGGGCGAGAAGATAGTCATGAGAATCCTCGACAAGACGAGCATTCTCATCGGCCTAGACAAGCTGGGCTTCACCGCCGAGAACCAGGCGGAAGTCGAGGAGCTTGTCTCACAGCCGAACGGCATGTTCCTCTCAACCGGCCCCACCGGCGCCGGAAAGACGACGACCCAGTACTCGATCCTGAACAAGTTGAACTCGGTGGAGAAGAACATCATCACCATCGAAGACCCGATCGAGTACCAACTTCCGGGCATCGCACAGGTGCAGGTGAACCGCAAGGCGGGCCTGACGTTCGCCAACGCGCTGCGGCACTTCTTGCGCCAAGACCCCGACATCATCATGGTCGGCGAGATGCGCGACCTCGAGACCGCCGAGGTGGCGATCGAAGCGTCGCTCACCGGACACTTGGTTCTCTCGACGCTGCACACCAACGACGCCCCGTCCGCCGTCGTCCGCATGTCGGATATGGGCGTGGAGCCGTACCTGATTTCGGCGACGGTCATCGGCGTGCTCGCCCAGCGATTGGGACGACGTATTGACCCGAACCACATGGAGACGTACGAGGTGCCCGCGAAGGACCTCCGCCGCTTCGGCTTCAAGGTCGAGAACCCGGAGGAGATGATCACGCTGCACCGGGGAGTTCCGCACGAGGACAACCGCTTCACAGGTTACCGTGGCCGAATCGGCATCTATGAGATGATGAAGATGAACGCCGAGATAGCCGAGCTCATCGTGCGCCGGGCGCCTCTTGCCGATGTTAAAGAGGCGGCGAAAGCGAACGGCATGAAGGAACTTCGCGAGGACGGCCTCATCAAGATCCTGCAGGGAATCACCACGCCCGAAGAGGTCATGAGGGTCGTCTTCACGGCGGGCTTCTAAACCTACAGAGTGATTGACGCCGCAGCCGGAGTGAACAACCCAGACCGGCTGCGGCGCCAGAAAGGTAAGATGTTACGGTAGAGCGGCAAAGTGTCGCAAGCCGACTGAGAAGTGAACCAGACGAAATGATCAACATTGACGAACTGCAATTTGAGTTGCCCGGCGCGACGGTAACGCGCGTCGAGGAGGAAGAAGAGGGCGTCTCTACAAAGCCGCGGAAGGTAGACGATGTCCACATCGACGAACTTCTGAACATCGTTGTCGAGAAGAACGCATCCGACTTGCACATCTGCTACGACTCCGAGCCGGTCATCCGCGTGGACGGCAAGCTGATCCGCCTCAACTACGAGAAGTTAAGCCCACAGGATACGCAGCGGATGATGTACGAGATCATCACGGACGAGCAGATCGAGCGGTTTGAGTCCACGTATGAGCTGGACTTTTCCTACTCGCTGCCGAAGCGCGCGCGCTTCCGCGTCAACTGTTATCGCGACCGCGGCTCGGTGGCAGGCGCATTCCGGCTCATTCCGAATCGCATCCCGACTGTCCGCGAGCTGAATCTGCCGCCGGTGCTCGAAGATCTCACGAACAAGCCTCGCGGCTTCGTCCTCGTTACCGGGCCTACCGGTTCCGGAAAGTCGACGTCGCTCGCGGCAATGATCAACCAGATCAACCGAACGCGCGCGGAGCACATCATCACCATCGAAGACCCGATCGAGTATCTCCACACGCACAACTTGTCTATCATCAACCAGCGGGAACTTGGTCAGGACACGAAGTCGTTTGCTAACGCGTTGAGAGCTTGTCTTCGGGAAGACCCGGACGTCATCCTCGTCGGCGAGATGCGTGACCCGGAAACGATCGCGCTCGCGATCACGGCGGCGGAAACCGGACACCTCGTCTTCGCCACTCTGCACACAAACAACGCCGCCGAGTCGATTGACCGCATCATTGACGTGTTCCCACCTGGCCAGCAGGAGCAGATTCGCATCCAGCTGGCGAACAACATTCAGGCGGTCGTCGCTCAGCAGTTGCTTCCGCGCGCCGGCGCCCCCGGGCGCATCCCCGCGGTTGAGGTGATGGTGGCGACGCCTGCGGTGCGGAACCTGATTCGCGAGAACAAGACGCACCAGATTCCGTCTATGATTCAGACGAGCGCAGCGCACGGCATGCAGAGCATGGACCAGAACCTGCGCGACCTCTACCAGAAGGGCTTCATCACCTTCGAAGAGGCGATGAGCCGAGCTATCAACGTCGAAGAACTGAAGAAGATGATCAACACACCGACCGCGTCCGGCGGCCCTTCCGCCACCGGGCGAGGATAGTAGGAGGAAACGAAGATGCCTGTGTTCAGTTATACGTTCAAAGACCCTTCGGGCGGCATACAGAAGGGAACGACCGAGGCGGACAGCGAAGAGGTTCTGCGGAAGCGGTTCGAAGAGCAAGGGATGCAGATCCTCGAGGTCGAGGTCATCCGCGCCCGTCGCGCTCGAGCGCGAACGTTCGGCAGGGTCAAGCTTACGAAGCTCGCAGTGTTCTGCCGTCAGTTCAGTACGATGGTGGACGCGGGTGTCTCACTCGTGCGGTGCCTTGATGTCCTCTCACAACAGGCCGACGACCCGAGGCTGAAGAAGATTCTGATCGAGGTTGGCGAACGGGTGGAAGGGGGCGAGAGCCTCAGCCGCGCGCTGGCGCGACATCCCAAGACGTTCAACAACCTTTTCGTCGGCTTGGTTCGCGCCGGAGAGATCGGCGGTGTGCTGGAAGAGACTCTTCAACGCATCGCCCACTTCTTGGAGAAGGACGTCGAGCTGCGACGCAAGGTGCGCTCCGCC
The DNA here is from genome assembly GCA_040752255.1 of Armatimonadota bacterium. GTDB lineage: Bacteria > Armatimonadota > Fimbriimonadia > Fimbriimonadales > ATM1 > J051. Next base: position 5,814 of record JBFMFD010000006.1, read on the forward strand.
ATCACGTATCCGATCATCGTCATCGTGTTTGCCATCGGGATCGTGATTGCGCTTGTGACGTACGTCGTGCCGCAGTTCATTGGCGTCTTCCGCGACCTCGGGATGAAGGACCAGGACCTGCCTGGCCCGACCCAAGTGCTTGTCACCGTCAGCGACTTCATGGTGCAGAAGTGGTACTGGATTGGCATTGGCCTACTGCTGTTCCTTATCGTGTGGAAGGCGTTCGTTTCCACCCGCTTCGGAAGGCGCGTTGCGGATCGCATCAAGCTAAAGATTCCGATCTTCGGCAAGCTGCACCATAAGATCTGCCTGGCACGCTTCAGCAGAACGCTCGGCACTCTGCTCACCTCCGGCGTTCCGATTCTGCAAGCGATGGAAACGTGCGCCGGTACCGTTGGTAACGTCATCCTCGCCGACGCAGTCATGGAAGCCCGCGCGAGAATCCGCGAAGGTGACCGCATCGCCGACCCGCTCGAGCGAAGCCGCCAGTTCCCGCCGATGGTCGTTCATATGATCGCGGTCGGGGAGGAGTCCGGTTCGCTCGACTTCATGCTGCAGAAGATCGCCGACTTCTACGAGGGCGAAGTTGAGGCGACGCTCGCGTCGCTTACCGCCGCGCTCGAGCCGGTGCTCATCGTTTGCCTTGGCGTCATCGTCGGGTTCATCGTCATCTCGGTGCTTCTACCGCTCGTCAACATCGTCAGCGAGCTGTCCCAGGGCGACGCCCTTCAGGGCGCCTGACCGCCCCGGTGGCACTCGGCAGCCCTGCGCCGACCCGGCGCGGGGCTGCTTCCTTTCGGCGAGTCAGCCCGTCCTAAGCAGAAGGAAGCAAGGAGGCGCATCTGTTTTTTGAGTGGACTGTGGTCGTCGGGTTCTTGATTGGGACCTTCTTCGGGAGTTTTCTCAACGTCGTTGTTTACCGGCTGCCGAGGGGCCTGTCTCTGTGGCGGCCGCCGAGCCATTGCCCACGCTGCAGCCATCGTCTCGGACCGGCGGACTTGGTCCCCCTGTTCTCCCTCCTTCTTTCCGGCGGTAAGTGCCGCTACTGCGGAGGGCGCGTCGGCTGGCGGTACTTCGTGGTCGAGCTGCTCACAGGGGCCGTGTGGGCCGGGTTCTGGTGGCGATTCTTGGTGACCGGCGCTGACCCCGTGTCGTTCTTGCTGTTCGCCGCGTTCGGCTGCGTCCTGCTCGCGGCGCTGTTCATTGACCTGGAACACTATATTATTCCCGACGCGCTGAACGCATGGCTGTTGCCCATCGCGGCCGGGCTGAACGCGCACCAGATCGTCGGAGGCGCGGACGGATGGGTGCAGGTTGCCGCGGTCGCCGTTCCGACCGCCCTGGCGGGCTACCTCGTAGGATGGGGGGCGCTGTTCGGGATCGCCCTGTTCGGTCGGGTCCTGCTCAAGCGGGACGCGATGGGACACGGGGACATCAAACTCGCCCGAGGCATCGGGGCGATGCTGGGCCCGGGCCTCGCACTCGGCGCCTTCGCGCTTGCGGTTGTCGCCGGCGCGGTACTCGGAGCCGCCCAAGTTGTTGCCAGGCGACGGATCGAAGAGTCCACCCCCGGCCAAGACGCTGAGGAATACGGGGAGGAGCCCGAATCCCTGGGGAGCCTACTCAAATGCGGGGTGGGCTACCTCATGTTGGTGGATGTGGCCGCGCTGTTCGCACCCAGCCTCAACCGCTCATGGTTCGGGGATACCCCTGAGGAACTAGAGGCAATCGACGACGATTGGGAGCCCAGCCTGACTACGATTCCGTTCGGACCGTACCTTGTGGTGGGGGCGCTGGCAGCCGCAACCTTCCCCGGGCCCCTCCTCGCCGCGGGGAAAAGGTATCTTGAGTGGGCGACGGGCGTGCGCTGAGGCTGCCGCTTATGGAACAATCTGCGGCCTGAGGTCGTCCCACAATGCAATCCGCGGAGGAAAGAACGTTCATGAAACGCCATCTGGGCTTTACACTGATTGAGTTGCTCACGGTGATCGCCATCATCGTCATTCTGGCGGCAATCCTGTTCCCGGTGTTTAACCGGGCCAAAACACAGGCAAAGAAGTCCGCCGACGGTAGCGAGATGCAGAGCATCCACCAGGCGCTGATGCTTTACCGTGAAGATCAAGGGGGTTTCCCGCCGATGCTGCTCCAGGTCGCCGAGTTCGACCCGAACACGGGCCTGCGGAACGTCAAGGCGCTTCGACACGCGTATCTCTATCGAACGCGCATCAAAGACGTCAACCAGTTCCACAGCGAAGTGGCGCAAGACCACGACCTTGACAACCTGAGGAACGCCTGCTGGCCCAACCGTTACGACCCCTCGACCAATCAGGCGCTCGGTTCGACCGGCCCTGGGGACACGTCTCCCGTGGTCACCTACGAGCACCTGGGCATCAACCCGTTTGCGCTGAACGGTGACTCGATCACCGACCCGGCTCGCTTCTACACTTTTGACAACTACGACATCGAGCCGACGCGCAACCCTGATTGCCAACAGGGATATGTGCTGAAGTACATCCTGTTCTGGACGGCACTCGGGCAGACGGGCGGTGGGCCGAACGACAGCCCGCGCCAACTCGGCTACCACGACCCACCCGAGGACACTATCGTGACGTGGAACGGCTTCTATCGTGATTGGCGGTCGGAATCTCGCGCGCCCTACAACGGTGCGGTTGCTCCGACGCGCTTCAACCATGACCTGGTGCTGTTCCTGTCCGGTCAAGTCAGGTCGTTCGACTCGCGTGAAATCTACGAGCGGTCCTGGGCGGCGGGGCGCTAGAGTCCTTATCTCCCGCCGGAGGCAACTGTCATGCTGATGAGTAGAAACAGGCGAGGGTTCAGCCTCGTTGAGATTCTGGTGACGCTGGTCATTCTGGCCGTCGGCGTTCTCACGCTGATGCGCGCCTTCCCCATCGTGCTGCGCGGGCTGGGAGTAACGAACGACTACACCGTCGCTCAAATCCTCGCGCGCCGCGAGATTGACCGACTGAAAGGCGTGGCCGACGACCTCCCGGAACAGATTCTCCCCGTCAGCTACCAGTTTCAACTCGTCAACGGCAACTGGACGCTGATCATCTTCTCCGACCCGAACGTCGCCCCTGGGGACATCGGCGCCGGCGGCAACATTCTTGAAGACGGGAACATCGAAATCGTCAACCCCGGCGGATCGAACACGCTCATCTACTGGCGGTACTACAACGACGCGAACCGCATCCGACGCGTTATCGGCGAGGGTGGGCGCATCCCCGCGCCTCGACCCGTCGGCAACGACTTCGGCTCCTTGCGCGTGGTGCAGTTCGGCCCGGTGGTGAACGACCCGAACCTGCTGCTCGTTTACAGCAGCGACATGGAGGAGCGCGACATCCGCGGCACATCCCCGGGCGAGGCGATCCGTAATCCCCGACCATGGCAGTTCGTGATTGACGACGAGGTGCCCCAAGTCTGGATGCCGGGCGATGGCAACCGAGTCGAAGTGCGGTACCGGCTCTCCTTCAGTTACTGGGCGAACGTGAGCGGGAACCTCCGCAGGATTGACGTGGTTGACGTCGTCGTTCCCGTGCGCACCGGCGTCGAGTACGACGCGGTGAACAACGAAGTCACGCCGTTCGACCTGATCCAACTCGCAGGCAACCCGCCAAACTGGATCGAGTTCGACTTCGGCTCGCTACGCGTGAACCGCCTGTTCGACCCGATCGCGAACGTGCAGCCGTTCGATCCGAACTATCCCTACGAGTATAAGGTGCTCAACGGCGAGTTGGGCCTTCTTCTTTTCAACCCGGCGGGCTACAACTTCCGCGAGCGTCGAGGACGCGGTCGAGTGCCGCTTCAGGCGCACGTGAACTACGACGTCTACAACTGGCATATCATCCGCGACGACCTGCGCATTGACCGAACGCGTCCGCCCATCCACAAGCTCACACTCCGCAGGCTGAAGGCGTTCGGCGACCTGCTCAACGACAAGAGGCGCTACCCCGGCCTTGAGGTGCCGGTTCCGGACGGCAACGGCGGCGTCGCCATTGACCGCGATATCGTGGTTCTCGATTTGGACACGGGCGGAATCGTATCACCGCGGGTGGACCCGTCGGACCCCGACTCGCCGCTCTGCTACAAGGTGGACTACCTCCGGGGCACCCTCTCGTTCGCCAGCCCGTTCCGGCCTGCGCCGAACTCCGCGGACGACTTGGCGCGAAGCGTAACGATCATCCTCCCCGGCGACCCTGCCAATCCGGTACTGCTGCAGAACGTTGACCCCGGTGGCCGAAACTTCCGCGTGCTGTACCAGGCGCACAACGACTGGGCGCTGCAAGTGCTCAAGGCCTCTCAAAACTATCGGCTCGCTTACGACCCCGCGCTCGGCGTCGGACAGTACTACATCGGCCAGACGCCTGGCAACCCGTTCGGTCTGCCTACGCGCATCTACTTCCCTCGCGCGGACATCGGGAACAAGGTCAGCGTTAGAGAGATTTGGTACACCGTATTCGGCGGCGCGGTGCGCGTGATGCGAGACCAGGACTTCCTCGTGCGGCCCGTCCCCGCCGGAGACCCTCTGCCCGGGCTCGCCTACATTGACATCCGCGAGGTGGACGCCGCGGCGACCGGCTTCGACTGGAACACGAACGGCTACGCCGTCCGCGGTGTCTCGGGAAGCTCCCTCAAGGCTCGCGCCATGTGGAACACAGAGGCAAAACAGGACGTCCCAGGAAACGGAGCCCAACAAATTCAGGAGCGAATGGACCTCCACCGTCTCTGGACGAGCGCGTGGCGATTTGTGGAGGTCGAAACTTACATGACGCGGCGGGATGAGAACTAAGATGTTGAAACTTAATCGGGGATTTACGCTTACGGAGTTGCTGGTGGTGATGGCGATTGTCGCCATCCTCATCACGCTCATCAGCATCCCGCTGGTCCGCGGCTTCGGGCTTACGCGGTCCGCGTCCGCCTATAAGGTGGCGCAGGACACCGCACGGCTCGTCAACGCGCGTATCAACCGAGAGCTGTCTCAGGCGGTCGTGGTGCTGGATAACTCGGTTCCCGCGGCTTCGATCGAGGTGCGCGTTCCTCTTGCCCTTGATCCGAACGCCACGGGCAACCCTGTGATGCGCGGTGGTGACCTGACCGCGCTGCCTGTAGGCAACCTGACCTCCTACGGAAGCGCCTTCCTTCACAACGCGAAACTGGACTTCGTCCCAGCCTCGCAGGGCGATCCGGCGAACCCGCAGTTCAACCCAGGCCGGAACCGCATTGACCCGACGCTGAAGAAGCCGCTCGGACAGATCACGCTGCCGGTCGCGCCGGGCCAGACCATCGTGCGGTATTGGATCGGCTTGCAGCGACCGTTTATCGACCCGGATCCGGCAGAAGACCAGTTCGAGGGCATCTATGCCAACCCTTACGACCCTCGCCTTCTCGGCGGCAACCGGGGCGATGTGAACGGCGTAACCGGCGGGCGAGAGAACCTGTTCGTTCTTTACCGTGCCGAAGTTCAACCCTGGGTTCTTCAGAACGGCGTCTATGTCCCGAACCGCGCCTTCTTCGCTGTGGATGCGCAGGGGCGGCCGATCCTCGACGACCCCGGGTTCTTTGTGTGGAATCCATCGCAGGTTGCGGACAATCTGGCGGACCACCGCCAGCGCCTAATCAACTGGAAGAACGCAGGCGTGATCCAGGTGCAGCAGCAGTTGAGCGACCTCATCGTCTTTGAGGTGGATGAAGGCACCAACGAACTGCTCTACGATTTGATACCGAACCGCGCGAACACGTACCTTCCGCGCATCCGACCGCTGTTCCAGGCGTTCCCGCAGAGGGTCTCGAACGAACCCGCCGAGGGGCATCGCCTCGTCCGCGCGGGCCAAGAGACCATTGACATCGAGGGGCGCGGCGCGCCGACGGAATACCGCACCTCGCAACACGGCTGGACCACGGACACGCTCGCGCGCATCTTCACGTTCGACCCGCGAACCAACCCGCCCTACTTCGTCGTCCGCTGGCGGCAGCCGAGCGGCGGCGGCAACCCCTACGAGCGGTTTGAAGCCGAGATGGCGCTGTACGACCCGACGGGTGGCGGCAGCGAATACACCACAGGGGTGCTCGTCTTTGACATAGCCGGCTACATGCGCGCACGTGAAGCGGGCCCGGCGAACATCGGGCAGTTCCTCCAACCGGCATCCGCGGCTAACTCGCCTCCGCTTCGGCTCGTGCGCCTTGAGCCGCGAGCAGGCAAGCTTTTGGCCAGTTTCCCGGTTCGGGACGCACTCGGCTACGTTCCCAACACAACCGGCGCAACCGCGAACGCCAACCTGTCGGGATGGTTGAACAGTCCGCTCGTACAGGCGAACCCAGGGCTCGCCGACCTCGGACGACGGTTTGTGTGGCTTGCCGACACGAACGTATTCCCGCCGTTTACCGCTGACAGTTTCAACCCTCTCAGCAGCGTTGCGCTCGGCTGGCCGATTCCGGACGGCAAGGTCGTGCCGGGCAGCGAGCGCGTCTGGGGGCCCGACATGAGACCCGGCCCGAACTTCGGCGAGATCATCCAGTATTCGCGCGTCGCCCAGGGCGACAAGGCCGGGCTGAACCAATACAAGATCAACTACACGGACCTGGACGAACCGACCGACTACCCGGGCATTCTCGGCGTGCCTGACCCCGGCTCGAACGCCGACGTGCGGAACTACATCCAGCCGCGGTTCAAGAAGGGCTACATCGAGTTCTACAGCGACCCGACGCTCGACCTGCTGCCGAACGCGAACATCATCATCGAGTTCGACTTCCAGTTGAACAGCAACACGGACGGCGTGTTCGTCGACTACGACAGCCGCCAAAAGATGCAGGTCGAAGTGGGCATCCGCCGCTATCCCGCGTCTGCAGCTGCTGAGCCGCAAACAGTCACCGTGCGCGATGTTATCGCCGTGCGCAACTTCGTAAGGTGAGAACGGAATGACGAGACTACGCCATAACGCAATGAGAACCCGAAAGCGAGAGGAAGGACAAACCCTCGTCATCATCCTGTTGGTGCTGTTCGTGCTCGCCACGCTCGCCTTCGTCGCGTCCGTCATCCTCGGGCGAGAAATCGAAGCGACCGGACAGGCGCGGGGCCGCAACCTCGCCAACGACCTCGCGCAAGCAGGCGTTAGGTACTCCTTCTCGCAGTTGCGCTTTTCCGAAGACGGCGCCGACTGGCGTCCGCAACCGCCGACACCCGTTCCCGCCGACGTAGACCCGAACCGACCTCCCGGCTTGGGGCCAAACTCCGACCCGGACAACCCCGCGGCGACCAATCCGGACCCCGACTACTATTGGCTTCGACGGCAGGTTGACCCCGTCGCAAACGCTCCCGGCGACCTCGGCGGCCCCGACGGGCTGGGCGCGTTCACCCGGCTGAACTTCCAGGGAGGCCGCGCGCTCATAAGAGTGCGATGGGCTCCCAGCGACCCAGCGCCATTCCAAGCGGGCTTGCCGCCCGTGCTCGCCCGAGCGCGGCTTCAGGCGTACACGATTATCGAGTCCGTCGGCCGGCCGGGACAGTTCAACCCGTTCGATCCGACCAGCGCCCGGGAGCCGAACATCCAGAGCGCGCGGCAGGTAACGGCGATCGCCTCGATCGGAATGCTCGAGAGCGCGTACTTCGTCACCAACTTGGACCGCCGCACCGAGCCGGTTGACTTCGGCAATCCGGTTCCGCTCGCGAGGTTCTTCGACCGCTTCACCTCAACGCCGGTGGATGTCGTCGTGCCGCGAATTGTTGGCAACTTCCAAGTTGCCCCGCCGAACGGCTATCCCGCCTCGCAGCTCACCGTCGGGGGGCCGATGTATTTCAACGCGGACCTCGTAGTGCACGGCATCGTGGACGCGTACCTGAACCGCGACCTCGGGCAGCAGGTGAACGTCTCCGGCGAGATGCGCTACGCCGACGGCAACAGCGTCATGAATCTGCACGCCATCACCGCGCAGAGCGGCGCGGAGATCATTCAAACAGCTCAGGCGCTACCGAGCACCGACCCGAACTTCACAACGCACGGCGGTGTGTTCCGCGACGGGCGTGAGGGCCTCGACGCTCTCGGCTACGCGCGCGACTCCGTCTACAAAGACCCGCCGCTCATTAACGAAGAGGACCCCAACACGGGGCTGAGGCGCTTCATCGTGGCTACGCGCAACAGCGGCGCACTCGCTACCGACTCGTTCGGGCGCACGTTCAACCTCGGCCGCTTCGGATTCGGGCGCGGCGTGTACATTGATAACGACGGCGACCGCGGACAGGACTCCGAGGACGGCAGCTTTACGCTCCGATGGGACTACCTGAACCCGCACAACGGGCACAGCGCCTCGGGCTGGGATCCGGGCGGCGCGCCGTTCTACGTGCCGAACGCCTGCTACATTCTTCTAACGCGTGACGGATTCACCATCACTCGGAACATCCGCCGCAACAACGACACGTGGCGTGACTACGCGCGAACCGACACAGGGCGTCACACGCTCCGCTTCAAGGTCGGATACGGCACGAACCCGAACGAGGGCTTCCGGATCATCAACGAACTCACCCCCGGCGTAACCAACTTCTTCGCGCCGACAGCAGGCGACTTCGACCAGGGGCCCTTGTTCAACGGCGTCATCTACTGCGAAGGCGACGTGCGAGTTCGCGGCGTCATCCCGTTTGGACTCGATCCGGGCAACTCCGGACGGCCGATGGGCGTGCAACTCACCGTCGCGACCGGCGGAAACATCTACGTGGAGGGCAGCATCACGCGCGCCCACCCCACCCGCTCGACGATCGCCCTGCTCGCAGAAAACAACGTCGTACTCAACACAACGCAGTTCGTAACGTGGGCGTCGGTGAACGAGGTCGTTACCGACAACAACGACCCCACGAACCCAGGACGCATCAAAGTGGAAGACGGCGCGCCGTTCAACGCGCTTGTGCAATACCCGCTTGACCCGGTGAACGGCTACACGTTCAACAACCCGGACAGCGCGGGCACTCCGATCCGACCGTCGCTATTCGCTTCGCATGCCGCGGACTTCAACCGGTCGGCGTTCGTGAACTTGCTCATCAACGAGCCGTTCGCGGCAACCCCGCCCGCGTATCACTTCGACCCAAACGACACCAGGAACGCTGCAATTCCGTTCTATCCGAATCCGCCGATCTTCACCTACGGACTGGCTGACCCGTCTTCCCAGGTTCTGCCGGTGTTCGAGAAGCGCAGCTTCCCGCTTATCCCGATCAACCAGTTCGGCGCAGGATACACGCTGTTCTTCGGCGGCGACGAGAACATGTTCCAACTGAAGTTGGACAACACCATCGCGCCTCCGGGGCGCGGCCCCTACATGCTGAGCCGCATCACCGCGATGCCGATGGACGTCGAGATCAACGCCGTGCTGTACGCGCAAAACGGTAGCTTCTTCGTGATTCCGGGCTTGTGGTTCAATCCGAACCCGAACGACCGCCGTGACGCATTCCAAACCGCGCTCGACCGCTTCTCGCAGTTCAGTGCGAGCACCGAGTACCCATTCTACGGAGACCCGCTCGACATCAAGGTAACCATCAACGGAAGCGTGTCGGAGAACTTCCCGCCGATGATGGGCGACCAAGAGAAGTGGCTCGAAAAGTGGGGCTGGATTCCCGCCGAGTACGGCGCCAGTGACGAGTACATCCCCGACCAGCACTACCCGCGCGGGCCCGGTGGGCAGCCGCAATACACGAACCGCTTCGTGCCCAACCTTTTCCTCAACTACGATCCGCTGCTCATGTCCGGAAGGGTGGGCGGGTCCTTCTCGCCGAACGACCCGTACGTGCGGACGGACCTGTTCGGCCGCTCCCTGCCGCCTATGCCGAAACTGCCCGTCGGCACCAGGCTGCTTTACTTCGGAGAGGTGAACCCATGATTCGAAAGGCGCTGCCAATCCTCATCGTTACTCTGCTCGCGGCGCTCGCCTTCGGGCAGCCCACGGGCTATGCGGATACGCCGGTCCGCATCAACTGCGGCATCCTGCTGCTGCCTGGAACTTCCGGGCCAGGCGGCGAGCCGACGAACGCGGACCCCTATGTCTTCTTCAATATGGAGCGTCGCTCCGACCTGCGGCCGCCTGCGTGGGAGTTCGTCAACCCCATCGCGCCAGGCTCCGTGACGCCCGCCATCGCCCAACGCTGGGCGAACATCACCGGCGGGACGCCCTACCAAGTCGGGCAGCCGCTGGTCAAGAACATGGCAGCGTACTGGGAAGTTGACCTCGGCGCTGTGGGCGTTGACCAGATGAGTCGGTTCGATATCCTCGTCGTCCACGCCCCCGGAACGCTCAACCTGAACGCCTTCGAGCGGGAGAAACTGCGTGCGTTCCTCGACAAAGGCGGCGTGCTGTGGTTCGACAAGTCAACCGTGCAGGTCATTGACGGCTACAACGGTTTCCCAATTGCGTTCACGACTACGAACACGGGTGGGTTCCCCGTGGTCAACCGCCCGTTCCACCCGATTCTCAACTACCCGTACCGCATATCGCCTTTCGAGGCGGCGTTCATCGGCTCGCATAACGGCACCCACGCGATTACGCGCGCCACACTTGCGGGCGCGGGCCTCATCGGGTTCGACCGCCTCGTTTCCACGATGGAAGGCGAGTTCGATCTGTTCATGCCGATTGCGACGAACAGCGCGGGCATCACCATTGGGGTCGCCGAGGTAGGGCAAGGCTACTTCGTGGTTACCTCGGGCAACGTGGTATCGCCGATCAACGAGCCGACTGGCGGGGTGAACATCGGCTTGGGCAGAAACTCCGGCCCATTCGGCGGAACCGACTTCCAGGCGATTCCGCAGCTGGAGTTGAAGTTCGCATACAACATCCTCGCGCTGGCTACCAACTCGCCGAACGAAGCGAGGGGATCGCGGCGCACAAACGCCACGCATGATGAACTCGGCGCGCCGCTCATGCTTTCCTGGCTCGAGGACTACGACATGGAGCAGAACGAGCACTCCGACTTCGTTCCTCCCATCATCTTCCGAGGCATCACCTACTTCGTCGCCAGAGAGCACGGCAGCGGACAGTGGCGCCTGTACGCCGTAAAGGTTGACCCCAACCACGACCTCGACAACGACGGCTGGCTGGATGACGGCTTCCAAGACGCCAGCCTCGGCGCGACGCGAGACCTCGTGTGGCGCAGCCAACCGTTCCCCTCGCGCACCGGTCCTCCGATGGCGACCGAAGTGGCTAACCCCGTGGGCGGCGCGCCCGAGAACCAAGTGTACGTTCAAACCGAGCAGGGCGACGTCTATGTATTCGACGCGCTCCCGATGGCGAACGGCCGCTTGGTGGGGAACATCAACATGGCGCCCGTTCAGATCGTCTCGCCCAGCCCAGCCGCCGATTTCCAGCCCGGCGCCGACCATCGCGGCCCCTACGCTCCGGTTGCCTTCGATGGGTTGGTCTACATCTTCGACTCCTATCGCCTCGGACTCGGCTATGCCGGTCGCGTTTGGGCGATTGACCCGACCTCGCTCAGCATCGTGAACACCGGCTCAGATTGGTATGCCCGGGGCAACGGCGCACCGAACCTGCCGTCGCCCAGCGGCCCGCCCACGGCGGGCTACATCCCGAGCGGCGACAACCCGACCGGTTTGGACGGCGTGATGTACGTCCCTCACCGCTCCTCGCTCGGTGGCCCGGCGGTTGGTTTCTCAAGCGTTTGGGTCAGCGTGCGCGGCGAGTCACCGGAGATCGTCAGCAACGATGGAACCGTGATGCAGGTTCGAACCCGTGCCGCCCTGAAAGGGCTGCGCATCGTAGACACGTCGAATTCAATACTCGGTCTCAAGCTCACGCTGATTGACCAAAACGGCAACCCGCAGCCTCCATCCGGTCTCAGCAACTTCTTCGACGGGACGGTCATCCAATTCGCTCCTGGGCAGTTGAGCCTCGGTCTCAGAAACGGTGGGCCGCCGGCGGGCTGGTCGCTTCGATTGGATTACCACATCGACTGGGGCACTGGCGCGCCCAACCTCATCAGCCAGCTGATTCGCGGGCAGATCTTCCTGCCGGACGACATCAACCGCGAATCGTTTGTGGTCAAGTCCATGGCGCTTGCACCCAATGGGAACCTGTTCGTCATCGCCGGCAACGAGCAGCGCGGCGGCGCGCTGTTCTGCTTCAACGAGTTCACGCGTGGCGGGTTCCGCCTGGTGTATCGGTGGGATCTGTACGACGCTTTCAACGTTACGCTGAACAACACACAGGTCGTCCGCATCCCAGCCGTGCTCGAGGACCGCGACTACATCAACACGATCTTCCCGTTCCTGAACGGACCGTTGTCGCGATTCCACTTCCACGGCGGGCCGACGATCATCAACGATGTGTGTTACATCACGGTGGCGGCGGACAAGTTCATCTTCGGCACTCGCGTGCCGGTCGCGTTCATCGTCGCGCTGGATGCCAACCCGCGACGGTTTGACCTCCGCCTGACGGCTCCCGCGCCTCCCGGCTTGCGCATCCGACAGCCGGACTACATGGCGAGCGGGAACAAACTCACCCCCGAGCGCTCGAACCTTCTCCAAAACCAGCAGTACGAGAACATCGGCGGCACGGTGTTGCGCATCTCGAACATGATGTCCTCGACTCAGGGTCAGGTGCAGAACGGATTCAGCACGTCGCTACCCGTCGTCATCTCAGGACAGGGAACAGGCGAGACGTTGTTTGATCCCAATACAACGGGCTCAAAGTGGAGCCCGCTGCTCTGGTACATCTCGCTGACCGGCTACCGCGTCGAAGGCCCGGCGCAGGTGATGGGCAACACCGTGTACATGGCGGCCGGCTCCAACCTACCGGAAATCTTGCGAACGGGCAACCCGACCGTCTTCGAGGGCGTGATGTTCGCGATGGACGCCGAGATTCCACCCAACGATCCGTCGCTGATCACGATCCCCAACCGACCGGGTCTCAAGCAGGTGAGTTGGCTGCTGCCTTCGGGCGGGCCTCCAGGCTTCACAACGAACAAGCACGTGCGCTGGCCCTCGGGGCAGGGCGTGCAGAGTATCCAGGACTATCGCGTGCGGCTCGAACAGACGGTGATGCCCGGCGCGGTGCAGGCTTTCGGAGCCGTCGGTGGAAGCGGGACGTTGGTCGCATGGGCAGACCACGGCATCTTCGGCTTCCGTAGAGGGCTGACCGCCATCGCCGACGAAGGGCGCGTCGCCGAGTTTGACGCTTCAGGGTTCGCACGGTGGACGAGCGACGTCGCATACCAGATTGCTCAGAACGGGAACAACACGCTTGTCCAGACGCGCAAGTTGGAGCGACCGACGAAGGTCTACAAGATCTCCCAAACCGAATACGCGGTGGTTGATACGGGCGGCGACCGGGTCGTGCGCATAGACCGCTCGGCAGGCGAGGTTCGCACCATCGAGCGGATTCTTCTCGATGCAACGTATCGCCCGTCCGGCTGGACGGAAGGCGACCCGCTCACGTTGCGCCAGCCGCGCGACGTGACGATGTGGATAGATGTCGTCCGCCCGGGCACGTACAACTTGACCAGCCCGCCGATCACGCAGAACGAACTTTGGGTTCACTACCTCATTGCCGACACGGGCAACCGCAGAATCATCGAGTTAGTGGATCGCTTCTTCATTGACGCGAACTTCCGCATCACGGATGTTGTGCGCGATGGCCAGGGCGTGCCTCAACTCGGCGTCCTGATCTGGCACACGCCTTCCGCCTTCAGCGGTAAGACGTGGCAGTTCACTACGATTCAACGCATCCTGATCGGCGTCGACGCCAACGGCAACAACAAGTTCGTGTACGTTGCGGGTGTGGGCGACATGATGCCCTCACGCGTTGACCTCGGTCTCGACCCGCCCGATCCGATCGCGCCGCGCGAGACCGGCAACCTCGGCGGCCTCGTCGTCTTCAGCAGCAGCGGCACCGAGGTGGTCAACGAAGTCGTCGTGCCGGGCTTCTACGCGGGCACACGTAAGATCCGCGGCGTGAACAGCGTGTCCCTCCGAGGCATCGGCTTGGACGCGAATGGCGACATTGACTTCTCGATCCTCTTCACCGATTCGACAGGCGTCTATGAAATCGCGCGCAACGCCTCCGGTCAATGGGAGACCATCTGGATGATGCCGAACGAGGTGTACCGAGTCATCCGCGGGGTAGACCTCCGGGCGGCCGCGGCGACCCGAACCATGATCGGGGACATCATCATCACGAACAGTTGGTTCGGGCAAGACCCGAACGGCAACCCGTTCTTCGGCGAGGTCACGCAGTGGAGGACAACCATCGACTTCTCACGCCAAGACCTCGGGTTCAGCAACCTCGATATCCAGATGGAGATTCCACCCGTCGTCGGCACGCGAGGCATCCGGATGCCGCAATACGCGGATCGGAAATGATGCAAATGCTATGTTTTTGAGGAAGGCATAAGATGAAACGAAAGTGGTTACCAGGAACGACCGTCGTGGGGCTTCTGATCGCCTTTGCGGTCGCTATCGCCCAGGGCGGAGACAGCCCCACGCATCGCGGGCAACCTTCGCGCGTTGGGCGCAACGTTGACGCGCTTGAACCCGGCCCCGGCGCCGCCAACCTCCGCTGGTGGTTCCCCCTCCAGCGTGATGTGGGCGTAGACGTGAACGGCGACAACGCAGGGCCCGAGTACTCAGAAACCGGCACGTGGGCGACGCCCTCCCCGCTCGAAGAGTCCGGCGACTGGTTCGGAATTGGGGGCAATCCATATCGCTACGCGTTCGTCGTTGCCGCAAACCCCGGGGGCGACCAGACGTCCGGCGCCACCGCCACAGCCTCCTGGACTCTCCAACAGGTGGACGGCATCCAGCCCGACACCTACTACGCCGTCAACGTCTGGTTCCCGAGCAGCGGAACCATGCCCGGCGGTGTCCTCTCACCGAACTCGGATTTCGCGGTCTACAAGGTTGAGTACGACTTCAACGGCGTCAATTACCAGCGCGAGTTCGTGGACATCGTGCCCCATGTCGGCGGCGGCAACTGGGTGCGACTCGGCCAGCTTCTCGGTAACGACAACCGCATCTTCCCATCCGGCACAGGCGGAAGCATCCGCATCACCTTGTACAACACAGTGCCGAGAGACGAAAACGACAACCTCATGGGCCCGGTTACGAACCGTATCGTAGCCGCCGACGCTGTGCTCGCTGTGCCCAGCCCCGGCAGCATCTTCGCGTCGCCGGTTGTGAAGCGCATCGGTCCCGGCCCAAGCGACACGCTCGTTATAGCCGCCAGAAACGCATCCCGCGTGGACCCGGCCGACCCCGACGGCTTGCGCGAACTGACAAGTGGAACGGTGCACGCCATCGAGGCCTCCGGCCCGAACATCAGCCTGCAGCGTTGGGAGTGGTCGCCAAGCCTGGTTACAAGCAAGAACCTCACTTACGACAACACGAACCCCGCGTTCACGGCGGACTCCGCCTGGGTCCAGCCCAATCCGATGGCGCCCGGCTTCTTCGGCACCAACTATCTCGCCGCGCCGGTTGACCTCAACTACCCCGGCTCCGCCCGCGCCACCTGGACGCCCGTCCTGCCCAACAACGTTGAGTCATACGACATCTATGTCTGGTTCCCGGGCAGCAGCGGCACCAACCTGCATGCGCGCGCCGCCCGATACGTGGTGCGCGAGGGCGCAAGCCAAACCGAGTTCTTCGTGAACCAAGACATCGGCGGGCAGTGGGTGCGGATCGGCAACCGGTCGTTCACTCACGACCCAAACAACGGCGGCCTGCGCCTCGAGGTGTGGAACTACAGCAACGATCCGGCTGATGGCGGCCGAGTGGTCGTCGCCGACGCCGCCATGTTCGTCGGTCAAGACAGCGGCGCCATCTTCAGCACGCCCACGATGGCGCAAGTGAACATCCGCAAGAACACGAACGTCGTCGAGCCGACCGAAGTCGTATTCGTTGCCGCCGAGGATGGCCGCATCTACTGCCTCGATGCTGCGGGCGATGGCGCCGGCGGCACCATCGTCTACTGGGCGTACCCGTCTATCCCCGACGTGAACGACCCGAACTGGACGGACCCGAACGACTCTCGCGACGGGCCCGACGGCAACCGCATCCCCTGGCCGACCAGCTTCGGCGTCTCCTCGATGTTCGTCCAGAACATCGGAGGGCGCGATCTGCTGTTCATCGCCGCGCAGAACGGCCGCGTTTATGCGATTGACTGCGAAGGGCGAGGCGACTACGACCCGGCCACGCGCACCCCGGGTACGGCTCTCCGTGAATGGACTTGGCCCAAGGCGAAGTACGACAGTGGGTCGGGCACCCTCGAGGTTGACCCCGCCCGCCCACCGTTCGTCGCCTCCGTGGCGTACGACAGCGTGAACAATCAGGTCATCGCCGCGGGAACGGAAGGGCGCGTCTTTGCCCTCGACGCCCCTGGTAACGGAGATCAGACCACGGACCTCAACTGGGCGTGGCCCGACTTCAACGATCCGGCGGTCGGGGCCATCTCGGGAACGCCGGCGGTCGCCGGTGGCAAGGTTTACGTGACGTCGTTCGACGGTCACGTGTACGCCCGCGACGCGACCGGGGACCCGAACCCTGCGCTCAACTGGCAGTTCCCCGATGTCAACCAGCCTGCTCTCAACCCGTTCAGCTTCACGGGCGTGTGCTACGTCCCAGGCATCCAGGTCGGCTTCCCTCAGGACCTCGTCTATTTCATTAACGAGAACGGCCACTTCTACGCCTGCCAGGCGACCGACGGCGCGCTTGTGTTCGACTCGGCGGACGTTCCCGGCGGTGCCAGTAGTTCACCTTACTTCACGCCGATCGTTCCATCCGGCTTCGCCCTTCCGGAGCCGATGATAACGGTCGCCACAAACGACGGCGGGTTCCTGGGCCTCTATGCCGACCCGGCGCGTACCAACTCCGGGGGCGGAAGGCTTGCCTGGGGTTGGCAGTCTCGTGGCAGCGCCGCCTTCGCCTCGCCTGCCGTGGCTTACGGTTGGATGTATCACGCGGGCGAAGATGGTTATCTTTATGCGTTCTCAACCGGTGGCTTGATTTCGAACGACACGTTCCCTCCGCCCGGTGGCCAGATTGACACTCCGGATAGCGGAAATAACAACTACATTGATTTGAAGTTCAAGTTTACTTCGCAGGCGGACTACGTCCAGCTTCGGCAGACGCCGCCGGCGGTGAACCCGGCCACCGTAGCGGACATTTACGCCCCGAACCCGCCGACGCTGGAGTGGGGCGAGCAGTTGTACGTCGTCGCGTACGACTTCCCCTATCAGCCGACGGACAACATCCAGATTCGCTTCCGGCTGCGGGGCCCGGGCGGAATGAACATCACGCAGGATCGAACGCCGGTCGTGGACCCGTTCAACTCCGGCCGCGGCCTCGCGGTGGTGCGGATACCATTCATGGGCTCGGGGCCGAATTTCCTGACTCCCGGCGAGAACCTGAACTTCGACGTGCACGTCATCGAAGACGGCCGCGTGATCGATACCCCGGCCCCCGCCCGCGACCTGACGGTTCTGAACCCGATTGCCGTAACGACGGTGAACAACTTCGTCGGCGTGCCGCCCGGTGGCAAATCCGTCGGCTGGAGCCCGGACCCGTCGTACACGTTCGGCGGGGTTTTCGAGAACCACATCAACGGCAGCAACAACAAGCGTATCCTGTCCACAGCCGGGCAGGTAGGCCACGGCAGCAGCGGCAGACAGAACTTCTTCGTGGGCGACCGCAGCCGCATCGTAGACCTCATTGGAACCGGCCTCAGCCAGGTGAAGATGACGCGCACGGACGCGTTCTGGCGCGGTGGGCCGGGCGCGGTGATCAAGCCGCTGCCCTATGTTGGGTGGGAGGTCATGCCGACCCCGTTCCCGAACGTAAGCCCCGACTATCCGGACGTGGACCGTGCCGACATCGGTCTGCTCGCCGACCCGTTCGGACAGGCGGTTGACCCGACCGTAGACCGCGCGGGAGCGCGGCTGCGCCCGCCAAGCAACTACGACCCGAACAACCCGATTACCCGCTTCATCGAAGCGGTGCGGTTCGACTTCACCTTCAGCCCTCCGCGCTTCCAACCCGCGAACCTCACTCCTTTCATTGACGCGGCGGGCGAGACGCTCGACGGCGGATATGCCGCACGGGCGATCGTCTATGTGGACAGCAACGGAAACGGCCAGGCGGACGGGCTGGAAGGCTCGCTTACCGACCTACCGCCACGACCTCGGCGCGAGGCCTTCCGGAGCCTGCGCGTCGGCGCCAGCGTGCCGGTGGACGAGACGATGACGATCGCCGAGGAGACCGTGGACCTCGGCAGCGAGCCACACAGCCTCGGCTACACGCCGCTGCCGCCCTGGACGACGAACGGCTTCGACCCGTGGTCAACCGGCGTGTTCCGACTGTTCTTCAAGACGTTTACCGTGCGAAACGAAGGCAACGTCAACATGCTCGACCTGCGGGTAGCGACGCGCGTAGGCTTCCTGCCTGGGCCGACCTACCAGCCGGTGGCGTTCATGTCGGATGGGAACGACAGCCAGGCGTGGCTGGACGGGTTCCCGAACATAGTGACGAACCTCAACCCGCCGTACTCTAACCCGCCTTTCGTTCCACCCACAGGCGCGAACGACGCGAACGGCAACCAGAGGGTGACGCTGCACAAGGCTCGAGCAGGTGACCGCGCGCCGACGGTGCTCTCCGTCCCGGACGTACCGTATGGCGTAACGCCGCCGAGCGGTGGCGTGCCGCGGATCGGCGTCGCTGTTCCGCTCGGCTTCCCCGCCGGGGAATACAGCCAACTCATCTTTGTCGTCGAAGATAACTTCCTCGTCGGTGGAGGGAACGACCTCGCGGTGATGGTGGACCAAACCGGTCAGCCCATCGAGGCGTTCACCGACCCGACCATGCGCGTCAAGTTGAAGGTGCGCGAGACACGAATCACCGGCGGGCAGACCACCGGAAGCGTGCCGCACGTTGACGACAACCTCGCCGGACCGACCAACTTCCGCTGGACGAACGCCATGCCTGCCGCGTTCCGCGACGTGACCGGTGGCATCAACCTCATGTGGCTCTCGAACAGACCCGGGCAGGCGAACACGCCCGCGACCCCACAGGCGCAGGACGTCTGGCGGCTGTTCGCCGGAGTCCTCAGAGGCACGCATCCCACCCTGACACCCGCGGCAGCCGGGCGCAGCCCGCTTCGAGACCTGATGGCCTTCATTTCCGTCGGCTCTAACTTCTATCTGAAGTTCCTCGGCCCGGCGCCGGCGCTACCACCTGACACGCTGTTCGACCAGACGCCCGGCTTGGTGCTCGGGTCACCTCAGTTCGGCGGCCCGGCGTTCCCGGTGAACTTCGACACCGTCGGACTGACCGCGAACCCGATCGAAGAGTTCGCCCTGCCCGGCGCCGCGTTCAAGGATGCCAACAACGACGGCGTAGCCGACTTCGTAGACCACCGAATCTTCTATGCGCAGTACGAGGTGTCCGCGTCGACACCTGTGCCCGTGATTCGCGATTGGGCCTGGATCTCCTATGACCCTGACCTGGAGAAGCAGCACCTGCGGGTCCTTCGGGCGCAAGACGCCACAAGGCTCGCCATCTTCTGGCATGGGCGCGTTGGAGGACAGCCCAAGATGTTCCAGAACGTCCGCGTGGCTCGACCCGGGGGCGCCTCGGGCAACCAGACGCAAAACTGGACGAGCAACCTCATCATTGACCCAGGGCCGGGCTTCGCCGCGGCGATGGAGCCGACCCCGTGGCTGCGGTCGAACGGTGACATTGATCTCACCTTCACCGGGCGCTTGCGGGACCGCGCTCAACCTGAGGTCTTCTTCGGGCGCTGGAACGGCGACAACCTCTTGCGAGTGCGCGACCTGCGAGATCAGCCCGAGCGGAACCGCGAAATCTTGACGCGCGACGGCACGAGCGGTAGGTACCGCGCCCAAGGCGTCAATTGGAACCTCCGGCGGCCACTCGAGTTGTGGTTGGGCTACCCGAATCAGGCGCCCACCCGCGTCGACATCCCCGGCACCCGGTCCTTCGACGACGCTACGGGCGTGGTGACCATGGACAGCCGCACGGGCGGCAAGGTGTACTTCGACTCGCACACCGGCGCGGTATGGTTCAGCACCAATCCGCCAAGCGCGGCGGCCCGGCTCGAGCTGCGATACACACCCAGAATCGTTCGAGTGAGCGACTTGGGCGATACTGGCGGGCACAGCAACCCGAGCGCGTTCCTGGACAACCGGAACGCATCCGTCCGGCAGTTCTGGTCCAGGGTGAGCGGCAATGGCGCGTTCACACCGATTCAGCCGACCGACGCGCCCAGGATGGGCCGGTACTGGTTCTTCTACGAGCGCGGCGCGACGGGCCAGGGCCAGCAGCATCGGCCGTACATGAAGACGCGGCGCCTGACCGTGCAGCTGAGATTCCCCGTCGCCCTAAATAATAACGGGACTCCTCGGGCTATCTCCGTAACGAAGGTCGGCGGCGCGCCGCTTGACGGACCGTTCTACCAAGTGGACCCCGGCAATGGGCGGATTTTCTTCACTCTGCCCGACGAAGGGAATGAGGTGCGCGTTGAGTACGACTACCGCGATGCGGCCGGGGTTCTTCAGAGGGACACCGTGACGGCGTTCGCCCAATGGCAGACGGAGATGGCCGAACAGCCCGTTCCAATCGAGCAGGCGATCAACGAAGGCACGCTCTACGCGTTCGCAGATACGTTCGACCCGAGCCCTGTTGGATCCGGGGGCGAACTCCGACCCCCGCTGGTGTGGGTATTCTTCAGCAGCACCCGCGGTGGCACGGCGGACGTGTACTACGTGACCGTGGCGCCTCGAATCGAGCCGGTCCGCTTCGGGAATTAGCGGGTCGAGGTCGGAAAAAGAACCTTCGGGCGGGCTCGCGCCGTCCTGAAGGATGCGGCGCCTGTGCCCTTGGCGCTTGACAGGGGCGCGGGCGGACGGATATGATGCACAAAGCCCGAAAGGGCAGGAGGACGGATGGCGAAACGTTTGAACCAGGCTCTAGGGGTCGACATCGGCACCCAGAGCATCAAGATTGCTGCCGTTCGGATGGCCGGCGCGCCTTCCGTAACGGCGCTCGGCATGGCGAGCACCCCGAGCGGAACCTGTGACCACACGGGCATCTTCGACCCCAAGGCGCTCGGCGCCGCGCTACGCGCTCTTCTGGCGGAGACCGGCGTCGGGGTGAAGGACGTGGTGTTCTGCCTGAATGGACAGTCCTCCGTAGTCGTGCGCAACCTTGAGGTTCCCAAGATGTCCGACGCAGAGCTCCGCGACCACATGGCTTGGGAGATTCAGCGGAACATCCCCTTCGCCGAAAGCACAGTGGTCAGCGATTACCGCTCAATCCCGAACCCGAACCTGGATGCCACTCAGAACATGGAGGTCGTGATGGCGGTGTCGCCCCAGAGCGCCGTAGAGACGGTCGTCGAACTGATTCGAGGCGCCGGCTGCAAGCCCGCCGCGATTGACGTCGAGCCGCTCGGCCTCGGCCGTGTGTTGCTCATGTCTCATCCATCCGACTTGGCGACGAAGAACATATGCCTTGTGCACGTGGGGCACTCGGTTACGGGCATCAACATGTACCGCAACGGCATCCTCGCCTTCCCGCGTACGATTCCGCTGGGCAGCTCGCTGTGGACCAAGGCGATTTCCGAGACGCTCGGCGTTGGTTGGGATGATGCCGAGGCGCTGAAGAAACAGACCCACGTGAAGAGCACGGCTGGTGGGATGGGCGCTACGGTCCAGGCGTACAACCCGTTCGCTCCTGCCCCCGAGGATGCGTCCGCCGAAGAGCAAACCGCCCCGGTGCCCGCCCCTGAGGAGGACGACCGCGCGCTGAAAGCGATCCTGCCTCAGCTCGAGGAGTTTGTAGCCGAGATCCGCCGCTCGATCGACTACTACCAGTCCCGAGGCGGCGAGGTGGAGGAGATCGCCTTGAGCGGCGGCGGGGCCATGCTCAGCGGCATTGACGACTACGTGGGCCGGTCCCTGGGCCTGCCCGTATCCCGCGTGAACCCGCTTCAGGGTATCACAGTAGAGGCTCCTGGGGCTGAAACCTTGGGCGATGGCCAAGCATCTCAATATGCGACGGCTATCGGCATGGGCCTGTTTATTGCCTTCGAGTAACGGTTTGGTGAGAGAAAAAGCATGAGACTGAATCTACTACCAAGGGCGACGAGAAAGCGCACGGCGGGAATGCCGGTGTTCTTCCTCATGCTGCTGCTCGTGCTGCTGAACTTTGCTGCAGCCTGGGTGTTGAAGACCAATACCTCCAACGAACTCGCCGCACTCAAGGAGGAGCAGACGCTGAAGGAGCAGGAGGCGGATAAGGTCCGTAGGACTGCGGCGCAAGCAGACGAGATTATCTCGAGCGCCAAGATCGTCCTAACGAACACGGCCCTCGTGGGGCAGATCGAGTCGGCAAACGTCGCGTACCCTGATCTGTACGACGAGTTGATGGACTACGTACCGTCGTTCTTCAGGATTCGGTCCCTGACCGCATCCTCGAGCGGAGAGAACGCAACGGTAGTCATCCAGGGGTACCTGCGTACCTTCCAGCAATACAGCGACATGATGATCGCCTTGCTGCGCTTTCCGGGTGCAGTCAGCGTCGGGCGCTCCGGGTTTGGTCCGGTCGCTCCCGGCGACGAAGGCCCGTTCGGTTACAACCCGGACACCGCGGACCGTGGGCCGATTCCCGGTTGGTCGGCGGTGACGTTCACGCTTGTAGTGCAGGGCCGTGACCTGCGAGCACCGGATATTCAGCCAACCCTACGCTCCGCTGCGGAGGGTGTTAGCACGCCTGGCGTGCCGACGCCTGCCAGCGGTTCAGGCCAGGGAGGACCGGGCGGCGGAAGGCCTGGTAGCTCCGGCCCGGGACCAAGCGGTGGCGGCCGCGGACCGGCGATCGGAGGGATGAACTAAGATGTCGAGAGTCAGCGCTTACGTTTGGATTGTCTGTGGACTCGTCCTGATGGGCGTGACTTGGGCAGGCTTTTGGTGGTTGAAGATCGGCCCCGAGCGTGAGGAGGTCTCCGCCTATCGGGAAGTGAACGCCAAGCTCGACACCATCATCTCGGAGCCGAGCCGCGAGCAGGCGCGAGACCGCGTAGCCAAGGCGCTGGAAGCGGTGAATGCGGCCCAGATTGACTGGAAGAGAATCGCCGAGACGAAGACCCCCAGCCGCGGTCGCTTCAATCTACTCGACCACCGCTGGCAACTGACCGTCAACGCCCGGGAGTGGCACTCTGGGGTTGAGGCGGACCTGAAACGCTGGATCGCCCGGAGTGGCGTGCGGGTTCTCTCACCCACGAACGAGGCAGGCGAAATCGGCCCGTTCGTGCCGTACCCAACGGACAGCGCGAACGAATTGATCGAGTTTTACTTCAACTACCCCGCGCTGCCCTACCCGGTTGCCATCTGGGACCTGGGAACGATAACGGTGGAAGGCACCTACGATCAGATCGTCCGGCATGTGCGCTCCTGGAATGACATCCCTGGATATATTGCCAGCGTGCGCGGATTGAGCATTACCGGCACGAACAACAGGCTTCGAGGGACGTACAATCTGGTTGTCGTAGCCTACGTGAATACGGACACAGTTGCGGGTGGAACCGGCGAAGGTGGGCGCGTTCCCGACATGAGTGCGCGGAACCAGCAGCAGGGCACCGGAGCCTCAGGAGGCAGTGGCACTGCACCCCGTCCTGGCGGCGGAGCGAGCACGGGCGGCGGTACGGCTGGCTTCGGTGGCGGCGGCGGCGGCGGCGGTGGCGGCAACACCACCGCTGAAGCGAGACTCCCCGGGCAGCAGTGAGGTTGGCTATAATGACCATGAGACCGAGGATAAGAGAAGCGATGAAGAGTTGTCGGATCCTGGCAATGGTCGGCGTCCTGGCTGGTGTAGCCGGGTGCCAGACCTACGAGGCGGACCGTCCCCAGCCTATCGGGGACTTGACCGCTGACCTGTTCGCCGAATATGAGGCGACCCGGGTTCCGCCCCCACCGGCGGGTAACCCGACGCCACTGAACCCGAACTCGGTAACCGAAGCCGTGAACGCGGCAACCTTTGCCTCAAGGCGGAACCCGTTCGGCATGTTCTCCGAGGAGGCCGCCTTCGAAACGGGAATCCGGTATCGTCTGATTCTCTCCAAGATGCCCGGCTACGCTCGGGAGTTTCAGCCGCCTGTGCCGGAGAGCCCGCCGGAGCTGCAGCCGATAGAGGCTCAGCCGTATCGTCGTTTGGCGGGCATCTACATGGGTGACACGGTCCAGGCGCTCGTCGAAGTCCAGGGCCAGTCGCAGACGTATCTGGTTAGCCCCGGCGACCGGATCGGCGACACAGAATGGTTCGTCGAGTCCATCGACTCGGAAAAGATGATCCTCCGTCGCTCGAGCAACCGAAAGCCGGACCGCGTCGTTGTTTGGCTCGAGTCGCCGCCGTTCCGTCCTGGCTCCCAGGGCGGTGGCGGTGGTCCCTCGCCTGGCGGCACCGGTGGCGGCGGGCAGACGGGCGGCGGCGGTCCGGTGGGCGGTTCCCGAGGGCCAAGCCTGGGCGGTGGAGCCGGCGGTGGGTAGGCCCTGTCCGTCCCCCGAGGCAGTAACGAATTGATTGACTGAGACGTTAAAACAGTAGTGAGGTGACGCACAAGATGAAACGAAACATTGCATTGATGGTATCGACTTTGGCAATCGGCGCCTTCCTGGTCGCTCCCACATCGAGCATGGCACAGGAGGACCCGAGTCAGAAGCTCGTTCCGCATTTGGAGCTCCAGCAGGCTGAGATCCGAGACGCGCTGAAACTGTTGTTTGAGAGCGTTGGGATCCAGAACTGGGGTATCGCCAACGACGTTCAGGGAACGGTCACGATCAAGGTTACCAACCTGCCGTTCGAGACGGTGCTGCGCAACATCCTGAACCAGGTCGGCGCAACGTGGAGAGTTGAAGCCGGCGTGTATCAGATCGTGAAGCGCGAGCCCCCGGCACCGCCCCCGACGGGCGGCGGAGACACAGGCTCTGTAGCCTCGTCTACCGTGACGCGCAAGATTCAGATCAGCCACGCTGACCCCATGCTGATTGCACTGCTGCTGAGCGGTGAAGAGCTGCAGTTCGGCCTTCCGCCTGAACTGAGCACGTTTAGCGGTGCGCAGTTCGGTGGCTTTGGCGGCGGCGGCTTCGGCGGCGGCGGTGGCGGCTTCGGCGGCGGTGGCGGCTTCGGCGGCG
>JBFMFD010000007.1:0-30022 GCA_040752255.1 Armatimonadota bacterium
CTCATTACCCCCCTTGTTGGCGGGGCAACATTGTGTCGGCGCTAGCGAGGTTGTACGCCGTTACTGCCGCGGCAACGCTTGACTGGAAGAGGTACGGGTGAATAGCGGCAGCGAGGTTGTCGTGTTGCGTGTGGTGGATGTACGTGTAGGTCGCCACGCCCGTCTCCCGCCAGAAGAAGCCCGGCACGCCGACGGCGTTGAACGGGGCGTGGTCGCTGCCGCCTCCGCGCGGCATCGAAGGAGCGACTTGAATCGTAACGGGCAGGTCTGGGAACGCCTCGTTGAGTGGCCCGACCGCCCGCTCGAGCATCGGCTGCATCGCCTCGATGCACACCAGACCGCCCGAGTAGTTCGTGCCACCGTCGTCCACCAGAACTGCGGAAATCTTATCCAACTGGTCGCGGTGCATCTCGACATAGGCGCGGGAACCGAGCAACCCCTGCTCCTCTCCAGTCCAGAGGATGAACCGAATCGTGCGCTTCGGCTTCGCGCCGCTCGACATAAGAAGGCGCGCTGCTTCGAGGGCAACCATCGTGCCGGTCGCGTTGTCGCAAGTGCCTTGCGAGCCGGGGCCGTCCCAACTGTCGAGGTGGGCGCTTACGATGACCATCTCATCGGGTTTCTCGGTGCCGGGGATGTCGGCGATGACGTTGTACACGGGCACGGGGCCGCGCTCCCAAATGTTCTCCGCCCAAATCTCGAGCACGACCTGCTGCCCTGCATCCAGCGCCCCGATGACGGCGTCGTAGTCGCTCCGCCTAACGGTCACCTCGACATCCGTGGGCAGGTTATCCCAGGTGAGGCCGCGGAACGAGCCGCTGGTGATGACTAATTCTCCGGCGGCGGGCGAGATCGTTCCGGCGATGCCGGCACCGGCAAGGGCGTTGGCGAGCTCGGGGTTCGGCCTCTGCCCGCGGCCGCGCGGCGGCATCATCACCCAGGCACCCTTGAGTTGTTCCTTCATTGCCTCGACCGCCTCCGCAGAATCAGGCGCCTTGACTGCATGCCCGCGAACGAGGCCGTTCGTCCCTGCGCTCCACGCGCGTGTCGTGAACTGGAAGGTTCGCTCGTAGGGCAGCACCATGCGAGCAACCTGGTTAGGGCCCCGGCGGAAGCCGACCGGAACCTCCCCCCACTGCTCGAGGTGTGCGTTCTCCAGCCCGAATGCCTTGAACTGGTCGCGCGTCCACTCGCACGCGCGCTGCAGGTTCGATGAGCCGGTGAGTCGAGGCCCGATCTGAATACAGAGGTACTCGAGGTGGCGGATGACCTGGTTGCGGTTCTTTCCTTCGTCAATGATCCTGGAGATGACTTCCGGATCGCCCTGTCCGAACAGTGAGGCAGCGGGCAGGAGCAAGAATACGAATCCGAATAGACGTGCGCGTTTCATGTCCTCAAAGGGACGTTACCCGATTCCGGCTGTGTAAGGTTCCGCCTTAGCTCGGGTGTACCGTCCAGCGAACCTGGTCTATCCGAACCGCCCAGCCGGCCACAGTAACGCCCCGGTCGAACCACTTGACGCGGCAGCGCACCTCGCCCCCCGCCCCAACGAACCTTGCCGCACCGGAGCCTTGAACCTGCACGACGACGGCATCGTCATCCTCGGGCGGCGTTCGGCGATCCACCTCGACCCAGGCGTTTGCCTGGAAGTCATACAGTTCCACCGCTTGCTCGACGCGACCGTTCTCGGTCGGCGTTGCCGACTCGACGCGGACGGTAAGCGCTCCGACGCTTGGCGCCTGGGTGAAGCCCGACACGACGAGGTCAACCGAAGGCTCGGCGACGGATTGCGGTCGTCGGGCTTCGACGCGAAGGTAGCGGTCGTCGCTGCGCTCCAGCGAGTTCACATCTCCCCCGAGCACGACGCCCTGGATCACGTTGAGCGAGGTGGGCTTGGAGTCGGCGAGGATTCCGCTCACAACCAGCGCGAAGTCGGCGTCCATCTGCTGTGTCTCGGTGTGCTGGTCTTGGTTGATTTCGCGGGCGATGACTTCAACCGTCCACGTGCCGCTGGATGGGTTTTGGATAAACACGTTCTCGACCGTGTCCTTGGTGTTTGGGCTTCCACCGGGCGTAGAGAAGTTGCCTTCGAGCAGGCCGTTGTTCCCCCAATAGACGGTGCCCGTAGGTGAAACGACGCGCAGGTCGAGGTCGTTGATTCGGTGCTGCGTGCTCGACGTCGTCCCCGGTGGGTCGGCATACACCATGGTCACCCGAAGCATCGGTTGTCCGTTGGGTACGTGCAGTTTCCACGAAGCCGATTCGCTCAATCGGAGCGGGACATCCTCGTTGACGATGAAGATGTTGTCGCGGAGGCCATGCAGGATGCGAAGGTCGGCCATTCCCCAGCCTTGGTGCACGCGCGTTAGGTCGTGCCCGGTACCGCTGAATGGGTATTGGTCGGCGGCGTTGATCATGATCGCCTTCGCAGTCGAGAAGTGCGGTCGCGCCTCGAAAACGGAATGCCCCGGCGCGAAGTTGCCGAACACGCCCTTGTGCCACATCTGGAACATGACGCCGAAGTGTCCCGCCGTAATCGGCGTTGCCCCGCTCGTGCCGCCGAACCCGGTCGTGTACGAAGTGTCGCTTGAGGACGAGGTCGTGAAGATGTTGTCGTAGAAGTGCGTCAGGTCCGGCTTGATGCGTCCATCCGCCGCGGGCCCGATGCTCGCGCCGCCGCTCCAGGCGTCGTCGCTCTTTGTAAGCGTGTTGCGGTGGTAGACGCCGCCCACCGACACTATGTTCTTCGCCCATGCTTGCGGGCGCGAATCTTGAGTGCCGGCGTTGGACTGCGACTGGCAAATCAGAAAGTCTGCGTCGAAGATGATCTCGTCCATCTGGAAGGAGATGTTTGTGTACGACCTGGTCCTGGCGTCCCCCCAGCTGTTCGATTGGAAGACGGCGAAGTACGGCGCCTCGAGCAGTTCCATAGTGTGCGTGTAGCGAATGGTCCGCGCGAAGTCGTAGTCGGCAAAGATGCCCTGGCCGTCGGGCAGCATGCCCCGGCCCTGCCGATTCCCGATGCCCTTGCCGAAGACGATGCCCGTCGTAGGAGTGCCGTGTGATGAGCTTCCGCTACGGCTTCCGTGGAAAAGCAGCGGCGGTGTTCGCAGGTCAACGTGCGTGTCACGGACGTTCCCGTCCATCACCTCTCCGCGCACGCCCTGCCCGGTGAACCCCTCTACCGACTCAATGAAGTTTGCGCCGCCGATTTCGCGGGCGATGTCCATGTCGGTCTCGGGAGCGGACCAGAGGTCGATCCAGAAGACCTCGTCAATCTTCGCCGCGCTCAGGAGCTGCGAAGGGGAGAGGGTGGCGACCATCAGCGAGCCGCCCCGGTCGTACTCGTGCACGAGCGCGCCCAGCGCCATAAGCCGAAGCGCAACCTGCCCCTTCATCGCAGCACCCTTCTCCAAGACCTGGATGTTGTAGCGCTGCGTGCCAAGCACGCCCCGAGAGAGCAATTCGATCACCTGGGGGTCAATCTTGAACGCTGGCTCGTACCTGCCGACCCAGCGAACCCCGCCCATCCCGGAGAGCGAGCGCTCGCCTGACCGGGGCAACAGAACGACGTACGCGTGCTCAGGCAAGTAGCGGTAAACAGTCGCTCCGCGCGCCCGCAACTCTTGCAGGATCTCCTCGCGCGGCGTGTCCCACAGCTGGACGATAGCCAGCCTGCTCTGGGGCTCGCCGGTCAACTCTAGCGGGACCATCGGACGGCTGACCAAGGGGTCGAACTGCTGGTACCGCAGCAAGAGGGGCTTCTCCGGCTGTTGCGAGCCCACAGCACCAACTTGCCCAAATTGTCCGATTGCCCCGATGAAGAAGAAAGCCGATGCTAGGGTGGTCGTGATCACGTTCTGCTTTTACCTACCTCAAGGATAAAAGACGGGCTGAGCCGCCGCCAAAGTTCGCACGCGGGAAAACTAATCCTCGGGGTTGTGCGGTGCTCGAAGCCCAAGAACGCCTTGCTGCTCGCGGCGCTGCCGTCTCAGCAGGAGCGCCTCGCGGGCTTCTTCGAGGTGGTAGAGCGCCTTGGCGTTCTCCTCGCAAGCCATATCCCTTCCTTGGAAATCGAGCAAACGCTGAACAAGAACCTCGATGACGTCCTCGATGCGGCATCCGTTGATCCCGAACTCGCGCGGCGAGCCGTGCTGGAAGATGATCTTGATATACTCTTGGTCAACGATCGCGTCGGTGCCGTCCATGCTCCGAAACTTTTCCATGTTCTCGCTCATCGGGGTTCCTCCGTCTGCGGCCCTCTTATACCCGTTCGGGCCGGTGGCCCTGTCAGGTGGAACCGACTGGGAACAAGTCGCGCCGCGTGGTCGTCTGAACAGGTGTCTGCCGGGCCGCCTTCGCCCCCTCGGCGTAAACGTCAGCAAAGCAGCCGACATCCGCTCCCCCTTTGGCGGAACCGGCAGACAACGCTCCTATTCGACCGCAAGTTCGTGCGTCACTGCGCCGGCTCGTTCGTGCTTGGCGGTGAGCGTGACGGAGCCTTTCCCCTTCACCGTCCACTCGAAGACATGGCGGTGCGAGGTCTCCTGCATCATCCACCCGAATCCGCCGGCGGTGATTCGGTCGCGTCCGGCAAGTTGCGGACCTTGCTGTCTCAGCAAGCCGGAGAGAAGGTCCAAGCCCGCGCCCAACTCGATCTCGCCCACCACTCCACGACACAACTTCGCCTTGTCCGCGCGCTCGGTAACGTTTGTCGGAAGGAAGCCCGTGTTGTCCACCGCGAAGCGGATGACCGTTCCCTCGCCGACCCGTGTCGTCTCAACCTTGAACAGCTCCAACTTGGGCGAAGCCAGGGCTTGCCAAACGACCCAGTCGTCGAACGTTGAGATTTCGGATTCGAGGTAGTCGGGCGGTGGATTCCTGAACGCATAGACAGCATCCCAGCCGCCCAACTCGACGCGCCCGAGTTGCGGATGGTCGAACTCATACCAATCCACATAGCCCCGCCCTCCCAACTTCTCGTCCGACCACTTCAGCAGCATGCGGTCATGCTCGAACGGGTGCTCGCGAAACCAATCTATGTATTTGTAATCGGTAATACCCGCCTGCCTTTGCGGCGACCAGATTTCGGTCGTCCATGCGTAGACGCCGCGATGCTCGTACATCCAGTCGTCGAAAACGCCTGAGATGACTTCTTGCGGGTGGTAGCGGAACTCCTTGTGCACTCCGATTGCAGGGTAGCCGGTCAACTCGGTGCCCTTCGCGCCGATCCGCTCGAAGTTCCAAAGGTCCTCGGCGGGGATCTCGTCGTCCGGCTTCGTGCTCGGAGGACGCAGATGCACCCCCGAGAACGTGTGGAAGGTTACGGCGCCGCAGATGTTCGGCCGATTGGCGATGGCGTCCACCAGGGCGCGGATTTCCGGCTCGGAAGTCGGATACGGCCCCGCCCCGTGCTGCTCGCTCTCGAGACGCCAAGAGGACGGGAAGTTGCGATTCAGGTCAAGCCCCTCTTTGATGCGGCGCGAGCGCAACGTCAACGGGTCGAAGTTGTGAAACACTCCCTCGGGCATGAGCCGATAGAACTCGCCCTCGAACTCGTCCGGCTCGCGCCTCACCATCAGGCGTGGCTCTTCGTCGCTCACCTTCCACGCCCCGTTCGGGTCGGGGATTCTCATCTGCAGGATGCGCCCGTCGCCGTCCATGTCCCGCCGCTCCAGTCCATACGGGTCGTCCTCGTCGTAGGGGTAGGGCCGCGTGCTGCTGCGGATGTGCCTCGGCACATCCGCGAGCGCCCACTCCGCGCCGTCAGGGTTCACTCTCGGCACAAGATAGAAAGCGCGCGTGTCGAGAGCGTGTGTTATCGCCTTGTCCGCACCAAACTTCGACGTTAGCGTATGAAGGATGTGGAGCACCGCGGCGGAGGCGCTGACCTCGGTGGCGTGGATGTTGCCGTCGCACCAGAAGGCCGGCTTGGCGCTCGCGTCACCGGTGTCGAAGTTCGTCACCGTGACGAGCGGGATGTCGCGCCCTTCGAAACTCTTTCCGATGACAGCCAGCCGCACCAACGAGGGAAACTCAACCTCGAAGGAGCGAAGCAGAGCCAACAGCTCGTCGTAGCGATAGTAGCGATTGAAGGCAACCTCGGGCACGTCGGGTATTGTGGCACGCCGGTCTGCGGGCACGAACGCCGCAGCCCGACAATAACCACCGATGGGAGAGACCAAAACAGAGGTGAGCGTCAAGGAGACGAAGATGGCTTCCGACCTGCTCAAACGGTACGAGGGCAACCCGATTCTAACAGCGGACATGTGGCCGTATCCCGCGAACACGGTGTTCAACTGCGGCGCCACCCGCCTCGAGAACGGAGACACGTTGCTGCTTGTTCGTGTGGAAGATAGGCGCGGAATCTCACACTTAACCGCGGCCCAAAGCCCCGACGGACTGAGCGATTGGCAGGTTGACGAGGAGCCCACGCTCCCGCCGGACGAAGGCCCTGGCTCCGACGAGGAGTGGGGCATCGAGGACCCACGCATAGTATACCTCGAGGAGCTGAACAAATATGCCATCTGCTACACCGGCTACTCCCACAGCGGCCCGCACGTGAAACTCGCCCTGACGCGCAACTTCAAGGAGTTCGAACGCCTCGGTAGCGTCATGCCGCCGGAAGACAAGGACGCCACGCTGCTTCCTCGGCGCATCCACGGACGGTGGGTGATGATCCACCGCCCCGTCAGCGCCTTCAGCGGCAGCGCCGACATGTGGCTCAGCTACTCGCCGGACCTCATCCACTGGGGCTGCCACCAGGTGATGCTCGAGGCGCGGCGCGGCGCTTGGTGGGACGCCAACCGCATCGGCCTCTCCCCGCCCGCCATCGAGACTCCGGAAGGGTGGCTCGTGCTGTACCACGGTGTTCGCAACACACCGTCCGGAAGCCTGTATCGCTTGGGTGCCGCCCTCTTCGACCTCGACGACCCCGCGAGGCTCGTCCGGCGAGGGAACGAGTGGATCTTCGGGCCGGAGAAGGAGTACGAGCGCGTGGGCGACGTCGGATACGTCGTGTTCCCCTGCGGATACACGATCGAAGAAGACGGCGACACGCTGAGGCTGTACTACGGCGGGGCAGACACCTCCGTGGCGCTCGCCACCGGGAGCATCCGCGAGATCCTCGACTGGCTCTCGACCCAGGTATAATTCAGCGGCGTAAGACGGGAATTACGCTGCTGTTATGGCTGACACAAGGACACCACAGGTCAACCCCAGACTCGGTCTGGTGAGCACCTATGTCCCGCGCCACTGCGGCCTCGCCACCTTCTCGAAGGACCTCGTAACCAACTACCGACCCGAGCAGGGCCGCAAACGGGGGCAGGCGCTCGTCGTCGCCATTTCGGATGAGGCGGGCGAGATGGAGTACCCGCCGGAAGTCGCCTTCGAGATCCGCAAACAGGAACCCGAGGACTACTTGGTGGCTGCGGAATTCCTCAACCGCGCTCCACTGGACGTGATCAGCATCCAGCACGAGTACGGCATCTTCGGCGGAAGGGACGGGGAGTACATCCTCGACCTCGCCAAGCGAGTGCGCAAACCGATCATCCTCACGCTTCACACCGTTCTGCGGGAGCCGACCGCGGGGCAGAGAAGGACGCTGTCCCTTCTGTGCCGACAGGCAACCGTCGTGGTGGTTCTCGCGAAGGCGGCCATTCCGCTGCTCATCAAGGAGTATGGCTGCGACGAAGAGCGCATCGTTCACATACCGCACGGCGCGCCCGACCTGCCGTTTTCCGACCCCGAGTTCTTCAAGGAGAGCCACGGCGTTACGGGCAAGGACGTTATCATGACGTTCGGTCTGCTCGGCCCGGGCAAAGGTGTTGAGATGGCGCTCGACGCCATCGCCGAGTTGACGAAGACGCACCCGAACGTCGTGTACATGGTGGTCGGCGCAACGCACCCCGAACTGTTGAAGCACGAAGGGGAGCGCTATCGCGAGAGTCTCGAGAAACGGGCGCGCGAACTCGGAATCGAACAGTACGTGCAGTTCGTCAACAAGTACCTGACGCAGCAGGAAGTTGAGGAATACCTGCAGATGGCCGACGTATACCTCGCGCCTTATCCCGGGGCGCAACAAGTTGCTTCGGGACCTCTCACGTTCTCGCTCGCCGCGGGCAAGGCTGTTGTCGCCACGCCGTTTGTCGCCGCCGAAGAGTTGCTGGCGGACGGCCGCGGCGTGCTCACGTCGTTCAACGACGCTCGTGCTCTCGCCGAGAACCTCGCGAAGATTCTTGAAGACCCCGTGGCGCGCGTGGTGATGCGAAAGAAGGGGTACAAGTTCGGCCGCTCCCTCACCTGGCCGAGCGTCGGAACACGGTACTACAAGGTCGCCGCCGGCTTGATGTCGGGGGAGCACAAGTTGAACGTCCCGCCGCGAATCGCCCGCGAGCGCTTCGTGGAGTGGAGACACTTCGAGGCGCTCTTCGACGACGTCGGAATGCTCCAGCACGCGAAGTTCGGCGTGCCGGATCGCAACCACGGCTACTGCTCCGACGACAACGCTCGCGCGGTCGTGCTCTGCTGCAACGAGTGGTGCCTCAACCGTAGCGAGTTCGTCCTTCCGTGGCTGCGGTGCGCCATCTCGTTCCTCCACCACGCCTACAACCCTCAGAACGGGCGAATGCGCAACTTCATGGGATACGACCGGCAGTGGCTCGACAAGGCGGGCTCCGAGGACGCGCACGGCAGATGCGTGTGGGCGAGCGGCGTCGCAGCCGCCTACGGCCCGGAGTTCGCCGCCCGCGAACTCGCCTTCGAGCTGTTCCACCTTCTCCTGCAGAAACTGGATCGCTTCACCTCGCCGCGCGCTTGGGCGTTCTGCCTTCTCGGCATCACGGCGTATCTCGAACGCTACGGCGGGGACCTCGCGGTGCAGAAGGTGGGGAAGGGGCTCGCGCTCCGCCTTGCCGACCGCTATGAGAAGACGCGCGAACAGGAGTGGCACTGGTTCGAGACCGTGCTCTCGTACGATAACGCTAGGCTCGGCGAGGCGATCCTCGCCGCGTCTTCCTGGTGCAGCGACGAGAGGATGCGCTCGATCGGCTTGGAGGCTCTTGAGTGGTTGTTCACCGTCTGCGAGGGGCCTGCCGGACACCTGTCGCTCGTCGGCAGCAACGGCTGGTACCGCAAGGGAAGCGAGAAGGCGCGCTTCGACCAGCAGCCCGTTGACGCCGCGGCGATGGTAGCCGCCGCAAAGCGCGCCTTCGAACTCACCGACGACGAGAAGTGGCGCGACCGAATGGAAGTCGCCTACGAGTGGTTCCTCGGGCGCAACGACCTCGGAATCTCGCTGGTTGACGCTTCCACCGGCGGCTGCAGAGACGGCCTGACTGCTACCGGCGTGAACGAAAACATGGGGGCAGAGTCCACCCTTTCGTGGCTTCTCGCCAGCCTCGATATCGTCGAAGTGCGTGCATGCACCGAGGATATGCCTCAACCGGCCGCGCAAGTGCATGCCTCGAAGGGCTAAACTGTCGGTGTGAGCGAGATTTCTCTAATTCCCCTGGGGGGCGCCGGCGAGATAGGAAAGAACATCACGGTGCTCCGCCAGGATGACGCCATCCTCGTCGTAGACGCCGGGCTTAGCTTCCCCACCGACGAGATGCACGGCGTTGACATCGTTATTCCAGACTACACTTATCTTCGGCAGAACGCAGACAAGGTCGTCGGCATCGTGCTTACGCACGGGCACGAAGACCATGTCGGAGCCTTGCCGTACATCCTCTCCGAACTCGACGTGCCGGTCTACGGCACCGAACTTACCATCGCGCTTGTGAAGCGCAAACTGAACGAGCCCGGGCGAAAGACTCGGGGAACACTACATACCATCACTCCAGGTGAGCGATTCCAGGTAGGCCCGTTCGAGGTCGAGCCGATTCACATGACACACAGCCTGCCCCAGTCGTGCGCGCTCGCCATTCGCACCGCCATCGGCATCGTCCTCTTCTCGGGTGACTTCAAGATTGACTTCACGCCGATAGACGGCAAGTTGTCCGACATTGCGCGCCTGGGTGAACTGGGCGACGAGGGCGTTACCGTACTCCTTTCCGACTGCACGAACGTCGAGTTCTCCGGCTGGAGCCCCAGTGAGCGCACCGTTCGCGCGGGATTCGAACGCGTGTTCCGAGATGCGCCCGGCAGGATTCTCATCACAACCTTCGCCTCGAACCTCCACCGCTTGCAGCAGGCGTTTGACGTTTCAAAGCAGTTCGGAAGGAAGGTCGCCATCGCAGGCAGAAGCATGGAGCAAACGACGTCAATCGGTAGAGCACTCGGCATCATCCGAGCGGACGACGGCCTCTTTGTGAACCTCGACGAATGCGAAGAGATTCCAGACGCCCGGCTTACGATTCTCGCAACCGGCAGCCAGGGCGAGCCATTGGCGGCGTTGAACCGAATCGCGACCGAGGCGCATCGCCAACTTTACGTCAAACAGGGCGACACCGTCATCTACTCAGCCCGCCCCATCCCAGGGAACGAGGCCGCCATCTATCAGACCATCAATCGACTGTTCAGGCAGGGCGCGAACGTCGTCTATGGCCCTGAAGAGGGCGTGCATGTGAGCGGGCATGGCTACGCCGAGGAGCTGCGCATGCTCATCAACCTCACGCGCCCGGACTACATCGTCCCGGTCCACGGCGAGCCGAGGCACGTCCATCACTACCTAAGACTCGCGGAAGAGATGGGCTACTCCCAAGAGAGCGTCGTCGTCATGGAAAACGGCATGCAACTCATCGTTGAGCCTGAGGGAGCGAGGTTTGGAGAGCCCGTGCCGTGCGGCCGAATCCTCGTTGACGCCGCTGCGCTTGCCGGGGTGCCGGAGGAGACGCTCCGCGACCGCTCGACCCTCGCGCGAGACGGCGTCATCGTCATCACTATCGCCATTGACTCCGACGCCGGGCAGGTCGTCGGAGAACCGGAGGTCTCGGCGCGTGGCGTGCTTACCGGCGACGGAGAACTCGACGACCTCCGAACGGTTCTCAAGGCGACGCTATCCTCGCTCACACTCGCGGACCTCAAGGACGTTACCGGCGTCGAGTTGCGAATTGACGAGTCGGCGAGACGCTACCTCCGAAAGCAGATGCGCCGCTATCCGTTGGTGGTGGCTTCCGTCGTGGACGTGTAGGTCAGCCCGCGTCGCCGGTAGCCTCTTCCTCAGAGGCGGCTTGACGCACCATCTCGCGCAGTATCTGTGCCGCGCCGATGCCGATGATGAGCACGACCGGCCCGACGATCACGCCGACCGGCCCCAGCGTTACAATGCCGCCCAACAAAGAAAAGAAGATGGGTGCGGGATGGACCTTGACGCGCGAGCCGATGATGAGCGGCCGAAGCACCGTGTCTATCTGACCGACGACCAGGACGCCCACGGCCACAAGAGTAATCGCCTTGCCGTACTCGCCCTGCGCAGCGAGCAGAATCGCAATCGGAACCCACAGAACCGGCGTTCCCGCCATGGGAACAAGGGCGAGAAGAATCGAGAGCAACGCCAACAGGAACGGGAACGGAACGCCCAGCAGCCAATACGTGACCCCTATCGCGACGCCCTGCGCAAGGGCAACCAGAACGATGCCCAAGAACGCGGCGTGCACCATGTCGTACACGGAGTCGAGCACACGCTGAGACTGCTCCCTCTCAAGCGGGATGAGGTCGAGGGATGGAATCTGCAGCTTCCTGCCGTCGCGAAGCAGGAAGAACAGCAGCAGCATCCCGAAGATGAAGTTCAGGATGACCTGGATGCCGGTGGTGATGAACTGCCCCGTCTTTCCTTGGAGCGACTTTGCCCAGTTCTCCGTTGTCGTACGTACGCTGAAGTCCGTTAGCCCGATCTGCTGCGCATACGGCTGAACGAAGCGGTCCGCCTCGTCAATCAGATGCGCCAGGCTAAGCGACTGCCCTCTTCCATCCGCTCCCTGCTCAACGACCGCTGCCATCGAGCGCAACTCCGCGTAGAAAAGCAAGCCTGTGAGCACCAACGGCCCGACAACGAACAGCATCGCGGCTACCGTGGAAACGAGCGCGCCGACCGTGTCACCATAGCGATCGGCGATGCGCTTGTGTACAGGATAGATGATGATGGCGAGCGTAACCGCCCATACGATCGCCTGCCAAAAGGGGCGAAGCATATAGATGATGAGAAACAGAACGAGCAGGCAGGTAAGCCCGAAGGCGACGTTTCGATACCGCTCGACTGTGTTCATCGCGTTACCACCGAATCAAGTTTGCTCCCCACACCAAACCGGCGCCGAAGCCTACCGTCATCACAAGGTCTCCGCGCTTCAATCTGCCTTGTTGCTCCGCCTCGTAGAGGGCGACGGGGATGCTGCCCGCGCCCATGTTGCCGTACTTCTGCACGTTCACAAAGACGCGATCCATCGAAAGCCCCAAGTGGTCCGCCGCGGCGGTGATGATGCGCAGGTTCGCCTGGTGGGGGCAGAAGAGGTCCACATCGTCCGTTGTAAGCCCCGCCTTCTTAAGTACCCGGCTGCAGCTGTCCGCCATCGCCCGAACCGCGAAGCGAAAGACCTCCTTGCCGGCCATATAGATGTAGGGGCAGGCGGCTTCGCCCCGCGCGCTGTTTGGCGGGTTCAGCGAGCCGCCCTGCGCGACTTTGATGTGCCTCGCGCCGGAGCCGTCGGAGAGCATGACGGTGGCGACGATGCCGCGGTCGGTGTCCCTCTCGCGCTCCATGAAGACCGCTCCGCCCCCGTCGCCGAAGAGCACGCACGTGGAGCGATCCTTCCAGTCAACGAAGTGAGTCAGCGTGTCAATGCCCACCACCACCGCGTTGCTGATGGTCCCGCTGCAAATCATTCCGGCGGCGGCCTCGGCAGCGTAGATGAAGCCCGCGCACGCCGCGCCGAGGTCATAGGCGCCTGCATGCTTCGCGCCGATCGCGTCCTGAATCAGAGAGGCGGTGCCGGGGAAGAGGTAGTCTCCCGTAACGGTGGCGCAAACGACCATGTCCACCTCCTCCGGGTTCTTGCCGGCTCGCTCGAGCGCTTCTCTCGCCGCGCGGGTGCCGAAGTAGGACGAGGATTGCCCCGGCTCGGCGATTCGCCTCTCCTTGATGCCCGTGCGCGTCTGAATCCACTCGTCGGAGGTGTCGACGATCGCCTCGAACTCGTCGTTCGTCATGACGCGGTCTGCGACCGCCATGCCGATGGACTGAATGACGGCTCGATCAGGCACTTGCCTCGCCTCCCAGCGCAGCCGCCCGCTTGGCGATCAGGTCCGTCAGGTGCCCCGCATACCCACGATGGGCGTTCAGCAGGGCGTTACGAATGGCGCGTTCATCGCTGTGCCCGTGGCAGATGAAGCAGATTCCGTTCACGCCGAGGAGCGGCGCACCGCCGATTTCGGCGTAGTCCATCTTTCGTTTCATGTCTTCCAATCCCTTCCTAAGGAGCAAGAGCGGCAGGCGAAGGATCGGGTTCTTCGGCACGCTCTCGCGGAACATCTCCATGACAAACGCGCCGAGACCCTCCGCCGTCTTCAGCAGGACGTTACCCACGAATGCGTCACACACCACGACGTCCGCGTTGCCGTCGAACAGGCTCTTGCCCTCGATGTTACCGATGAAGTTAGGCAGGTTCGCACAGAACACCTTGTACGCCTCTTTGGTCAGGTTGTTGCCCTTGCTCGGTTCTTCGCCTATGTTCAGCAGCGCGATGCTCGGCGAGCGAATGCCCAACACCGCCTCGGCGTACGCCGCGCCCATCACGGCAAACTCCAGCAGGTTGCGGACTGTCGCGTCGGGCATTGCACCGCTGTCCAACAGCACGAACCGCTCGCGGCGACTCGGAATGATGGTCGCGATCGCAGGACGCGAGACGCCCGGGATGCACTTCCAAAACAGGTGCGCAGCCGCCGCCGCCGCCCCGGTGTTCCCAGCAGAAACGAACGCATCCGCCTCGCCGCTTCGCACAAGGTTCGCCGCCACCACGAGAGACGAGTCACGCTTGCGGCGAACCGCGGTCGCCGGTTCCTCCCCCATCTCGATAACGTCGTTGGCCGGCACAATCCGCACGTTCGAAGGCAGGTCGCGCGACGCCGAAGACAGGATCGCCTCCGGGTTGCCGACGAGCAGCACCTCACCGTCAATCTGCTCCGACGCCGCCACGGCTCCCGGCACGGTAACGCGCGGGCCGAAGTCGCCTCCCATGGCGTCGAGCGCGATGCGCATCCTTAGCCCCGCTCCTCCTTGTCCTCCAGCAGACTGGAGAGGATTTGAAACTCCGGACGCCCCTTCGGCGAGGCGTTCGGCACCTCGACCCCGGGGCAGTCGGGCCGGCAAAGGGCCGTGAACGGCATCCAGCCCCAGATGTCCTGCCGAATCAACTCTTCATAGAGCAGGCTGTTCCCCTTGAACATGACCGCGTCCTCACCCGGCTTCACGTATGCGGTTCCGCCACTACCGTAGCCTGCCGCGACGCCTTCAACCGGGAACTCCTCGTGCACCTCGAACTCGAGGGGCACCTCGACCGGCTCGGTGCATCGCGCGCACTCCAGCACGACGGTCGTGTGCAGCACTCCCTCAATCACGAGGATCTGGCCGGTCGAGACGGCGGAAAGCTCGCCTACGACGGGCTCAACTAAATCGAGGTCCGTCTCCTCTTCGAGGTTGGTGCTGACCTGGAGAGTGACCGTGCGTCCTGGGTGCTGGAGCGCGTCGTTCAGGTCGAAGAGTCGTGCTTTTCGCATTGCCTGCGGAGACCGGGCGGCAGTCTACCTCCA
This sequence comes from Armatimonadota bacterium, assembly GCA_040752255.1. Taxonomy (GTDB): domain Bacteria; phylum Armatimonadota; class Fimbriimonadia; order Fimbriimonadales; family ATM1; genus J051. The sequence continues at coordinate 14,743 of JBFMFD010000007.1, forward strand.
GGCTCACTGCTCGCCGTCGGTTGGCAGCGCGGCGGCGTCCTGTGGTTTTAGCGAGCGATGCAACTCTGAGCGCCCTTTCTCAACCGTCCCGAGCACCCTGGAGACGACGTTCTCTAACTTCGTGAGCACGTCGTGGGCATACTGGTCCGCCTCTCGCCGAAGACGGTTCGCCTCGGTCTCTGCGGCGGCGCGGGTCTTGTCCGCCTCAGCCTTCGCGATGCGCAGAATCTCGTTCTCGTTGAGCATCCTATCCTGCTCCATTCGGGCGCGTTGTAGCGTCTGCTCCGCGTCCTTGCGGGCAGCGTCAATGACGTGCTGCGCCTCGATTCGTGCGCGGTTCTCGATGGTCTCCGCCTCCTGCTTGGCGGTGTTGAGTACGCGGTTCGCTTCATCCCGAATCTGCGCCGCCTGTCGTATCTCCTCGGGGAGCAGGGCGTGCAGTTTCCGAAGAATCACGGCGCACTCCTCCTTGTTGAGACCCAAGGTAATGCCGAGGAACTGGCGCGTGGATTCCAGGTGCTGCCTCAACTCTTCCAACGCTTTGATGACTTCCACTCTTGGTCAGACCTCCTCAACGGTGCGCTGTTGCAGCCTCCGCGCCACCGGCTCGGGCACCAGTTTGCGCACATCGCCGCCCAGTCGCGCAATCTCTTTCACAATACTGGACGAAACAAACATCACGTCTGCACTTGTCATCAGGAAGATTGTCTCCACATCGGGAGCCAGGGTGCGGTTGGCGAGAGCCATCTGGAACTCGTTCTCGAAGTCGGAAACCGCGCGAAGCCCCCGAATGACCACCGAGGCGCGCTTCTCCCGAGCAAACTCCACCAGCAACCCCGAGAACGGCTCGACATCAACGTTCTCGAACTCCGCCGCAATCTCCTCAAGCATCGCGAGGCGGTCCTCCAACCCAAACAGCGGGCGCTTCGTCGGGTTTGCTCCGACCGCGATGATGACTCGGTCGAAGAGCCCCGCCGCGCGGCGGATGATGTCCACATGGCCGAGCGTCGGTGGGTCGAAGGTTCCGGGATAGACGGCGATTCCCATGTCTAACTCTCGATGTGCTCGTATTGCTTTCGCAGCCCCTCGACCACACCCGCGTCCGCAAGCGTCGTCGTGTCCCCCAGCGCCCGACCTTCCGCGATGTCGCGCAGAAGGCGGCGCATGATTTTGCCGCTGCGCGTTTTGGGGAGGTCCGCACAGATGAACACCTCATCCGGCCTCGCGATAGGCCCGATGACCTTCGCAACGTGTTGCCTCAGCTCGCTTTCGATCGCGTCGTGCTCGTGACCGGCGCGAAGCAGCACGAAGGCGCTGATCGCTTGCCCTTTCAGGTCGTCGTGCCGCCCGATGACCGCCGCCTCTGCGACCGCCGGGTGATCCACCAGCGCGCTCTCCACCTCCATCGTACTGATCCGGTGCCCGGCGACGTTCATCACGTCGTCAACGCGGCCGAGCAGCCACAAGTCCCCGTCCTCGTCGCGCTTCACGCCGTCGGCAGGGAAGTACTTGCCGGGGAAGCGGCTCCAATACGTCTCAATGTAGCGCTCCGGATCCTTCCACAGGCCGCGCAGCATCCCCGGCCAGGGGTGCGTGATCGCGAGGTAGCCCCCCACAACGCCGTCCAACACGGCGCCCCCCTCCGACACGACCTCGGCGCGGATGCCCGGGAACGGGCGAGACGCGGAACCCGGCTTGCACTCCGTGATGCCCGGCAGCGGCGAAATCAGGATGTGTCCCGTCTCGGTCTGCCACCACGTATCCACAACCGGGCACCTGCCGCCTCCGATGTGCTTCCAATACCAGACCCACGCCTCCGGGTTGATCGGCTCGCCCACCGAGCCGAGCAGGCGCAGGCTCGAGAGGTCGCACCTCTCTGGGTACTCGTCGCCCCACTTCATGAACGCCCGGATTGCGGTGGGGGCGGTGTAGAGAACCGTAACTTTGTGCCGCTCGATGATGCGCCAGAAACGATCCTTGTCCGGCGTGTCGGGCGCCCCCTCATAGAGCACGATGGTCGCGCAGTTCGCGAGAGGTCCGTACACGACGTAACTGTGCCCGGTCACCCAGCCGCAGTCCGCCGTGCACCAAAAGATGTCGCTCTCCTTGTGATCGAAGATCCAGTTGTAGGTTGCAAGCACTCCCGTTAGGTAGCCGCCGGTCGTGTGGACGATGCCCTTCGGTTTCCCCGTTGAGCCGCTTGTGTACAGTGTGAAGAGCAGGTCCTCGCTGTCCATCGCCTCGCATGGGCAGTCGTCAGGTTGCTGCGGGACGATCTCTTGCCAGCGCACGTCCCTGCCTTCCGTCCCCCCGATCGGCGCTTGTTCTGCGCCGACGCGCTCGAGAACCAGCACCTTGCGAACGCTCGGCGCGGCGCCCAGGGCGTCGTCCACAATCCTCTTCAGAGGCACCACGCTGCCGCGCCTCCAACCGCCGTCCGCGGTTACAACCACCACCGCGCCCGCGTCGTTGATGCGCTCTCGCAGCGACTCCGCGCTGAATCCTCCGAACACGACGCTGTGCGCTGCTCCTATCCGCGCGCACGCCAGCATCGTCGCCACGATCTCCGGAACCATCGGCATGTAGATGCAAACGATGTCGCCGCGGCGGACGCCAAGCGCTTTGAGCGCGTTGGCGATCTTGCAAACCTGTCTGAGCAGCTCGCCGTACGTCCAGATCGTCGTGTCGCCCGGCTCGCCCTCCCATAGGATCGCCGGCCGCCCTCCCTTGCCGGCCGCGACGTGCCGATCCACGCAGTTCGCGCAAGCGTTCAGTTTGCCGCCGACGAACCACTGCGCGTACGGCTCCTCCCACACCAGCGGTGTGTGCCACGGCTCAAGCCAATCCAGTTTCCTCGCCCAACTCTCCCAGAAGGCGACGGGGTCCCGATCCGCATCCTCGTAGACGGCAGGGTCGGTAACGTTCGCCTGCGCGACAAACGCCCCCGGCGGGGGAAACCTCCGCCCCTCCTTCAACAAAGCCTCGATGGTGTCAGGCATGGTCGAACCTTCTCCGAAGACCGGAGTTTGACACGAAAGCCGCCATCTCCTGCACGCCTAAGGCAGCCGGGGCGTGTGGGGGTCCAAGTCGTCGTTCGTGTTCGTGGTCAGGTTCGTCGCGGCGGTGCCGTTGGCGTTCATCATGAACACCTCCATATTGCCGGTTCGATCCGACACGAACACGATGCGCAGTCCGTCGTGAGTGAACGCGGGCCGCTCGTCTACAGATTCTCGGAACGTGAGCCTCGTCGTCGTCATCAGGTTGATGTCGTAGACGTAGATCTCCGGGTTCCCGTCGCGGTCAGAAGCGAAGACGATCTTCGTGCCGTCCGGGCTGAAGCGGCCGTCGTAATCCTCGCCCGGGCCGGTGACGATCGGCGTTACCGTCTGCGAGTTCACGTCGTAAACGAACAGGTCTTTCGTGCCGTTGACATCCGATGTGAACAGCACCAGCGCTCCGTCCGGGCTGAACACCGGATTCGACTCGATAGCCGGGTTGTTGGTTATCTGGACGATGTTCTGCTCTAGGCCGGCGGTGTCGCCGATGTAGACATCTAAGTTCCCGCTTCGCCGCGAGGTGAAGACGTACCTTGTGCCGTCAGGGCTGATCGCCGGGTCGGTGTCCGGCCCTGAAGAGTCGGTCAGCCTCCGCCGGTTCGTCCCATCGCTGTTGATGACGTAGATGTCGGTCCACTCGCCTTCGTCGCGGGTCGAAGCGTAGATGACCCGCGAGCCGGTGGCGTCGAACTCGGGCTTCTCGTCAAGTCCGGACCAGTTCGAAAGGTTCAGCAGCCCGGAGCCGTCCGAATTCATGAAGTACACCTCGGGGTTGTCCAGTTCGTCCCGCGTGAACACCAGTTTGTACACCGGCGGTGGCGGCGGCGCGGCGACAACCGTGATGTCCGCCTCGGCGAACACGCCGGCGCCCGGCTCTTCCAGTCGCACTCGCGCCACACCCGGCGACAAGCCCTGGAACTGGCCCGAGGAGTCAATCGTTCCGAATTCGGCGCCCGACACCTGGCTCCAAGTCAGAGCGCCTGCCGGGAGCAGGATGATCGTATCGCTGGCGTCTCTGGCGTGGCCGATCATCTGCACCGTCTCGTTCACCTGAACCGTGAAAGGCCCCTCGATGACGACGCGGTCAATCACCGACTCGAGCTCGCCCGACACGTTGATGCTGAGCGTCTCGCCGTCTATCACGTTGATCGTCAGCGACGCCTCTGCCACCTTCGTGCCCTGGCCGTCCACGAGCGTGTACGCTTCCAGTTCGAGCGTGTATGGATTGCCGTTTACGTCAAACGGGTTGGGGAAGTGGCGGCTGCCGGTAGACGGACCATCGCCGTCGCGATTGATCGTGATGCTCTCGGTGCCGATGGTCGCCACAAGGCTGTTTGCGTACGGTGGAACATAGCGCGAGCGGCCGGGCCAGTCCACGCTGACGGCAACGTTGCCGAAGCCGGGCGGCGGTGGCGCGATGATGGTGATGTCGGCGGTGTCTTCAATGCCCGCGCCCGGTTCTGAGAACTGCACGGAAACCTCGCCCGGAGCGTTCGCCTGGAACAGGCCGGTGATCGGATCAATCGTCGCAAACGCCTGCCCCGCGGTTATCGCCCAGCGAAGCGCACCAGCAGGGAGCATCAAAGTCTGGCCGTTCTCATCCTCGGCATGGCCGACCAGCGTCGTCTGGTTGCCCGCCTGGAACGTCGTCGGAGCATTGTCAATGAAGACGGCGCTCACTCTCGACTGCAGGTCGGCTGAGACGTTTACGCTCGTCGTCTCCTTCGCGCGGATCGTGATGACGCGATTGCCGGAGGCCACCAGCTCCCCGGCGCCGTCCTGCCCCTCGTATGCCTTCATCGTGAGCAGATGAGAGCCTGCGAGCACCGGGTCGGGGAAGGTGACCTGCCCCGTGTGTGGAGAGTCGTTGGGGCCTCGGTTCACCGTGAGCGTCCGCACTTCGCCCGTCTGCGTTATTTTCAGTTCGAGCACGACGCTGTTGGCATAAGGAGGCACGTACCTGGTGCGCCCGGGCCAGTCAATCCGAACCGACAGCGTGCCCGTGAGCGCCGCAGGCGCCCCGTTCTTGTCGCTGCTGCACCCCGTTATCCCAACGGAGGCAACCGTCACACCCAGGCAAACTACAAACGCAGCAAACCGCCTCATCGCTTCTCGTGTATTCTATCCGCTCTCGGTCCTTCGGCGCGCGAGGACGTGAATCCGGTCGCTCCTCCGCCTCGGCGGGCCGAGCGTGTAGGCGTCGAACACCTCCACCCGGTCGAAGCCGCTCTCATGCAGGAACCGCTCCACCTCGTCAGGGGAGTGCGCCCGCTGAACGTGAACCTCGCGAAACTGCTTGCCCTCCGCCTCGAAGTCCATCGTAACGGTGCAGAGGCGCGTCCGCGGGTCCCACGCCCCCTTCCACAAGTAGCGCACCGGGGCGTCCGCTCGGGTCTCCTTCTGGTCGAACATCCGCTTCTCGAAGGCATACGCCGTGTTGAGGTCGAACAGAAACCAGCCGCCGGGGACGAGGTGCTCCGCAACCCGCTCGAACGCTAAGCGCAGGCGCTCGGGCTGGGTGATGTAGTTCAGCGAGTCGAAGAAGCTGAAGGCGGCGTCGAACGTCGAGCCTAGCCGAAACTCCGCCGCGTCGCTCACCTCGTACCGAATGGCCAACCCCTCCTCGGCAGCGCGTCGCCTCGCCTCGAAGATCATGCCCGCGCTGAGGTCAACTCCGGCGACGTCATACCCCTCCGCGGCAAGCATCCGCGACAGACGCCCCGTCCCGCAGCAGACGTCGAGAACGGAGCGAGGTTGCGCCGCACAGTATGACCACACCAACTTGAGGTAGGCGAGCCACATCGGATACGGCACGCCCGACATGAGCGCCTCGTACCACGGTGCGATGCGGGTGAACGCGCTTACTTCCGACAACCTGCCTTCGCAGTATGGCTCGAACGAGGGCTACACGAGGGTCAGCATGCGATCCAGGGCCAGCTTCGCGAAGTGTTTCACCTTCGCCGGAACCTCGATTACGTTGACCGGCGTCCCAGCCACGAGGCTCTCCAGCGCCCAGCACAGGAACGAAGGGTGGATTCGATACATCGTCGAGCAGGGGCAGATCATCGGGTCCAGGCAGAAGATCGTCTTGTCCGGGTGCTCCTTGGCGAGGCGCTGGACAAGGTTGATCTCGGTGCCCACCGCCCAGGAAGTGGCCGGCTCGGCTGCAGTTACCGTGTTGATGATGAACTCGGTGCTCCCGTTCAGGTCCGCTGCGCGCACGACCTCGAGTTCGCACTCGGGGTGAACGACCACGTTCACGCCGGGGTGCTCGGCTCGCGCCTTTTGGATTTGCTCGACGGTGAACCTCTTGTGCACCGAGCAATGCCCCTTCCAAAGGATGAACTTCGCCCGCAGCAGCGCTTCCTCGCTGTTTCCGCCGAGCGGCTGGTGCGGATCCCACACCACCATGTCCGCTTCTGGATCGTAACCCAGTTTCACCCCGGTGTTGCGCCCCAGGTGCTGGTCGGGAAAGAACAGAACCCTCTCGCCTTGCTGCAGCGCCCACTCCACCGCCTTCGGCGCGTTCGTGCTGGTGCAGACAGTTCCGTCCCTCTCGCCGACGAACGCCTTCAGGTTCGCCGCGCTGTTGATGTACGTTACCGGGATGATGCTGGCCGCGTCGAACCGCTCCGTCAGGTGCCGCCAGCAGTTGCGTACCTGGAACAGGTTCGCCATGTCCGCCATGCTGCATCCCGCGGCGAGGTTCGGCAAAATGACCTTCTGATGGTCGGGCGTCAGGATGTCGGCGCTCTCCGCCATGAAGTGAACGCCGCAGAACACGATGAACTCCGCCTCCGGATGGCGGTTCGCGTCCTTTGCGAGTTTGAAGCTGTCGCCGCGATAGTCGGCATGCTCGATGATCTCGTCGCGCTGGTAGTGGTGTCCGAGGATGACCACCCGGTCGCCCAGAGCCTCCTTAGCGGCGACGATGCGCTTGCGAGCCTCATCGGGAGACAGCCGCGCGTATTCCTCAGGAAGAGGGGCCTGATACATTCCGTTTCTCCTTGCTCCGGCGCCGCCGCTCGTTCCGCGGCCGGCCCCGAACGGAACAGTCCTTCAAAGGACGGGGATGTTGTCCCGCCCGGGTCGGGGCGTCAGTAGTCTACCTTTCCTAACGCCCGCCGTCCTTGCCCTGTTCCACCGTGCGCTGCGCGGCTGGGCGGCGTATAATAGAGACATGAAGATTCTGTTGCTCGGCGTCCTGCCGCTCGTCGGTGTCCTCTTCCTTGCGTTCCGCGTCGGCGCCGGCGGCGAAGAGAAGCAGGCGGCAGGCGAGAAAGTCCTGAACTGGAAGGTGAAGGACGGACGGTTCGCCGAGGGGCCTTTCAAGGGCTTCCTCTGCTCCAGCCCAAAGCGAACCGACAAGATCATCCGCACCGAAGAGGAATGGAAAGCGATTCTGACCCCGGAGCAGTATCGCATCCTGCGCAACCAGGGCACGGAGCCCGCGTTCTGCGGAAGGTTCTATGACAACAAGCAGGACGGCTACTACACCGTCGTCGGCTGCGGGCTGCCGGTCTTCAAGTCGGATCACAAGTTCGATTCGGGGACGGGCTGGCCATCCTTCTTTCAGCCGTATGACATGGACGCCATATGGCTGCGGGCCGACTACAGCCACGGCATGGTGCGCCTCGAAGTGCTCTGCTCGAGGTGCGATGGGCACTTGGGTCACGTCTTCACCGACGGCCCGAAGGACAAGGGCGGGCTGAGGTTCTGCATCAACTCCGAAGTGCTCGAGTTCCACCCAAAGGGCGAGTAACCCTACTCCGTGCCGCCAAGGTCTAAGCGCACCAGGACCTGGCCGAGGTCCACGAGGTCTCCCTCGCGTGCGCCGATCTCCTTGACGACGCCGGGTGCCTGCGCTTCAAGGCGATACTCCATCTTCATTGCCTCGAGGACGGCGAGCGTCTCGCCCTCGCGCACCTTGTCACCCACGCGCACCGGAAGCGACACGACTCTGCCGGTCATCGGCGCGCGCGCCTCCGAGGCTTCCTCCACGCCCGCCGCGTCCGGCAGGTGGAACACGCCCAGCGCGCCTTCGAACGACGCCCACACGCGCTCGCGGTCTCTGGCGACGGCCACTCCGTCCGCATCCCCCTGGTACCCCCGGCGTCCTCGCCGGTGAGCCGATGCCTCGGCATCCCGGCCAAGAGGCGCCTCAATCCGACCGTCGGGGCCGATGACGGTCACGGTTCGCATCGCACCCGAGCGCGCCAGGCGCCAAACCGCGGGGCCCGGCGGCTCGAAGCCTCGGAGCGCCTCGGCTGCAGCAGTCAGGAGCGGCTCCGGAAGCGGCCGGTCGCCTAAGTCCAGCCCATCAATCGTGTGCGTGAACGTCTCGCCCGACTGGAAGAAGTCGGACTCCAACAGTTGGATGAGGAACGGCTGGTTCGTCAGCACACCCAGCACGACGGTTTGCCTCAGCATTCTCTTCAACTTCTCCCTCGCCTCCTCGCGGGTTGCCCCGTGCGCGATGAGCTTTCCGATGAGGGAGTCGTAGCGAGAACTAACGCGACTTCCCACGCCCGAGTCCACGCGCATGCCTTCGCCGCTTGGGAATCTGCACGCCAGCACCCGTCCCGCGCTGGGCAGAAAGCCCCGCCAAGGGTCCTCCGCGTTGAGGCGGGCCTCGATGGCGTGCCCAGTGAAGGATACTTGCTCTTGCTTGGGAACGCTGCCGCCTTGGGCGACCTCGATCTGCATGCGAACCAGGTCCAAACCCGTTCGCATCTCGGTTACGGGGTGTTCAACCTGTAGTCGCGCGTTGACCTCGAGGAAGTAGTACCCGCCGTCAGCGTCGACGAGGAACTCCACCGTGCCCGCGCTCCGGTAGCCAACCGCCTCGCAGAGCGCGACCGCCGCTTCAAACAGTTTTTGGCGCAACTCTTCGTCCACCCCGGGGCTGGGAGACTCTTCGATAATCTTCTGGTGCCTGCGCTGAAGGCTGCACTCCCGCTCGCCGAGAGCGATGCAACGCTTCCCATCGCCCATCACCTGAACCTCGACGTGCCGAGCAGGGAAGACGTACCGTTCCACAATAAGCGCGTCGTCGCCGAACGCGGACTTCGTTTCTCGCTGCGAGGTGGCGATGACCTCTCGCAGGCCGTCGAGCGTCATCAGCCGCTTCATGCCCTTGCCGCCGCCTCCGGCGACCGCCTTCAGCATCACCGGCGCGCCCAGGGTCTTGGCTGCTTTCTCGATCTCCTTGGCGTTGCGGAACGGACCAAGCCCCTCCGCAACGGGGATCCCGAGTTTCTGTGCGGTCGCCCTCGCCTTCGCTTTGTCTCCAACGGCGCGCATCGCTTGCGAAGGCGGCCCAATGAACCGCACGCCCGCCTTTTCGCAAGCGGCGGCGAACTTGGGGTTCTCCGAGAGGAACCCATAGCCCGGGTGAATCATCTGCGCTCCGGTGTCCTGCGCCGCCTCGAGGATCGAGCGGATCGAGAGGTAGTCGTCAATCGGCACTGCGGAGTGTCGCTCGCTCGGCTCGGTATGCGGCATGCCCTCATCGTCAGGCGTAAAAACCCCAACCGTGTCAAACTCCATCGCGTGCGCTGTTCGCATCACCCGCAGCGCGATCTCGCCTCGGTTGGCGATGAGAATCCGTTTCCTCTTCTTGGGCATGCCGAGGGGCGATTATGCCGCAGCCGTCAGGAGGGATTCGGCACGTACCGCCCGCCGCGGCAAGCCTTCAGGTACTCCAGAGCATACACCTGCCCGGTCATCTCCAACTCGTCGCGATACACCGGGTCGTGCCACCCCTCGATGTCAATCGCCCCGCGCCAGCCGACCGAACGCAGGAGACTGATAACGTCCGTCCAGTTCGTCTCGCCGAACCCGGGGTGACGATGCCACACGACGTTGAGACCCGACCGAACGCCGTACTTCGCAATAAGGTCGTGCTGCACCGAAGCGTCCTTGCCGTGGATGTGAAAGATACGCGGGTGCCACTCTCGCAGTTGGGGCATCGGGTCGGCGAACGACACCATTTGGTGGCACGGCTCCCACTCCAAACCCAGAACGGGTGACGGGACCTCGTTGAACATCATCTCCCACGCCCGCGGCGAGTGGGCGATGTTCCATTTCGGGCGCTGCCAGGTGCCGCCCATCTCGCAGTTCTCGAACGCGATGCGAACGCCCTCGCCCTCTGCGATGCGCGCCAACTCGCTGAACACCTCACCGAAGCGGGGAAGCGATTCGTCCACCGGGCGGTCCTCGAGCGCGCCGGTGAATCCCGAGACTACGTCGCAACCGAACGAACGCGCACTCTGTATGAGCGCCCTCCACTCCTCTACCGTGTCATCGGTCTGCAAGGGATTGCCGTAAAGCCCAACGCAACTGATGTTGTATGGCTTGCACTCCTCAGCCAACTTCATGAGGTCGTGCCCGGCGAGGCTGCCGCCGAACGTTATCTGAAAGCACTCGAAGCCGAGCGGCTGAATCTGCTTTAGGCGTGCCGGGCAGTCCCCTGCGTGAACGATGGTGCCGATGCGGATGTCTTCGTGGTTTGCGCGGTCCATTACGCGCAGATTACCGTCCGGCATCGAGCGGTTCTGCGAGCAGCACCCGCACAGAGCGCTCGCGCGGATACAGCACCGCCGTTACCCGCCGCTCGCCCTCCACCACGCGGGCAACCCAGCCGAACCTCTGCGTGTCGGGCACGCGAGACTTCACCTCTGCGACCCGGGCCGCCAGCCTTCGTGCCGCCTCGCGCACCGCCCGCTCGCGCGCCGGCGCATCCGCCAACACTCGATACCCTCGCAACCACGGTGAGGCGGCCGCTTGCTCGCCGGTGAGGTAGCCGACCGAGTCCGCCAGAGGATGAAGGCCGTGCTCGGCGCACAGGGCGCCTAATGCGTGCGCCCGCACCGCCGAGGGGTCGGCGTCGAAGACAAACGCGGCTGCATCGCGGCGGGCAGGCAGCGTCTGCGACGCATCCAGTCGGCTTACCGCGCCGCCAGCGGCGATTTGGACGGCGTAACGTCCAGGCTTAGCCTCTGTTCCTATCCAGATCAGTGCCTCGACACACTCTCCGCGATGAGAGACGAACTCGATGGAATCTCCAAGATTCCGCAGGAAAGCATCACTCAGCATGGGGCTGAGTTTGATGCCGCCCAGCCGCAGACCGCTCATCCGCCGAGCCACCTCGACGGGGTTCGGCGAGAAATCCTCCGGTTCGGATAGTCGCCTTCCTGCGCGGCGGCGAGAGGGGTCGCAGAACGCGTACTCCCACTGCCACTCGGCCGCCATCGCGTCATCCCGCCGAGCGGGCAATCCGGCATTCCATTCCGCGTAAACAGCACGCTCCTCGTCCGATTCGAACGCGACGACGGGGCCGCGCTCGGCGAGCGCCATCAGGTCCCCGCCGATGCCCGCCGTCAGGTCTGCCACCAGCGCACCGTGCGGGAACATCGAGGCATGGTAGCGAGCAATGGCGGCCGGGGTCGCCTGCTCAAGAGCCTCGCGGGTGAACAGCATCCGTTCGGCGTCGGGGAACTTGGCCCTCGCCCGCTCTCGCAGCTCCCACTGGGTGAACGCCCAGGCGGCGTCCTCCGGCGATACGGCCTCTGCAACGGAGCGGATGTTCGCCGCGGTTGGCGGCTTGCCCTGGGCGAGGGCGAGCGCCTCCAAGCGGCTCGGCGTCAGTCCTGCCAGGACGGCTTCCTTTTCTGAAGGAAGGCGGTAACTCCCTCCTTGCCCTCGTCGCTCGCACGGGCGTGTGCAATCGTCTTGGTGGAGAGCGATATCCCTTCCTCAACAGTCTTTCCACGCAGCTGCCGGATGAGCGCTTTAGCGCTCCGCACGGCGTTCGGCCCGTTCGACAAGATGTCGGACAGGACGGCCTCCGTTTCCTCGTCGAGTCGCTCCGACGGCACGACTCGGTGCACGAGGCCGACGCGTTGCGCCTCGCTTGCGTTGAACACCTCGGCGGTCAGGAAGTACCTCCGAGCAGTGCTCTCCCCGATCTTGCGAATCGCGAACTGCGAGATAACGGATGGGACGAGGCCCAATTTGACCTCGCTGAAGCAGAATCTCGCATCAGTGTCAGCAATAACAACATCGGAGACACTCACCAAGCCCAGGCCTCCGCCGAATGCCGCGCCCTGCACGCGCGCGACGACAGGGCAAGGGCACTCATCCACCGCAAGGAACAGGGCGGCGAGCGCCTCGGCGTCGCGCAGGTTCTCCTCCTCAGAGTAGTCGGCGGTCCGCTGCATCCAATTGAGGTCTCCGCCCGCGCAGAAGACCTTGCCCTCGCCCGACAAGGCGACGGACCGAATATCCTTCGACACATTGCGAAACGCGCTCGTCAACTCCGCAATGAGCGAGTCGTCGAAGGCGTTGCGGACATCCGGGCGGTTCAAACGAACATGCAACACCGCCCCTTTCTGATCAACGATAAGGCTCACGCCCTCGGTTCTACCCGTCGCCGTGGTAAAACCGCCGTCATGGATGCTACCGCCTTGCATGCGATTGAGACGACAGTCCGCCAGCTGGAAGCCTGCTGGGCGGGATTGAGCTTAGAGAACTGGGACGCCGAGCCTCTTCCCAACATCATGTCGCCCCGCCAAGTGGCGGAGCACCTCTGCGACTGCTACCGCGGGGGCATCGCCGCCCTGCGCGGCGAGCCATACGAGTGGGGCACCTACCGATTGCCCGAGGGCGCCGACCCATTGAGCACCTGGCGCGCAGAGCGCGTAGACGCGGTCGAGGCGATCCGTGGCGGCGATCCGGAGAAGGCCCCTCACGTCGCGCTCGAGTACATCGCCCTACACGACGCGTACCATGTCGGCCAGCTGTGCGCGGTAAGGCTCGCGCTCGACTCGGAGTGGGATGCGTACTCGATTTACAAGTAGCCACACAAGTCCCGCGAGGTGCAGTACAATAGGCGCATGGCCAAGATAGGCCTGCTCTGCTTCTGGGCGGCGGCTCTATCCTTCGCGCCGGTGTGCGCGATGGCACAAGCCGGCCTGCCGGCGGATGACTCTCGCTTAGACGCCCGCGTAACCGTCTCCCACCCCGTCGCGACGATCGAGACGTTTCTCGACGACCTCTCGGGGCGCATCGGCGTTCGTCTGAAAGCCGACTCCGCCGTGAAGGAGGACCTCATCATCCTGCGCGTGAAGGACGTGCCCGCGCGGGAGTTGATGGAGCGTGTGTCGAAGCACTTCGACTGGTCTTGGCGTGCTGAGGACGGCGGCTACGTTCTGTATCAGAGCAAGGAGCAGAAAGAAAGGGAGGAGAAGGCGTACAAGGAGCAGCTGCCCCTCGGGTTGAAGCGATCCCAGGAGGTGATGCGCGCGCGCCTTCCGGCGATTGAGCAAGACTTCGAGCAGAACAAGAAGCGTCTCCAAGAAGCTCGCGATCGCTTCCGCCAGGTGAGCACGAGCAGCCCAGAGTGGCGTGAGCTGTACTACGAGATTGATAGGCTCGAGCCGATCGCAACGCCCGCGGGCCTTTATGCGACGCACCTGTTCCTGAGGATCACCCACGAGCAATATGAGCAGATGCGTGAGCGGGGATGCCTTGTGTTCGCGCTCACCCCTACGGCGGCACAGTGGCGCGTACCGGCAGAGCTCCGCCAACTGGCGCGCGAAGTCGCATTGGACCTCGGACCTGAGATCACACCGTCGTCGTCGTCGTTTGAAGTGATAGTCGTATTCTCGCATGAGTCGGACTCTATCCATTCGTTGGACATCCCGCCCGTGCCGTCCGCCGACATCATCCTGCTCGACTCGCGTGGAGGGGTTGTAGCTACGCAGCGAGTGTTCCTTAGGGACGCCCGGCAGGGAAATATTCCGCACTCCGAAGATAGCTTGCGCGGGCGCATCATCCGCAGCCAGGCCTACGATGAGCTTGTTACCACCGACTCGATTGGAACCTTGCGGCGGTTCGTATACGAGGCGTTTGCGTACCTGGCCCGCGGCAGCGCATCGCTGCCGATGAGGCCGTATGGCAGTCTGGCGAGTATCGTGACAGACGCCCTCGACCTCAACCTCCTTGCTGATGCGTACGCACTGTCGTCGCCGACAAGGGAGATGCTGCGAATACGAGAGGCAGACCTATTGCTCGGCGGACTGTTTCGAGACTCCTGGCGGCTGGAGGACGGGTGGATCTTTGCTCGATCGAACACCTGGGCCGTCCATCGGAGGCACGCCGTCCGTGTCAGCCGGCTCCGCACCGTGAGAGACCACTTCCTCGCGTCCGGCGGACTCACCATCGAGACGCTTGCGCAATACGGGCGGGAGTTCAGTTTCATCAATTTGCTCGATCCGTTTCTGTCGTTGGTGCTTGAAGAGACGACTTCACGGCCCTGGGCGGCGGCTGCAACAAAGCTCTTCGGCAGTCTCTCGCCCGCCCAACTCGCACGCCTCGCAGCGGGCGAGGCTCTCCCGGCACGGTCGCTGAACCCGCAGCAGGCTCATTGGGCGTGGATAGCGGCGCTTCAAAGTGAGCGCGCTAGGGGGTGGGCCCAGCCGACGGGGCTCGCATCCGGCGAGCGTACGGCACGCCGATGGGAGATCAGTGAGTACGCTCCGAACGGGCTGCCGTCCACAGCAGGCGTCTACCTTGACCGCTCCGTGATTGATGCCGCTCGCTACCATCTCGTCTGGATCGACGGTTCACCGAATTCGCCTATCGTCTGGCACGCGCCGCTCCCCGACTTCGGGGACACAGTCGTCAGGTACGAAACGCGGGGAGGCCGCCGAGTGGAAGCGACTCTGTGCCGAATCGTGAGAGTGACGCTGACTGTAGACTTTGGAAACGGCCTCGTAGCGCGGGCACCGGTTATGTGGAATCAGTTCGATCCCTCCGCCGCCTTTGTGTCGCCAGACCAACTTCCAGAACAAGTCAAACGAGCCATCGAAGAAGCCCGCCGCAGGCGCGGTGGAGGAGGCGGGCCGTGATGTTGCGCCGCGCCCTGATCGTCGCCTCCGCGTGCGTGGGTGCCGCGGCTTCCGCGCTCGCCCAGCAAAGCCCGCTGCCCGACGACGGCCGCCTGAACGCCCGCGTAACCGTCTCCCACCCCGTCGCGACGATCGAGACGTTCCTCGACGACCTCTCCGGGCGGATCGGCGTTCGTCTGAAAGCCGACTCCGCCGTGAAGGAGGACCTCATCATCCTGCGCGTGAAGGACGTGCCCGCGCGGGAGTTGATGGAGCGTGTGTCGAAGCACTTCGACTGGTCTTGGCGTGCTGAGGACGGCGGCTACGTTCTGT
>JBFMFD010000008.1:0-29899 GCA_040752255.1 Armatimonadota bacterium
GACCACGGTACTGAGGACGAAGTCAACCCCCGCGCAAGTTCGCCGGGGCCGCTCGCCCGCCGGAATCCTACCACGTTCGCCTCATCCGTCAGCACGGCGAAGTCGAACAGGAACTCCCGGTCGGCGCGTACGCGAAGGCGCACCTCCCCTGCGGGGAGCGTGAACTCGCCGACCCGATACGTGAACGCCTCGGTCGCCTCGATGAGCGGGGGCGGCACAACCACCGCCTCCCCAACGGAGCATTCGACCGGGTAGAGGGACCCACTGCGCACCGTCCTGAGGAAGAGGCGGTACTTCCCCTCGGCGGGAACCTGGAGGACCAAGTCGAACTCCTCGCCGGCGTCCACCCGGACCATGTTGGGCCTGTCGCTCGGCGTCCCGAACGGCGACGCCTGGATGCGCAAGCCTGCCGCGGAAGGGGAGTCCTCTGCCTGCTCAACCACCCGGTGCTCCGGCGGGCCGAGGCGAAACAGAACGCACCTGCCCGCAGGAACCACACCCACCATCCCTTGGCTTAGGGAGAGCACCCGCTCCTCCGGACCCGTGTTCAGCGCGGCTACCAGGTTGCCGGCGTTCGTAACGTAAACCCCGTCGGCGCGGTCGTCCAGCAGCGGGGCGTCCGGGCGACCGGGGTCCACCTGGCTCAAGCGGTAGATGAGGTGCCGAACGACCGACGTGTACTGCTTCCACAACTGGCGCTTGCCGGGGAAGAACACCGCCAAGCCACGACCGATACGCTGAGACCAACCGCGAACGTCGGAGACCGACACGGGCGCCTCGAAGCGCCCGGAAAGCGCGCCTACCTCCGCGTCCGGCATCGTCGCGGGACGCACCTCGACCGACTCAATCGTCACGAACCGCTCGGCGTCGAGCGCCACCTCCAGTTCAAGCACTCCGCGCTCCACCAGCGCCGCGCCCACGGTGAACTGGAACCGCCGCAGCCCCCCGGACAACGAGACCGAGGCGACCTCGCGATCCCCCGAGGAGATCGCCATGCTGCCGGATGCCGCCTGGCTAGGGGCGAAGCGGAACGCAACCACCACATCCCCGTCGGTTGCCACAGGAAGCCGCAGTTGCGCACCGCTGTACGCCACCCGGCCGGGGCGCTGGGCGCTTCCCCAGAAGCCGAGCAGCAGTTCTGGATCAAGACTAAAGCCGAGTGCCACACGATAGGCGGGAGGCAGTTCGCCCACCCATCGCTCCGTAGGAGCCGCGGGCGTCAAGGTCTGCGCAAAGCCGAACAGCTCTTGGTGAATCGTCGTGTCGCCGCTCGGAGTCGCCATCTTCCCGAAGTCATACGCCACAACCACGCCTCCGCCACGCACCCAGTCCCGCAACGCCCGAAGAGCAGCCTCCGACCACACCGTCCCCTCGTACAGAACCGCCACCCGATAACCTGAGAGCGCGCCGCCGATCATCGCGCTCTCTTCCAGCACGTCACAGTCGGCGAAGTCCCGCAGCTCCACCATGCCACGATATAGAAGCCGAGGCGCCGGCTGCCCGGCGCGAAAGCCCTGCGCCGTCGAGGGGTACAGCACAGCCACGTCGCACTGCGGAGGAAACCACCGCAGAGCACCACGATTTGCAGCAACCGGGTTCCACCCCTGCCTCAACGTCTGAGGCCACTCCACGAACGCCCGTGCGCCCAGCGAGACCACCTCGAACAGCCTTTGGTTCGCGTCCCCCTCGCTGCCCGGCGAGGGGGAGGTCGCCCAAATCGCCGTATCCGTCGCCCCAGCCGCCCCCCGCATCCGTCCCAGCGAGAGAGCCCAGTTCGCGGCAAAGTCGTAGTAGCCCAGGTTCGTCACAACAACCCCATCCACCCTCCCGCTGACCGCTGAGAAAAGTGAGAAGGCGTCGAAGCCCAGCTCCGGCATGTCATGCGGCGGCCCGACGGGTACGAGAATGGGTGTATCGAGGAAGATCTCGCGAGCCACGCCCGCCAAGCGGCCCGCCAGCGCAGGAATCGCCGATCTATACCAGTCCATGTACTCGGCGCGCGCCGCGTAGGGATAGACCGGGGTGACCGGATAGGGTACGGAGGGTGGGTCCGGCGCCTCGATCCCCCAGTCGGCATAGGCCTGCTCAATGGAGCCGTGAGTTCGGATGAGCGCGGCTTGCCAAGACGCTCGCGCCTTGGGATCGCCGGACCAGTAACCGACTCCGGGCGGGTCAACCCTCACCCTGGAGCGCCACAGCGCAGCCTGTGCGGCGTCCTGCGTGGCCAAGCCGGTGAAGAACGACGCGTCACCGTACTCCCCGAAGATGCCGAGCACTACGTGATTCAGATTCGGGAACCGGCGGTTGACCCAGCCGAACTTGGTCGCGCTCCAGCGGGTGCGATCCAGGTCCCACGGCGACCACGCCGGCACCCGCTCGCTCGTGTCGAGGCGCATCGTTCCCTCGCCGACGATCAGGCTTTCATCGAAGGAGGGGAACAGCGTGTGAACCGCCAGGCCCCAACCTGCGCCGAGGCGCTCCACGCTCTCCTTCTGAGACTGCAGAAGCCCCGGGTCGAATTTGCCCGAGCCGCCGTCCGGCGGCCCTGATTCGTCCGTCTGCGCATGAAAGAACGCGACCCCGGCGTCCAAGAGGTCAGCCACCTCCCAGTTTGGCGGCACGTAACTGCCAAGCCCGATGCGGTCCCCCGGCTCGGTCGCCCAGCGCTTCGAACCGTCGTACACAGGCTCCAGCAGCGCTCTCTCCGGTTGGAGGCTGGATGAGTTGAGGGCGGGCGCCGACGCTGGAGAAGAGCACAGCGCGAGCAGGACGGGAATCAAGAGCATCGGAGTGTCCCCTTTAGACCCGGTTCGCATCTCCCCGTTTCATTGCCTTTCGATTTCGGCGAGCACCCTCTCCACATCCTGGTTGCCGGGGCCGACCGCCTCTCGAATCACAGCGGCGATGGACCGCGCCTGATCCGGCTTGCCGAGGCGCTTTTTCAGCATCGCGTGCGTGAGCAGCAGCGGAACAGATGCAAGCCCGTGATTCGCCAACTGCGTGAGCAGGTTGTCGGCGTCGGCGTGCCGCTCTTGACCGATGAGCGAGTTAGCCAGGTCGAGGTAGGTCGGCTCGCTGCCGGGGTAGAGGTTGAGGGTGTGCTGGGCGGCGCGCTCCGCATCGGTGTGGCGGCCGAGGCGGTTGTAGAGATTCGCCAAGAACGCCCAGGCCTTCCAGTACTCCGGCATCCACTCGACCAGCTTCTCAAGGTCCTCGACTGCGCCGGCAATCTCTTCTCGCTCCACCTTCTCGGCGGCGAGTTTCATCGCTTCGACGCGCTTCGGGTTCTCCAGTTCGAACAGCCATGCCTGCGCGTGCGCTCTCACATGCTGGTCCGGATCCGATTCCAGCGCCTTGCGCAGCGCGTCCGGCACCTCGTGCTCCCTGCCCGCAGCGTGTAGCGTGCGCGCGTACTCGAGCAGCGTCTCCGCGTGGTCGGGGTACTCGTCGAGGAAGTCCTCGTAGTAGTCCATCGCCCGGTCGTGCTCCCCCGCGTCGCCCAGAAGTGGAGCGAGGTACCGCTTGATGAGCACATCGCCGGAAGTCTTCTCGAGCGCCTCTTCGAGCGCCCTCTGCGCGTCGTCCTTGCGGTCGAGCCGGAAGAGTACGCTCGCATAGCGAATCCACGCGTCCGGCTTCTCGGGCGCCAGGTCAATCACCTGCCTCCAGACACCCGGCGCCTCATGGGATCGCTCGGTATCGAAGAGCAGGTCGGTTAGGAGGTCGAGCGACGGCTTGGGGTACGGCTCCAGTTCGGCGGCTCGACGGAAGGAGAGTTCCGCGTTCGCAACCATCCCCGCTGCGCGCTGCAGCATCCCGAGGTAGGTGATGAACTCGGCGACCGCTTCGTCCGGCACCGACTCCGACGCCTGAGCCAGCGCAACCGCCTTGTCCATGCTGTTGATGGCGTCCTGGGTGCGACCGGTGAGGCGGTACAGGTCGGCAAGCGTTCGGTGTACCGCGGGGTCCTCCGGGTTGCCGTCAGCCATCTTCTGGAGCCGCGCCTCGAGTTCGGGCGGCGGCGCGAGGCGCGCCTGGATGAGCGAGTTGGCGAGCCGAACGGCTGCCAGATACGCAGCTTTTAGGGAAGGGTCGAGAGCAATCGCCTCAAGGAGCGCGTCGAGTCCTCGCAGGTAGTCAATTCGCGGCGCGCGTCCCTGCTGCGCCTGCGCTGCCAAAACGAGGGCGTCGTAGCCCTCGAGGTACTTGAGGTACGCCTCCGGCTTGCTGTCCTCGATGGCGAGCGGCGGGGCGTTCTCAACACCCATCTGCCCGCTGACCCAAGCGTGAGCCTCGGTTAGGGTCGGCTGCAGGTCCGCCAAAGGCGCCTCTTTCTGCCAAACTTCGGGTGCGGCGTCTCGACGCGAGAGCCGGACGGTTATCGAGAGTCGGTCGTCATCGCGAGAGAGAAGCCCATCCACCACGGCGTCGGCGGCGTTCTGGTCTAGTACGCGGCGGATAACGTCCTCGTCAAGCAACTCTCTCGAAGCCGGCGCAGGGGCGACCGTGCCGTCCTGCTCCTGGGTCATCAGCAGCGAGCCTTCATACTGTACGCCGTCGACGCCCGCGAACCCGGAGCCCAGCAGGTTGCCGAATTGGCGCCCCACTCCTTCGGGCACGGTTTCGGAAACGGCGAACGGGAGGAAAGTAATCTTAGGCATCAGGTGGACCCAAGCGTGAGTTTATCGCAAATGGAACAGGTCGCTGCCTCCCCCGAGGCGATGGAGCAAATCGGCGCCACGCTGGCGGCGGAGGCGAAGCCGGGCATCGTGGTCCTGCTCGCGGGCGAATTGGGCGCGGGCAAGACGACTCTCGCGCGCGGCTTCGTGAAAGCCCTCGGCTGCGATGGGGAGGTGCGCTCACCGACCTTCAACCTCATGTTCCTCTACGACACGCAGCCGAAGGTCTGCCACGCCGACCTCTATCGCCTCGAGCGGCCCGCAGAAGTCGAGGACCTCGGGCTGGCTGACTTCCTTGAGACGCATGCGCTCCTGGTCGAGTGGCCCGAACGGGCGCCGGACTTCTGGCCGGAGGACGCCTGGCGCGTGTCCATCGAGGCGCGAGAGGACGGCACGCGCCGGGTCAGCATCATTCGCCCGAGGGGAGGCGTGGGGTGAGAGTTCTCGTCCTCTCGACCAGTTCCCCACAGGCAGCCGCTGCGCTTCTCGACGGCACGCGCGTGATCGCTTTTCGCTCGCAACACGCGCCAAGACAGGCTGAGGCTGCGCTGTTCCAGGTCATTGCGTCGGTGCTCGAGGAGGCGGAGGGCTCTCTTGCTGACATCGCTGGGTTCATCGCGGATGTAGGCCCAGGCTCCTTCACCGGAGTGCGAGTTGGCGTTACGGTCGCCAAGACGCTCGCCTGGGCGCAGGGCGTCCGAGTCGGCGGAGTCCCTTCCTTCGACCTAATCGCCGACGGCACGGTCGCCGTCCCCTCCCGCCGCGACATGTACCTCCTGCGGGACGAGCCTGCCGCCGCGCCGAGGGAGGTCTCAGCGACCGACCCAGCCCTCACAGGAGCGAGTGGCTACGGGAAGGCGTTCACCGCGCCGCTGTATCCCGACCCGCGGCGAGCGGCGCTGTATCTTGAAGGACTCGAGTGGATTGCGCCGGAGGCGCTGCTCCCGTGGTACGTGCTCGAGCCGGGCATCAGCACGCCGAAGACGCCGTATCCGCGCGTGTCAGAATAGCGCGCGTGCCGCTTCCCCCCGAGGTCAAGAGCCTCCTCCCACTGGGCGTGCCCGTGCTGGAGCAGGTGCCGCTTCGCCCGTACACTACGATGCAGGTGGGCGGACCCGCGCGCTACCTGGTGCCCGTGCGGGACATAGGGATGCTCGCCGAAGTCGCGGCGTGCCTGCACGAAAGCGGAATTCCCCACTCAGTCATCGGCTCCGGCAGCAACCTGCTCGTTGCTGACGCGGGCGTGGACGCCGTCGTGGTGGTGAATCAATGCGACCGCATCCGGATGGGCGCCGAGGCTGAGGCGGAGTGCGGCTGCTGGTTCCAAGACCTCTTCTTGGCAGCCGCGCAAGCCGGTCTGGGCGGGCTTGAGTTCGCGGTCGGCATCCCTGGAACGTTGGGTGGAGCGCTGGTGAGCAACGCGGGCGCGTACCGTTCGAGCATTGCGGACCTGCTGACGGCGGTGGACGTCGTGTGGGACGGTGTTCGCAAGATTGTTGCGCCAGAGGAATTGGAGTTTCGGTATCGCGACTCGGTTCTTCGGCGTCCGAATCCCCCGCCCATCGTCCTTCTCAAAACAGTATTGCGTTTAGAGCCGAGTGAGCCGCGGCACATCTACGACCTGGCGCGCGATTACCAGCGCCAGCGCATCAGCAAGCAGCCGCCGCACCCTAGCGTTGGATCGTTCTTCAAGAACGTCCTCGACCGCGAGGTGGCGCAGCGCATCGAAGGATTGCGCGCCGACTTGCGCGAGGCGGGCGTCATCCCTGCGGGCTACCTCATCGAGGCGTGCGGCATGAAGGGACTGCGGAGGGGCAACGCCTTCATCTCGCCGCTGCACGCAAACTTCCTCTGCAACCTCGGCGAGGCGCGCTCGGCGGACGTTCACTGGCTGGCCGAGGAGGCGAAGCGGCGGGTGCGGGAGGAGTTCGGAGTGGAGTTGGAACCGGAGGTGCTCTATCTCGGCGAATGGAGTGAGGCTGCTTGACGGACGCCGCGCTTGGTTTTCTGCTTGCGCTGGTGAGTTCTGCGGCGTTTGCGGCGTACATCTTTCCCCGCAAGTCGAGCCGCCTGTCGGTGGTTCGGTATCAGTACTACCTTTCCCTTGCTGTTGCGCCGCTGTGCGTTGCGGTCGCTCTCGTGGCGGACGGCGGCATCGACTTCCCGCCCCTTCCGGCGGCGCTTTCGTTCGCTTGCGGCGTGATTTGGACGTTCGGCTCGCTCAGTTACAGCACGGCGGTGGACTACATCGGCGTCGCCCGGAGCACCCCGGTGAAGAACATGGCGCCGTTCTTCGCCTCGGTGTACGGGATCGTCATCTTCCACGAATACACGTTCGAGGACCCGAAGTCGCTCGTGTCTGCTGTTGGAGGAGTGATGCTGATGACGCTCGCGGCGGTGCTGCTCGGTCGGGCTGGTGCGCCGGAGACGGAGCGGGCTATCGCCTTCCAGAACGGGCGGGACCCGGCAGATCGCAAGCGCGCGTTCGCCATCGGGATTCTCGCTTCCTTCGGCGCGGCGTTCTTTTACGGTGCGTACGCGATTCCGCTCAAGGTCGTCCTCCGCGAAGGGATGACCGCATACCAGGCGGTCGCTTGGCTCGGTGTGGGCGTACTTGCGAGTTCCATGCTGCTGTTCTGGGTGCGCGAGCGGAGTTGGTCACCGAGGGCGCCGAGGCGCGAGGTTGCGCTCTGCCTGACGGCAGGCGGCATCTGGATGAGCGGACAGACGCTGGGGACCGTGGCGATGGTGTTCATCCCGATGTCCATCTCTTGGCCGGTGTCGAATCTGAGCACGCTGATCGCTATCGCCTGGGGCGTCTGGGTGTTCCGCGAGGTGCACCTCGACAGCCACAAGCGCGAGGTTGGCTGGAGCCTCTTGAGTTACGCCGCGGGACTCGCGCTGCTGGCCATCGCCGCGCCCGCGGGCCACGTGTGACCCGACAGGCGGGCAAAATGCCGCCATGCGGGTGCTCGCTGTGGATGCAGGCGCGGGGTCGGTGCGCGTGGTCGAAGTCACGCTTCTCGCGGGGCGGCTGTCCGCCAGGACGCTCGCTGGGTTCCCGACTCCGTGGTACCACGACGGCACGTTTGAGCGGTGGGACCTCGCGCGGATGGTTGCTGGTATTCGCGACGCCCTTGCCGCGGCAGGCGAGTTCGACTCCTGGTCGGTGGACACGTGGGGAGTGGACTTTGGTCTGCTCGACGAGGGCGGGGCGCTCATTGCGGACCCGATTCGTTATCGCGACCCTTCGCACGCGGTCGGCGCGGCGGAGTTGGAGCGGCTTCTCCCCCAGGAGAAGCGCTACGGCCTCACCGGCATCCAGCCGCTGGTGTTCAATACCGCCTCCCAACTGATGGCGCGGCGCGTGCGGGGCGACGAGGAGTTGCGCAAAGCGAGCCGCCTGCTGTTCCTGCCGGACCTGCTCCATCACCTCGTGGCGGGTGGGGACGTTCGGATTGAGCGCACCATCGCCTCGACGTCGGAGATGCTCGGATTGAACGGCGAGTGGGAGCCGCAGGTGGTTTCTTTGCTCGAAGTGCAGCCCCTCCTGGGCCCCCTGTGCGAGGCGGGCGAGGGCGTTCCCCCTCGCGCACCAGGGCACGACACCGCCGCAGCAGTGGTCGCGGCGCCCGGCGATGGCGAGGGCTGGGCGTACATCAGTTCCGGCACCTGGTCGCTGGTCGGCGTCGAGTTGCGGGCGCCGATCCCCACTTCAGAGGCGCTCGCCGCGGGGTTCACCAACGAAAGGGGCGTTGGCGGGACGTTTCGGTTCCTGAAGAACGTGATGGGGCTTTGGCTGCTCGAGCGAGCTCGTGGCGAGCGGTCGGTGCAGGAGTGTTTGGCGCTCGCCGCGACCGAGAGACCGACCGGCGTTCGATTCGAGGTGAACCACCCGACGCTGCTGAACCCTTTGGACATGGCTTCGGCAATCCGAGCCATCGCGGACGGCCCCCTTGAGGGCGAGGGGAGGCTGTATCGCTGCATTCTGGAGAACCTGGCGCGGGAGTACGCCGAGACGATCACCACCGTGGAGCGACTGGCGGGGCGGGGGATCGAGGTGGTGCACGTGGTCGGCGGGGGGTGCCGGAACGGCCTGCTGAACTCGATGACGGCGGCAGCGCTTGGGCGGCGTGTGCTGGTCGGCCCGGTTGAAGCGACGGCGCTGGGGAATGCCCTGGTGCAAATGAGGGGAATGGGCGTAATCGGCTCGGCTGAGGAGGCTCGGCACCTCGTCCGCACGTCCTTCGCCTGCGAGGAGGCGCGCTCGGAGCCAGAATGATGAACAGAGTGGTGAACGTCCGCCCACGGGGAGCGTATCATCCCTGCACAGGAGCAAAGAAAACAAGGCGATGACGACTCGCGAGCAGGTGGCGCATCTTTTGCGGCGGTTCGGCTTCGGGGCTAGCCGCGCCGAGGTCCAGTTCTATGAGAAGCTGGGCGTAGACGGCACGATCGAGCGCCTGGTGAACTATGAGAAGTATCCCGTCGGCTTCACGATTGACTTGGTGAAGCTGCTTCCTCGGCGCGATGGGATGATCCAAGTCAACCCCGTGTTCATGGGCATCTATTGGACCGTTCGCTGCATTCTGACCGAGAGGCCGCTCGAGGAAAAGCTGACTCTTTTCTGGCACGACCACTTCGCCGTGAGCGCGTCGAAGGTGAACAACCCGTTCATGATGATGCAGTATGTAGACACGCTGCGCAAGCATGCGAACGGGAACTTTCGAGTTCTCCTTGAGGCGGCAAGCAAAGACCCCGCCATGATGTTCTGGCTCGATTCCCAGACGAACGTTGCAGGCAAGCCGAACGAAAACTTTGCCCGCGAGGTGATGGAACTGTTCACGCTCGGCATCGGGAATTACACAGAACAGGATATCCAGGAGGCGGCACGCGCGTTCACGGGTTGGGCGTGGCGAGCGAACCCCACCTTCCGTCGCGCGCGACAAGATCCAGCTGCGCTCGAGGAGGTCGTCAAGAACGGCGAACCGCTGTTCGAGTTTGTGGATCGCATTCCGCAACATGACCGCGGCGAGAAGAGCGTTCTCGGCAAGAGCGGCGCGCTTCGGGGCGATGACGTTCTTGCGATTCTGCTCGAGCGCGAGGAGTGCCCGAAGTACCTTGCGCGGAAGCTGTGGGAGTGGTTCGCTTACATGAGCCCTGAAGAGAAGGTAGTGGACGCGCTCGCGTCGCAGATTAGGAAGAGCGACTACGAGATGAAGCCTGCGCTTGAGTGGATCGCCAAGAGCGACGAGTTCTGGAGCGAGAAGTGCGTGCGGAAATTGATCAAGAGCCCGGCGGACTTCTGCATTCCCTTGGCGAGGCAGTTCGACCTGGGCGTGCTGGCGAAGCCCGCAATCGAAAACCCACCGGAAAACGTGCGCGGAGGCGGGTTCGTTGGGCTGGGTGGCCTGTATCAGGCAATGGCGCGCCAAGGGATGCAGCTTCTCTATCCGCCCGATGTAGCCGGCTGGGATTGGGGCGAGGCGTGGATCTCAACCAGCACAATGATCGAGCGCATACGCTTCGCCGACACGATAGCCGCCGAGCGCGGACCGATCGCAACGTTCGGCCCCGCGATGATCACTCAGGCGAACGTGCAGACATCGCTGGAAGCGGCAGACTTCCTACTCGAGGTAACCGACGCTGCGATTCCGGCGGAGCGCAAGACCGCACTCGCGAGCACGATTGACGCAGTCGGCGGCGTGCAGGCGCTCTCTCAGCCGCGCACCGCGGGAAGAGTCTTGAACGAAACGCTCAAGGTGCTGTTCGCAGCGCCGGAGTTTCACCTCTGCTAAGGAGACCCTGAATGGACAACGAACTGACAAGAAGAGACTTTCTGCGCAGCAGCGCGATCATTGCGGTGGGTCTTGCCGCTCCGCCCTGGTTGGCGCAGGTCGCCCGCGCAGACATCCTAAAGTTGGCCAAGGGCGGCAAGGTTGCGCCCGACAACATCCTCGTTGTGTGCCAACTCTCGGGCGGTAACGATGGGCTGAACACGGTCGTGCCGTGGTCCGACCCAACGTACCGCAGCGTTCGCCCGACGCTCGCGATTCCGGAGGATCAAGTCCTGAAGGTAGACGATGCGATCGGCTTCCATCCCTCGATGACGGGGTTCAAGGAGTTGTACGACGCGCAGTCGGTTGCCGTGGTGCACAACGTGGGCTATCCGAACCCGAACCGCTCGCATTTCCGCAGCATGGAGATATGGCAGACGGCGAACCCCGACGCGGTGGAGGCGTACGGTTGGCTGGGCAAGTACCTCGACAACCAAGCGAAGGGCGGCTCGACGAACCCGGTCGTGGCGCTCGGTCTTTCTCAGACCACGCCTGTCGCCCTGAAGGGCAAGCAGGTGAGCGTTCCTTGTTTCGCCAGCCTCGCCGACATACGCGGACTCATCGGCGACCCGGACGAGGAGAGGCGTTTGCGTGACATCCAGGGAGCGGAGAGAGGCGGATCGGCGGGCACCATCCGCGAAGCCAACCTCACCGCGCTCGACGCGATGTCGGAGTTGAACCGCCTGCTGTCGCAGTACGAATCGAAGCACACCTACGGCAACGACAACTTCGGCAGAGGCTTCCAGCAGATTGCGCAGATCATCGGCTCATCGCCCAAGACGCGCGTCATCTATCTCTCTGCAGGCGGATTCGACACGCACAGCCAGCAGCGAGATCAGCACGCGAGGCTGTTGCAGCAGTTCAGCGACGCGCTGAACACCTTCATGCAAGAGATGAAGGCGATCGGCAAAGCCGAGAAGGTAACCGTGCTCGTGTTCACCGAGTTTGGCAGGCGCGTTGCAGAGAACAACAGCCAGGGCACCGACCACGGCGCAGGCAACCCGATGTTCGTAGTCGGGCCGCAAGTCGAAGGCGGTTTCATCGGCGACAAACCGGACCTGAACAACCTCGACCGCGGCGACATCCGCTGGAAGGTGGACTTCCGCCAGGTGTATGCGACCGTGCTCGACGAGTGGATGGGCGCAGACAGCGCGAGCATCTTCGGCAAGCGGTTCGAGCACGTCCCGATCTTCTAACCCGGCCTCGTCCGGGAGGAGCAATGGGCTGGGCGCGCTTTCGTGCCCGGCCCTCTTTATTGGCAACGTGGGGCGACTGCAGGGAGCGGCTCACTACTCCGGAAGTAGGGCGAGGACCTGTTCCGCGCTGATTTCGTGTAGCGCGTCGGGGCCTCGGTACGCAACCTGGTCGGGTCGCCGGAAGGGGCCGCTGCGGTCGGGGTTGGTCGGCCCCATCATGCAGGCTACCGGCTTGCCGAGCGCAACGGCGATATGCGTCGAGCCGGTGTCGCCGCCCATGTGCGCATCGGTGAGGGCGATGGCGGCGACCAGTTCCTCGAGGCTCGTCCTTCCTGCCAGGCTGGCGACCGGCGGGTCGAGGGCGGCGGCGGCTATCTCACAGTCGGCGACGTCCGCCGGGCCGCCGATGAGCACCGGCTCCCAATCTTTCTCCCGGGCGAGCCGCATCGCCTCGACGAACCGGTCGAGGGGCCAGCGCTTCTCCGCTTGCCCGGCGCCGACGTTTACCGCCAAGAGGCGGCGCCCTGTCGCCCTCGGTACGTCGAGCATCGGGGAAACGCTCTTTACGGCGACCGCGGTCGGTTTCAGCCCGAAGTCCACCTCGCCCGAGTCGCCGACGAGCGCTTCCGCCACCGCGAGATAGTGCTCGATCACGTGCTTTCGTTCGGCAGCGGGGATGATCGCCTTGCTGAAGAGGCCTGAGAGCTCGCGCTGGAAGAAGTAGCCCAGCCTGCGCCCCGCGCCGGACAGGAACACCAGCCGCGCGCTCTTGAAAAGGCCCTGCATGTCGAGCGCGATGCTGTATCCCTCTTCTCGGAACCGGCGACGAAGCCGCATCAGGTCGCCGAGGCTCGGCCGCCTGGGCACCTGGATGACGCGGTCGGCGTACTGGAAGCCGGCGAGCACACCGGCGAGGTTCGCCTGAACCGCCCAGTGCAGCGTCCAATCGGGGCGTGCCCGCTTGATCGCTACGGCGGCGGGCATCGTGTGAACGATGTCGCCGATGGCTGAGAGGCGCACGAGGAGGATGCGCTCTGTGGCGCTCGGCGATTCGCTCACTTCAGCCGCTCCTCGATCTTCTGAAGGACCATCTCCACCGAAACGTCCGCCGCTGAGCGCCCCGCTTGCACGACGGCATCCGGCTGCCCAAAGGGGTGATACACCTCCGCAGGCATGTGACCGAACACGGTAACGCATCGCGTGCCGACTGCGGCGGCAATGTGCGCCGAGCCGGTGTCACCGCTGAGGTGCAGCCTCGCGCGGCGGATGACCTCGGCCAGTTCGAGCAATCCGGTTTCTCCGACGATGCTGTTGGCTTCGACGTTCTGCTGGAACCGTTGCGCCATGGTCTGCTCGGACGCTCCACCGACGATGAGAACACGCTCTCCTCGCTCGACGAGCGCCTTCCCCACGGTGATGAACCGCTCGATCGGCCACAGCTTGTTCGGGTGGGTGCCGCCGAGGTGAATCGTTATCCACCCGCCGTCGCCGAGCCGTCGCTGAACGGAGCCGCGAATCGCCTCGTTGATCGGAAGGTCGAAGGAGTAGCGGCGAAACGGAAACCCCGCTTCGCGAATCGCCTCGAGGTACGCATCAACGCGATGCATGGATTCAGGAACGCGGACGGGACGACCGCCGAGCGCTCGACTCAGCGCGTCCTTCGGCTCGAGCGTAAGTTTTCTCTTCGCCTTCGAGAAGTAGAGCGGCAGAGCGCTCTTCGCGTGACCGTGGAGGTCAACCCCCACATCCGCGGAGAACTCCGCGATGCGGCGATGCTGCCGTACCATCACGCGCCATCGTGCAGGGTTCCGACGTGCCTTGCGGTCCGTGAACAGCGCGTACACGCGGTCGACGCACTGGTGTCCCAAGACGAGTTCGCGAAGTCGGTGATCAATCACCCAGGCAACCTGTGCGCCCGGGTTGGAAGCTTTGATGCTTGCCGCTGCGGGCAACGCCATGACGATGTCGCCTATGGCGGAGAGGCGGACGAGCAGCACTCGCTCAGACATCGCGCCTCACCTTCAACGGCGTTCCAACAACCTGCTGGGAAACGATCACAGCAGCCCCTCCTGTCGTGCTGAGCGCCACCGGTCGTGGAGCCAGAGCCACTGCTCGGGGTGCTCGCGGACGACTTGCTCGATCGCCTGGTTGATGCGAGCCATGACGGCGATGGCGTCCGCCTCTCGGTTGCCGGTTCGCTCAGGTAGGTCGAGGCGCGACACGGTCACCTCGTAGGAGCCGTCGTGCCGCTCGATGCAGAACGTGGTGAGAATGGGAGCGTTCGCATGAAGGTGGAACATGGCAGGCCCAAGCACCGTTCCCGCGGGCTTGCCGAAAAACGGTACGAACGCCTCTTGCGCGTTTTGGTCGGGGAGGATGCCGACGCACCGGTTCTGCTGTAGGTCGCGAAGGACCCTCCTCGCCGCCGTTGTTCGGGAATACACATCGAACCCCTGGCTGCGGCGCGTTCGGTTCACCACTTGGTTGCTCACCTGATCGTTCGCGTCGCGCGCGATGACGCTCAGCGGTATGCCGTTGAGCGCAAAGTAGTGCGCCATGCGCTCCCAGTTGCCGATGTGCGCAGTGATCAGGATCGCGCCCTTTCCTTCGCTGAGCGCCTCGTGAATCAGATCCAGACCCTCGCAGCGAACGGAGGCGAGAACCTGTTCGCGCGACAGCGCAGGAGCGCGTAAGAAACGCGCGCCGGTCTTGCCGAAGTGCGCGAACACCATGCGGGCGACGCGCCGCACCTTTTCGTCGCTCCAATCTGGAAACACCATGCGAAGGTTGGCTCGCGCACGCTCTCGGTGCTTCCGGTCGAGCGCGTGCGCCAGCAACCCGAGCGCGCGACCAAAACCGTCGCCGATGCGCTCGGGCATCAGGCAGAGCAGGCGAGACAGGAAGGCGAGCGCGCAGCCGCTCACTGAGCCGCGTCCTCTACGCGCTCCTGCAGGAACCGCTTCACTTCGTCGGGTGCAAGGAACTCCATGTCTGAAACGAGTGCGAGTACGCGCGCATTGTGCGCCTGACCGCCCAGTTTCACCGCGTCCTTCTCGGTGCAAACGACCGTCGCAGCCGCCGGCAGTTGAAGGCCTTCGAGGGGGCTGTGGTCGGGCAGGGCCAGGGTGGAGGCGATGCTCAGCCCCAGGTCGGTCAGTGCGCGGTGAAACCGCTCCGGTCGAGCGATGGCGCTCAGGGCAACCACCGGCTCCCGCACCTCCGCCGGAGCCACCGCCGCGCCGGTGCCGACATCCATCAACCCCTGGAACACGCGGCGATACCGGAAGAGCGGCAGGTCGAGAGCGGGCGCATCGCTGCCCTCCTCCAGGAGCAGCGCGTGCGCTCGCCGCGCGGACGACTCAGGCTCGCGCAGGGGCCCGGCGGGCAGGCAACGGCGGTTTCTGCGGTCTGGTTGCCAGGCCAGGAGGTCCGCCACCCGTGCCAGCGGCAGGTGCTGGAAACCATCGTCGAGCACCAGGGCGCGGGCGCCCGCCTCGGCGGCGAGTTTGGCTGCCGCGACGCGGTCTCGCCCGATGAGGAGGGGCAGGGCGGGTCGCTTCCTGCGCACGAGCGCCGCCTCGTCCCAGTGGGCGAAGGCGTCGAGCGGCTCACCTGGCGGGCACAGGCGGGCGCCGACGCTCGCCGGGCTTCCGTACCCGCTCACGCTCATCGCGGGGCGTAGGTCCATCTCTTCAAGCAAGTCGGCGAGAGCGATGGCGAGCGGGGTTTTCCCCGAGCCTCCGACCTCCAGGTTGCCCACGCAGAATACGGGAATCGGTACGCGGGTGCGCTGCTTCACGCCGAGGGCGTAGGTCGCCAGGTACACTCTCCAGCCAGCGGCGTACAGCCAGCCGAGGGGCGCGAGCGCGGCAGAAAGAATCTGTCCGACAGCGCTGTCCGGATACCAGATGCTTTCCCATCGCACGCGGGGGATTATGGCTGGACGCTTGCCTGCGAGCCGGTAGCTCAGTGGTAGAGCAACGGCCTTTTAAGCCGTGGGTCGTGGGTTCGAATCCCACCCGGCTCACCACCACCTGCCGCCGCGGAGGCCTGGGGCCCATCATCACCATCTGCGCAGTCGACAATAGGCAACTCGGCATCCAACCAGCCAGCGTTGCGCGATACATCAGTACAATGATCTGGATAACTGAGGTCCCAGTACACCTTCTGCCGCTGTCCGCCGATGCGCATCGGTTCTTCGAGGCGCTGGCGCGCGATGGCCGGGCCGGCCTCATGATTGGCTGCCGCGTTCGCCAAGTGGATGGGGAGTTGCACTTGCCCGAACCTTACGGTGACTTCGAGCTTGCGTCAGAGCATTCGTCCGACCCGGAGGCGATGGAGTGGTGGGTGCTGGAACTGGCAGACGCAGGCATGTCGCCGCAAGACTTCGAATTGAGTTGACGCGTTCGCTGGCGTTCGCGGAGTGTGTCGCGATGGTCGAGAAGCCCAAGCCCCGGAAGGATGGCACTAGATTCTCCCTTTTACTATGGCGTGCCAGCGTACCGCTGCATTGACTTCTTCGATGGTCTCGCCATCACCGACATGCAGGACAAGGTAGTGCTTAAAGTCGTAGTAGCCGAAGTCAGTGCATGTGACGAAGAAGAACGCGACATCGTCCGGAGTCTGGCCGTCATGCCACGTGGTCATCACATCCAGAGCATCGTTAGTCGGGTCGGCATCATCCACTTGCCGCCCTACGATCTGTTCATCAACTGCGTCGTGCCACGCTTCGCAGTTCTGTCCGCCGCAGATTGCATACTTGCAGCCCCCTTGTATCAGCCGCTCGGCAACTTCGCTGCGCTGGGCATCGGTGAAGTGGCCGTCGTGGTCCCAGATCATGCAGACGAATTGTGTGCCCGGGAAGGGGTGAGCGAACTCGTGAGGCGCGCTGATGGCCAGTACCTTGTACGTCTTACCGTCGTCCTCGATCAGCACGTTCATATGTTCTCCTGCGGGTTTAATCCTGTGTCATTCACCGAGGTCGCCGACCACCCGCCTCTCGCAGACCAGCGCCAAGATTCGCGACCAAGGTACGCGGTGCTCACCGGCCGGCTCAGCGCTTAGCGCGCTGCTTCCTGGCGGCTAGGGCTGCCTCGTAGCGCTCGACGAGCTTGCTCACCGGAATCCGCTTGACTGCCTTGCCGACGACTTCGAGCGGAATGTCGTCCAGCTTCTTGAAGCGGATGCACGCTTTTCCCATGTCGAGGCGCTTACCGGTCTTCGCCCACTCGTCGCGGAACCACTTCTCGCCCTCCGGGTCTCCGTACACTCCCATGAAGGAGAGAGTCATGTACCCCTTGCGCGACGCCAGGGCCACGAACGGCAGAGGCTGCTTCGGGTCGCAATGGTAGCCCGGCGGATAGACGCTGTGCGGGACGTAGTAGCCGATCATGCCGTACTGCATGCCCTCTTCATATCCCTTCGGCAGGTTCTCGAGGATCGTCTTCCGAACGGCTTCCAGCGCCATGCGCCTGTCCTCAGGCAGCGAAGCGAGGTACTCCGCAACGGTTGCTGCTTGGTTCGCCATAGAGGCAGGTTACCCCGGCACTCCGGTGCCCGAGACGGATATGCTGCGCCTAGTGTCGCGCATGCTCGAGGAGATTCGGGAGCAACCCACCCTTTGGCGGGAGCGGGCGGGCGCTTTGTTCGAGCAGGCGCACGGCATCGAGCGCCCCTCGCTGGTCGTATTCGCGGCGAGGGGCAGCAGCGACAACGCCTGTCTCTACGCTCGGTACCTCTTCGAGGTTCATTTGGGCGTGCCCTGCTCCCTCTGCGCGCCAAGCGTCGTTACGCGCTACGGCGGAACTCCGCGCTACCCGGAAGGCACGCTGGTGGTGGGCGTTTCCCAGTCCGCGGCGGCGCCCGATGTCGCCGAAGTTCTGTTATCTGCACGACGAGTCGGATGCAGCACGCTCTCCATCACGAACGCAGCCGACGGGCCGGTCCTCGACGCGGCCGAGCGAAACATCCTGCTGGGCGCGGGCGAGGAGCGCTCCGTTGCCGCTACGAAGACGTTTACGCTGTCGCTGCTTGCCTTCTATCAACTCGCGCGCTCCCTCGGTGCCCCGCTTCCGGAGCCGCCGGGCGAGTGGTCGCTCCCCGATGAGGCGGTGGCGCGGGAGCAGGCTGCCGTTGCGGCCGCGGCGGGCATCCTGTTCACACTAGGGCGGGGTTTCCACTTCGGCGTCGCCCACGAGGCGGCGCTCAAGATGATGGAGTGCGCCCTGCTGCCATCTAAGCCGTTCAGCATTGCCGACTTCGCGCACGGCCCGATTGCCCTGGTGGGCCCCGAGACGGCGGCAGTGGTGTTCGGCTCGGATGCCGATGACTCGACCGCGAGGGAGATCCGTGCCCGAGCCGAGGCCGCCGGGTGCAGGTTGCTTCAGGCGCCGACTCAGCCCGACCTTCCCGAGGAGTTGCGCCCCCTGCCCGCCTCTGCCTTCGCCCAGCTGGTCGCCTGGCATGCGGCTCAGGCTCGGGGGCTGGACCCGGACAACCCGCGGAACCTCTCAAAAATCACGCGAACGCGGTAGAATCCGCGTTAACGTGGCGACTGTGGAGATGATTCACTACCTGACAGTCCAAGACGTCTTGTGGATCAACCAGGAGGTGACCAAAGAGGTCAACGACTTTAAGTACGCGCAACTCGAAGAGGCGACTTACGCGCAGTACGCCTACGGCAAGAGCAAAGACGTCCTTACCCAGGCGGGACAGTTCCTCGAGCGCTTTATGCGCCTGCAGCCGTTCACAAGCGGTAACAGAGCGACTGCGTTCGTCGCCACTCTCGCGTTTCTGCTGATGAACGACCACGACATCGTTCTTGACCCCGAGCACGCGACGCAGTGGGCGATGGATGTTGTCGAGCATCGGGTGTCGGGTCGGGACGCCGTCGCGCAAGTCGCGTCCCCACGCGCACCGACGCACATCAAGCCTGTGGTGCGCACCATCGTGCACGACGTTATCGAGAAGTACGCTGATACGGTCGCCGCGCTGAGCGAGAGTTGAGCTAAGCCTGGACCTCGACGGGCGGGAAGAAAGTATCGGACGGCGGCTCTTCCGGGGGTTGCGGCTCATCGCCTTCCGGCAGACGGGCGGACCGAAATCCGGGCGACGCCAAGCCAAGCAGCGCGGTTAGCCCAAAACCGATTCCGATGACGGCGAATGTGCCCGTCAGGCCGACTGCAGCGATGAGCGCGCCGCTGAGCAAGTACCCGAGGGGCATCACCATCGCAGCCATCATCGAAAGCGCCGAGTTGACTCTTCCGCGGTAGCCATCGGGCGTGATGACCTGCACGAGGGTGTTCATCGGAACCTGAGCAAGCGGCACGAACAGCCCGCAGATCAGGTTGAGAGCGAAGAAAGTCCACATGTCCTTTGCGAAGCCCATAGGCACGATCGGAATTGCGGCGAGCGCGAGCGCAACGGAGAACGCGACGCCCGCCGCCTTTGGCTTCCACACCATAGTTACCAGCGAGCCGAACACCATGCCGAGGAAGAAGCCAGCCTCGAGGATGGCGAGCGTCGTGGTGGTTCCGTCGAACACGTCCTTGGCGACGATAACGTACGCCGGCATGAACGGAGCGATGAACACGTGCATCCCGACAGCGAGGAGCAGCGACACGAACAGCACCTCGTTGGAGCGCACGAACCGCAACCCCTCGAGGGTTTCTTTCCATGCAGCCTTCCGTTCGTCTTCCCGCTGCGGCACGATCGAAGGCAGCGCGAACATGAACAGCGCAGAGCCGACAAAGGTCAACGCGTCGAAGAGGAACACGGCGACATACATCAGCGACGGCGTGAAGACGTTCAGCAGCCCGAGCAGGCCTGCACCCAACGCAAAGCCGATGAGCGGCATGGAACTCTGGGCATACGAATTGAGCGCGTTCGCCTCGATGAGTCGCTCCTCGGGCACAAGTCTCGGAGTGGATGCATGCTTTGCGGGCGCCGCGAACACATTCACGCAGCCAAGCAGGAACACAACCGAGCACACGACCCAAAGCGACGGCTTCGGATCCAGGAGCACGATCGCCGCAAACAGTGTGACGAGCACCGCGCTGAAGACATCGGACCAGATGAGCACGAGCCGCCTGTCTACACGGTCCACGACCGCTCCCGCGTACCACGAGAGCAGGACGTACGGCAACGCCTCGAACGCGAGCGTGATGCCGACCGCACCGGCGCTACCGGTAACCTCATAGACCAGCCACGGAAACACGATCCAGTAGAGCGTGTCTCCGAACTGCGAGACAATCTGCCCCAGGAACAGGTTCCTGAAGCCGACGTAGGAGAGGATGGAGGGCTTGCGCTCTTTCACGTGCAGTTTCTCCTGCGAGCGCCGCCTCTCTTGGGTTGCGCTGCTGGGCCGAAGCGCCTAATTCAGCCGAAATCGCTTGGGTTAGTGGTTGACATGGCGCGCATGGTACCCAGCGCCGCCGTCGCGGCTACGGAGTCTATATCAAACCACGAGCCACAAGGAACTCCCGCGCGACCTCGATCGGGGCGCGGCCCTCGCCGTCTACGGCGTGGTTCAGGCGCCGCATCGCTTCTTCGTCGAGCCGCCCCGACAACTCCTCGAGGAGTGCGCGTGCCTCAGGATGGCCCCGCAGGAACTCTCCACGAGCCACGATGCCTGCATCGTAGGGCGGGAAGAAGCGCAAGTCATCGTCGAGAACGAACAGATCGAACGCTGCGATGCGCCCGTCGGTTGAGAAGGCGGAGATCACATCTACCTGACCGGTTCGGGCGGCGTCGTACATCAGCCCCGGATCCATATCCACGACCGACGCGAACCTGAGACCGTATCGGCGGCGCAAGCCGGGAAACCCGTCGTCGCGCTCAAGAAACTCCGACGTGAAGCCCGCCCGCAGGCGGTCGGCGTCTCTTGCGAGGTCGCTGACTGCCGTCCAGCCGTTGGCTTGAGCGTCGCGCTTGCGGACGGCGAGCGCGTATGTATTGGCAAAGCCGAGCCTTGGCAGCCACACCAGATCAAACCGCTGGGCGTACTCATCCTTCGCCACGCGCCACGCTTCATCAGGTTCGCGCGGCGGATCCTGCTGCAAGACGCTTGCGAGCGCCGTGCCGGTGTACTCGACATAGAGGTCGATCTCACCCTTCGTGAGCGCTTCGTGGCAGACGGCGGTCCCCGCGAGGTTGAGCCGCCTCTCGACGCGATAACCGAGTCGCTCCTCCAGAAGCACGGCGACCATCTGGCCGAGGATGAGTTGCTCGGTAAAGTTCTTCGAGCCAACGACAACGCGCGGAGCATCGGCATCGCCTACGGAGCCGGATGAGTCACTCATCGTGCTCAATCCAGCCGCGGAGGTTATCCCGATCAACAGCAATCCCACGGCTTGCGCAAGCAGCCGTCGCGTGTTTCGGAGCGGCTTCAGGAACCCTTCGACCGTCGCGAGGCAACCGTCAAGGTACAGAGCGAGGAGCCCGGCCGGTATCGCGCCGAACAGCACGAGGTCGGTATTGTTCAGCGCGAGGCCGCGATTGATGAACACACCGAGGCCGCCCGCGCCGATGAATGCAGATAGAGTCGCAATGCCCACGCTCACAACGGCGGCCGTTCTCACACCCGCGAGCACGAAGGGGATGGCGAACCGCGCCTCGATCCACAGCATGCGCTGCGTGCGGGTCATCCCGAGTGCGTCCGCCATCTCGAGCATCGCGCGCGGCACCTCACTCAGTCCCGAGTAGGTGTTACGGACGATCGGCAGCAGAGCATACAGCGTGAGGGCGATGATCGCCGGCTTTGTTCCGATGCCGAAGAACGGCAATAGAAACGTGAGCATCGCGAGGCTCGGCACCGTTTGAACAATGGATGCGAAGCCGAGGATCGTGTCCCGAACGTGACGCGACCGCAAGGCGAGCATGCCCATCGAAACGCCGATGACGACAGCGATGAGCGTTGCACTCAAGGAAAGCACCAGATGCTCTACTAAGCGGTGGCTCAGTTCGCCGGCCCGCTCGTGCAGCATCCCCCACAGGCGCGCCCCTATTGTTCCAGCACCTCCAGTTGTCGCTTCGGCTTCTCAAACAGCTCCCGAACGAAGTCGGTCGAAGGGCGGTTCATCAGCTCACTCGGTTTCCCTATCTGCTCCAGCCGTCCTTGGTGCATCACGCCGATTCGGTCGCCTAGGCGCAGAGCCTCGAACAGGTCGTGCGTAACGAAGAGTATGCTGACCTCTTTCTCCTCGCCCAGGCGGACGACCTCGTCTTGCAGCGCCTCGCGAGTTACCGCATCGAGCGCGCCGAACGGCTCGTCCATCAACAGAAGGTCCGCACCTGCAAGGAGCGCGCGCGCCACGCCGACGCGCTGCTGCTGCCCGCCCGAAAGTTGGAACGGCATCCGGTCGGCTAAGTCGTCAGTCAGGTTGACCCATCCAAGCGCTTCGAGCGCTTTCGCGCGCCTTTCTTGCTTGCCCACGCCTTGAACGCGCAGCGGCAGCGCGAGGTTTTCGGCGACCGACAAGAACGGGAACAACGCGACCTCTTGAGCTACGTAGCCGATTGAGCGTCGGAGTTCGACGGCTCTCATGGCGGAGGAGTTCTCTCCGCGGACGAAGACGACCCCTTCCGTCGGCTCGATGAGGCGGTTGATAGTCTTTAGGACGGTGCTCTTGCCGCTGCCCGAGGAGCCAAGTAGAACCACGGTTTCGCCGCGCGCTACAGCGAACGTAACATCGCGCGCGGCGAATGTCCTGCCTCCGTCATACGACTTGCCGACGCCCTCGAGTCGAACGACGCCGTTGTCGCTTCCGTCTGTGCCGGGCATGCGACGTCACTCGATCTCGGCGCGCTTCCTTCCCACGATGCCGTAGTACATCAGCGGCACTCCGTCAATCGAGTAGCGATGCCGATATCGAATCATGCGGTGCACCTCAAGAGCTTGTGTTTGCATCATCGCTCGAATCAGCATCGAGAATCCACTCGTGTCGCTCTCGTTCAGGAATGTGTCCCGGATGTTGAAGCACACCCATCCGCCGTCGCGCACAAGATTGAACCCCGTGATGAACGCCTCGGGCGGAATGTCACCGAATCCGAGCGCAGCTACCGTGGTGATGCAGTCGAAGCTCCACTCGCGTAGCTCTTCGAGCAGCTCCTCACCCGGCTTGGTCAGGTCGGCGACGTAGTACGCGTCGTAAACGCCGGCACGGTCGCGCTCGGCGGCAACCTTCGCTTCCGGCAGAATGTCAATGCCCACCAGACGCGACACTCCATACTTGAGCAACGCCTCCGCTACCATGCCGTTCCCGGCGCCCAAGTCAAGCACGCGCATCGCTTGCATCGGCTCGCCTTCCTCTGAGCATGATTGGTGCAGCCACTCGGCGAGGCGCGTGGGCGAGGTGCACTTTAGCCGATCGTAGAAGAGTTGCTCGTACAGACCCTTCCTTCGATAGATCTCGCCGTAGTCGTGGAAGCGAATCCGCTTCCTCTCTCCGTTTTCTTCAAGGAAGAAGAACGCTTCGTCCTGGGCGAGGCTCTGCCCGCGGATTCGCGGCAGCTTCACCGCGTATCGAAGTCGGGCAAATGACTCGCCATTTGTCGAGTATGTGTGTTCGGAAACAGCCGCCCGGACCCCGGATTCGGCAACCGCGGCGCCGGACGAGCTCTGTCCGCTCCTATCCGTTCGCATTGTCTTTGACCTCCCTTTGTGAGTCAACGTTGTGAGGCGGAAGTCGCCTCGGTCAACGCTACGCAGGGCATTCGGGCGCCCGAAACAAGCAGAAGTGCCCGCAAAAAAGGGGGGCGCGACGCCCCGCACGGCGTCAGTTCAACTTATCGTTCGGTGCGGATTATACTCAATTGGCGCCCAGCGGCGCATGCGGTGTCTGACACCGGGGCGGGGAGCATCGCTCCAGATGCGACGAGACGGGGCCACCCGGGGTGCTGCTCGCGCTTGGCGGGCTGCTGGTGTCCGGGAGTAGAATCCGCCCGCGATGTACCACGCAGCACCCCTGTTCTCTCCGCGCCGAGGCCGCCCGCGACGCTTCTCGAGCCGCGACCTCACGGGCGGAAATCGCGACTTTTGGGCCATCGAGCCGGGTGAGGAGAGGGTCTTGGCGGAGTTCGAGGGCGCCGGGGTTATCCGGCACCTCTGGATGACCATCGGCCACGAGGACAGGATGTATTTGAGAAAGATGGTGCTTCGCGCGTGGTGGGACGACGAGGAGACGCCGAGCATCGAGGTCCCGGTCGGCGACTTCTTCTGCCTGGGGCACGGAATTGCGCGCAGCTTCCAGAACGCTGCCTTCGACTGTG
Source organism: Armatimonadota bacterium (assembly GCA_040752255.1). Taxonomy (GTDB): domain Bacteria; phylum Armatimonadota; class Fimbriimonadia; order Fimbriimonadales; family ATM1; genus J051. Next base: position 23,980 of record JBFMFD010000008.1, read on the forward strand.
TTACACACCACGACAACGATGGCAACATGGGCGGCGGCGTTGCGATGAACTGCTGGCTGCCCATGCCGTTTCGAAGCGGTATGAGGATCACCGTGCAGAACGAGAGCGACGCGACCTGCGGGCACTTCTACTTCTATGTTGACTTCGAGGAGCTCGCGTCGAACGACCCGGATCTGTCCGACGCTCTCTACTTCCACGCCCAGTACCGACAGGAGTATCCGACGGAGACCGGCGCCTCAATCCTTGCGGAGCAGGGCGTGAACTACTGGGATCGGCTCGATACGCCCGTTGACCCATCCGAGAACTACGTGCTGCTCGAGGCGTTCGGGAGGGGCCACTACATTGGTTGCAACCTGAGCGTACACAACCTCGACCCGGCGCTGTTCCGAAAGCGGTTCGGCGACCGAGAGTTGCCGGTGCCTGAATTGACTTGGTGGGGAGAGGGCGACGACATGATCTTCATTGACGGCGAGGCGGAACCGAGCCTGTACGGAACGGGCAGCGAGGACTACCTCACGCAAGCATGGGGCATGCACGATAGGGCGCATCTGTTCGGCGGCACAAGCGTGCACGAGTACGACGCACGGCATCCGGATCGTCGCGCGTGCACGAGCTATCGCCTTCATTTGCCCGACCCGGTCGCGTTCATGAAGAGCATCCGGGTAACGATCGAGCACGGCCATGCGAACCTGCAACGGAACGACTACTCGTCGGTCGCCTACTGGTATCAGACGGAGCCGCACGCTGCGTTTCCGGTTCTGCCGCACGTGGCCGAGCGGCTGCCGAGGTTCGCTCGTTAAGAGCGCTTTTTCTTCCGGCTTGTGCGCTTCTTGAGTTCCTCTTCCTCGGCCTTGTCGAGGTCTTCGGGGGAGAGACGGGCGCCTTCGGGAACCTCAGGGTCGTCGTACAGGATGCCCTGCGCAACGATTTCGCCCTCGAAGGATTCAACCTCTTCGTCTTCGAGGGAGATGTCCACCGCTTTCGCCTTCGCGGGGCCTGGCTCGAGGTCGCCGGCCTTGACGAGGATGACGTAGTTCGCGCTGAACCGCTTCTCCTCGGGTGAAAGGCCCCGGCGCTGCTCCTCACTGAGACCGGCGAGGAACTTGGCTCTCATCCGCTTCACCGCCTCGGTGTGCGCTTTCAGCATGCCTTCCGGCATAGAGGCGAAGTCAATCGAGACGGCGATCTCGTCTTGGTTGAAGACGTTTCGAATCGTTCCGGTGAGGCCGGCGAGGTGCTCGAAGTAGGTGAAACCTTCGCGTTCGGCGTCGGTAGCTTTTCGCTGGCGCACTTTGACGCGGTCGCCGGGTTTCCATCGCTTAGTGGATGTCTTGGCCTGGGCCTTGGGCACGGGGTAAGGATACCCTCTAAAGGGTTCGGCGGGATGCTAATGAAGCGCCCGCGAGGGAATGGAGCGGGCGACGGGGGTCGAACCCGCGACCCTCTGCTTGGGAAGCAGATGCTCTACCACTGAGCTACGCCCGCTTGTGCGGCTACGGAGTGCGTTCACCGATGGGAATACGGGGACACCTCAACCGCGCCGCTGTCGTGGTCGGTTGCTACCGACTAGTTTCCGGTACCGCCCGCTCCGCCGCCATCCCCACTTTGGGGAAGCTCGGCCTCCGCGAACTCGCCGGCTTGAGCGGAACCCGAATCACCCGGCTTCGCGGGGGCAGCGTCCTTGGTGGGATCGGCAACCTCGTCCGACTTGCCGCAGCCGAGGGATCCCACGGTCATGCCGATGAGTGCGACTGCCAAAAGAAACGTAAGTGTCTTCATCGAAGGTCTTCTCCTTGCTTGTATTCGGTTGAGTGGGAGGCACCCCCTGGGGGGGATACCCGCCCTGGAGTGAGATTACCCGAAAAGCCGGGCATCCCTTTCTGATCAGAAGGCGCCCGCGCCCGTTGGGGCGCGAGCGCCTTCGTCAACCTTGTCCTTAGACTGGACGTACCGGAGCCTTAGTCCCGGAAGTCGTAGTCCGGACGGAACAGCCACGCCATGTAGTTACCAGGCGGGTTGCTGCTCGGGAACCCATCAATCCAGTAGTAGCCGGGGCGGCCATTCTCGTTGTAGCCCGTGAACGGGTCAACGCGCCAGTCCGTGAACGGATCAGGACCGGTGTTACCGCGGCGCCACTGAGCGCCGAGGCGGCGCCACTTGGAGTGCGTGTCGGCGAAGGCAGCCTGGACACCCTTGTTGTGAATCCAGTAGCTACCTCGGCCGCCGTACATCCAGCCGCGCGGGCCGCTGGCCGGGTTGGTGGGAGTGACGTAGCGGCAGACAGCACCGATGCCAGCGTCGCAGACGAGGAACGGGTTGGGCAGGGCGTAGCCAAGTACGTTGACCTTGCCACGGCCTTCCCAGACGGTGATCAGCTCGGCCGGATTCACAACGCCGGAGGCATTGTAACCATGGAGCAGACCATTGAAGTTGTACCCGGACCTCCTCGGCCTCTGCTCGTCCCAGTTGGACTGAGCGTAGTTGACGCCTGGGAGCTGCAGCTCAACGCCGGACGGGCACTCGTAGACGGACCAGTTGCCGACGTACGGGAAGATGCTGTTTGCCCACATCATCGCGAACTGTGCCTGGTTGGCATCAGTGTCACTCCGCGACCAGTCGTGCGGGATTGGGTGCCACTGCTGCCACTGCCACTGTCCTGCGAGATGCGTGAATGACAGGGGATAGGTGTCGTCGTGGTCGCCCAGGTAGAGCGCCAGAGACTTACCCATCTGGTTGAGGTTGCTCAAGCACTGCGTCTGCTTGGCCTTCTCCTTCGCCTGTGCGAACACGGGGAAGAGAATAGCCGCAAGAATCGCGATGATCGCGATGACGACAAGTAGCTCGATGAGCGTAAACGCTCGCTTTTTCATTTTGCCTGACCTCCTTGAGGTATTGAGATATGAATGCTGGACCCCGGTCGGAGCCGTACTCGAAAGCCGATTCTCCTTCCGGTGAACCACATCTTAAGAGACGTAGTTCGCAGCCAGTCCGTTCCATTCTACACGATCTGGCGCGCCCGCGCAAGGGTTTTTCGCCTTTATCCGCCCACAAAGGGGCTGCCAGTGCACCCCGTGAGCTGAAAATCCCGCAAAAGTACGAGGGGTCGAAAAAAGTTCACAGGGGGCGCCGAAGCGCCCCCTGTCATGGTCAGGCTCAGCAATCAGAGACGAACCGGCGTCAATCTCTGAAGTCGTAGTCCGGGCGGAACAGCCAGGCAAAGTTGTTGCCGGGCGGGTCGCCGCCTGGTGGGCCGTCTATCCAGTAGAAGCCTGGGCGCCCTCGCTCGTTGTAGCCTGTGAACGGGTCAACGCGCCAGTCCGTGAACGGATCCGGCCCGGTGTTGCCCCGGCGGTATTGTGCTCCTACGCGGCGCCACTTGGCGTGGGTGTCTGCGTAGGCGGACTGAATGCCCTTGTTGTGCACCCAGTACGTCTCCATGCCGCCGTACATCGCACCGGCAGGCCCACTGGCCGGGTTGGTTGGTGTGACGTAGCGGCAGACGGAGCCCACGCCGGCGTTGCACAGCAGGAACGGGTTCGGCAGAGAGTAGCCAAGGATGTTGGCCTTGCCTCGGCCTTCCCACACCGTCACCAGATCAGCAGGGTTCACAACGCCGGAAGCGTTGTAACTGTGCAAGTAGCCGTTGAAGAAGTAGGCGGACTTGCGCGGCCTCTGCTCATCCCAGTTCGAGTCGGAGTAGTTGACCCCGGGGAGCTGGACGTCAACGCCTGACGGGCACTCATAGACCGCCCAGTTTCCGACGTACGGGAAGATGCTGTTCGCCCACATCATGGCGAACTGCGACTGGGTCCCGTCGGAGTCGCTCGCATTCCAATCATGCGGGATCGGATGCCAGTTCTGGAACAGCCACTGAGTCCCGTTATGGGTGAAAGCCAACGGGTAGGTGTCGTCGTGGTCGCCCAAATAGAGGACGAGCGACTTGCCCATCTGGTTCAGGTTGCTCAAACATTGAGTCTGCTTGGCCTTCTCCTTCGCCTGCGCGAACACAGGGAACAGGATGGCAGCCAGGATCGCGATGATGGCAATCACGACCAGCAACTCGATCAGCGTAAACGCTTTTCGTTTCATACAATAACCTCCTTCGGTTTTATGGCTTCGAATGCCGCCTGCCGGCAGGAACTCATTCAAGCCCCTTAACTTGCCGTCTACATCGACGGAGTGGATGGCTCCATTAGTTCGATACTTCCTACGCCGCGGCAACCCCAAAAGTTCCCGTCCAGCCGAGGTCGAACCACAGCTGGACGGAAGGAGGCGGGCGGGCGGTTGCTACTACTCGGACAGCGCGGCAGCGTACAGCCAGAGGTGGGCGCCTTGATTGTCGGTGATCAACGCCATCCGGCCGACCGTTGGAACGTCCATCGGTCCAGCCAGAAGCGCGCCACCGCTCGCAACCGCGCGCTCCACGCAAGCGTCCACATCTTCAACGGCGAAGTACACCGCCCAGTGAGGCGGAACGTCGGGCGGAAGGTTCGGATCCCGAGTGCTCATCGTCCCGGCGACGGGTGTCCCGTTAGCGCAAAGCATCTTATAGACTCCGCCTCCTTCTCCCATGGAGAAGTCCTGCGTCGTCATGCCGAGAACCGACTGGTAGAAGCTCAGCGCCGCGTCAACGTCCGGGACATACAGTTCGTGCCACGGGAAAGCGCGACCGGCAGCGAGGGCGTGTTGGTCTAACTTGGATAACTCAGCCATTCCAGCACATTACCCGATGCGCTGGAGCGGCCGATGGGAATCGAACCCACGTCACCTGCTTGGAAGGCAGGAGCTCTACCATTGAGCTACGGCCGCGCGACCTCGAATTCTACCCGGCGAGAGAGCCCTCTCGGGCCGTGCATCGTCTATGGAAGCGTCTCTCGCTCGTTCGCCCGCTCCTCCAGTCGCTGAACACGCTGCTGGAGAACCTCGACGTTCCTATCCAGGCTCATGCTGTGGTCTACGGACAGGCTACGCATCTCGTCAAGTTCCCGCCGCAACGCCGCAATCTCCTTCTGCAGGCTCTGGATGACGTGCTTCTCCTCGTTACTCCTCCTTCGAGAGCGGCTCCCCACACCCTTGCTGATCGCCTCACCGATGGAGATGATAAACACCATCGCCCCAACGCCCAACAGAATCTGAACGATAAAGTTACCAAGAATGCCGGTTACGATTTCCAAGACGCAAACTCCTTGAAGGCCTCCGCCGGAGATTCGAGCGTTTCATAGAGGGCGCGCCCAATTATGACACCCTCCAGTCCTACGAGGGTCAAGTCCGCCAGGTTTCGGAGGTCCTGAGGGCATGCGACCCCGCCGCTGGCAATGACCGGGACGGACACGCGCTCGCAGAGCGCCCGAAGCGCGGCGACGTTCGGCCCTTGCATCGCTCCGTCGCGCTCGATGTCGGTGAAGGTGATTCGAGGGCAACCCATCTCCTCTAAGCGCCCGCAAAACTCGAGCGCCTCCAACTCCGTCACATCTGCCCAGCCGTGCACTGCAACCTTGCCGGCACGAGCGTCCACCCCCGCAACACACCGCTCGCCAAGCGTCCGAAAGAAGTGGCGCACCGTGCTCTCCACCCGCGTGAGCGCGGAGCCGAGCACTACCCTTCCCACCCCGAGGGCGAGCACCATCTCGGCGACGTGAATGGTTCGGATGCCTCCGCCGAACTGGATGGGCGCGCGCGCCGCGTCCACGAGGCGAGTCAGCAACTCGACGTTCTGAGGCGCTCCCATCCGCGCGGCATCTAGGTCAACGACATGCAGCATCGTGGCTCCCGCTTCGCACAACGCCACTGCAACCTCCACCGCGTCGAGCGGGTAGACGGTCTTCTGCTTGAAATCTCCCTGCTTCAGGCGGACGACCTTGCCTTCCGAAATGTCGAGCGCGGGGATGATCAACATTTCAGGAAATTCTCAAGAATCTGC
>JBFMFD010000009.1:0-29404 GCA_040752255.1 Armatimonadota bacterium
GGAGTTTCAGCCACGCCGCCCACGTGCGAACCGTGAGCCATGCCACAAACGCCCCGGCGAGCCAGCCTGCCAGCACCTGGGAGGGGTAGTGGACGCCGACGTACACCCTCGACAGACCGGTGAGCAGTGCAGCGACCGCCCACGGCGCCCCCCACCACTTGAAGCGCATCATGAAGACGGTAGCCGCCGCGGCTGTGCTCGCGGCGTGCGCGCTGATGGTTCCGAAGCTTGTGAGCGGGCCGTCATATCCCAGCAGCCGGAACGAGGCGAGCTCCGCACAGGGTCTCGCTCCCTGCAAGCCCTCCTTGAGCGCGTCGGCAAGTTCGTTCGAAACAAGCCACGCGACTACGGCGAGCATCGCGGCAGTTCGGGTCTCGCGTCCCCTGACTATCAAATAGAGGAACAGCGCGACGAGTCCCACGCGCAGCGGCCAGCCCTTGATTCCGACGCTGAAGAACACGAAGATGGGGTCGAGGGCGGGATGCGCCCAGCCGGAGTTGATCCAGTGGAAGAGGCTGACGTCTATCGGGCCGAGCACAGCGTGCGCCATAATACTCGCTCGGGCGAATAGCTCAGCGGTAGAGCGCCTCCCTTACAAGGAGGATGTCGGGGGTTCGAATCCCTCTTCGCCCACCACCCTCGCGTCTAAGCGGCGGCCTCGGCGTCTTCGTTGGGTGCTTGGGTAAACTGTCGCGGGTTTGGGGCGTTAGCTCAGTTGGTAGAGCAGCTGACTCTTAATCAGCGGGTCATAGGTTCGAGTCCTATACGCCCTACCATCTCCGCCTCCCTTCACCCCTCGAGAGGATGCGCCGATAATCCCATCATGCCGACCGGAACAGCGACTGCCTGCCGGCGTCTGCATCTCGGGTGTGGGCGCAATGTGTTGAAGGGGTACGTGAACCTCGATGTCCACGCTGCTCCGGGGGTGGACGTGGTTGCCGACTTGAACGGCTGCGACCGCTCGCCCCTGCCCTTCGAGGACGACACCTTCGACGAAGTGCTTGCCGAGCACCTGATCGAGCACATCGAGAACGTGCTGCCGATGATGCAGGAGTTGCACCGAGTCTGCAAGCCGGGCGCGATCGCGGTCTTCAAGACGCCCTACGGAGCGAGCGACGACGCCTTCGAGGACCCCACGCACGTACGCCAGATGTTCATCGGCTCTTGGGGCTTCTTCTCGCAACCGTACTACTGGCGCGCGGACTACGGCTATCGCGGTGACTGGCAACCCGAGCGCATCGTCCTTCGCGTGAGCGCCGAGCGGCACAAAGGGCAGACGCCACACGAGATCTTCCACCAGGTCACGCACATGCGCAACATCGTCGCCGAGATGGTGGCGGAGCTTCGCTGCGTCAAACCGATCCGGGAGGCGAAGAAGGACCTCCAGACCGCGCCGAAGATCGAGATTGACCTGGTGGGGTAGGTTGGGCTCCGCAGGATCACGCGGGAGGCGCGCCCCGGATGGTTGTAACCATGACCGCCTCGCTGCCTCCGACGGAAGGTTAGGGGAACTTTCTGCCCGTCGCATCCGTCTATAGATTTGGATCTGAACCCGGGAGTAGCCCGGCACTAGGATCCACCCGGGGCGCAAGCCCCTTTTCTCTTTCTACAGTCTAACCACACCCTGCGGGTCTGTCCGGCTCGCAACTTTGCAGAAGATCGGAGCGAGCCTTGTGTAGAACCGATGACCTCCCTTTCTGCGCATGTAAGCACTAGGTGCCTCTTGTTGGTAAAGGAGGAACGCCGCAAGGTCAGCAGCCTGAATAAAGTACGAGCTCGCCGAGTTTCGAAAACTTGGATCCTCGACAATATACTTGACGAGGATGTTCCTGTATCCCGGCCCCTGTCCTGCCTGGTGCGGGATCGGATTGAATCTGCGCATCTGGCGAAGCAGAAGAACAAGCTTCTTGGTGTCCGTCGCGTCCGGGAACAAGATCCCTCTGTCGTCCGCGTTGTGCGGACCCTGGAAGTTTCGGTTCAGGAGCGTGTTTTCGAACCTCTGGATCAATGCCCGCCACGCGTTGGCAAACACATCATAGTCAGGCGACTTGTTGCTCTTGTCGACGACGACACTGAGCAGGTTGAGGTGCCCCATGGCCGCTAGCTCATCAGCAAAATGGCGAATGATGGTCAGCCGGTCATTACGCTTGATGCGTACCATAGGGCCGGGCTTTGAAATCATGTGAGAAGCGTGGATCTCCTCGCGCATCAACAGACCGAATGTGCGTTTCATCCTGCGACGGAATTCGAGCATCGCATCAAGCGTCTCCTGCCAGCGAAGCTCGTGGAGGACCAGTCCGCTTAGGACGAAATGAGAACTCGGCGAATTCGCAAGCCCGCAGTCGCCGCTTTCGTCCACGTACATCAGAAACATCCTGGGCGTTGTACCCCCCTGGGGTTTGCCTGCGTCAATGCCGTTCTTCGCGATTCACTCGTGGCACGTCGCGGCCTCGTCCCGGTGGAAGCAGGTGAATTCGCGAAACCCCGACTGGCGGATCAGCTCCATTTCCTTCGGCCCGACGGGGCGGTACAGGGTCACCACCGCGCGCCCCTACCCCTCCCCCTGCCGGCGCTTGGCGAGCCAGGCGTCGTAGGTGGGTGCTTCGGATTGGTGGAAGTAGATGAACTCGACGCGGGCGTCAATCTCGGCTTCTAGCTCCTGAAGGGTGGTTTCAGCGTCTCGCTGTTCGGGACTGTTCGGCGGGGACGCCGAAACCACCTTGGCGGTGTCGAGGCACTTCTGGACGAGGGCGGCGATGGCCTCCCGGTCGGCTTCCGAGGCGCGGGGGATGGGGAGTAGTTCCAAGTAGGTGGACCTCAATTCTAAGCGGCCCTTCTCTTCGTCAGCGCCTATTGACGAACAAATGTGCTTCATCCAGTTCCAAGCTGGCGCTGAGTTCAGCACACCGGCCAGGAAGCGATCATCGGTTGGGATGATGAACGCCTTGTCGTTCGTAAAGCACCCAGCGGTGTCGTAGGCGAACCTTGGTTCCTTGGCGATGACCGGATAGACGATCTTGGGCTTGTCGAACTCGGCGTAGTAGGCGATCTCATCTTGAATCTCATACCACTTGTACGAACCCGGCTTACGCCCGCGCCACACCTCCCCTGGCTTTGACGGTTTCCAATCGCGAGGTCGGGGCTCCAGTTCGGTTCGCCATTGCAGGAGGTGCCGCTTGATCGCGGGATAGCGCTCGATGTCAATGCCGCGTCGCGTGAAGATCAGCCAACGATCCCTGTTGCGAATATGCCACCGTCTCACGTCGTCACCGACGGCGAGGGGCTTGATGATCTCCGCGCTCTTCGGGTCTTCCGCGATGAGTTCGGCGCGCTTCTTGCCGTCAATCACGAACGCCCTGTTGAAGCCGGTCAGGATGCCGCGGTAGATCTTTCCCTTCACGTACTCGCCGAGGGGGATGCCGGCGCTCTCCATCTTGCGCAGCCGCTCGATGGTTTCGCGATCCGCCAGCGTCCAATTCGATCCCTGAATCGCCTCCGCAGGGAGGCTGAAACCGCCTTGCTGGATCAACGCCTTCACATCGGGGTAGGGCGGGTCCAGGCTCTTGACCTGGGTGAATGTAGCCCCGCCGTCTCGGCGGTTCTCGTCCACCGGCGAGGACGCCGGGGCTACGTTGGACGCCGGAACGACCTTTTGCGCGACGAAGATCATTGGGAAAGTTGCCGCGCTGAACACCGGCAGCTCTCCGAAGTCGGTGATGGAGAGGATCTTGGTGCTCTCGGCCATGAATCGGCGCAGTTTCTCCCCGTAGGCGGCACGGAACCACTTATTGGATGAGATGAAGGCGAACATGCCGCCGGCTTTGAGAAGCTGCACGCCTCGGAAGTAGAAGTAGCAGTAGAGGTCGGCGGTGCCGGCAAAGAGGTCTCCGTACACGGCTCTGAGGGCGGGCTTCTGATCCCTTATGAGTTCCTGACGGACGTAGGGCGGGTTAGCGAGCACGACGTCGAAGCCGGGGTTGCGTTTGGCGGGGTCGTCGAGGAAAACGTCGAAGAACTCGACGCGCCAGTCGAACTTGGCGGGGTCTTTTTCGCGTTTGCCGGTGACCTTCTCCCTCAGGTCTGCGAGCTTGGCTTCGAGCGCCTCCTTGACCGTCGTCTTCTCCGGCCCATGCGCGTTTTGGTAAAGCTGGCGGCGCTTGCGCAACTCGTATATCATGGCGTCGCGTTCGACGTCCATGTCGTACTGCTTCCCAGATGCGACCCCCTTCGAATAGCGCTTGCGCGTGGTCGTGACGACCTGCCTCAGGGCGAGGCTTGGGTCGGGGCCGAGGAGGCTGTCGCCGGTCTCGATTTTGTATTCGAGGTTGGGGAGCGGTTGCGGCTTGGCGCCCGTGTCCTCGACCACCAGAGTGAGCCAAAGGCGGAGCATGGCGGTGTTCGTCGCGAACTGCTGGATGTCCACGCCGTACAGGTTGTTCTCGATGATCCAGAGTTTGCGGTCGTGCGCTTCCTTGGCTGGGTCGTCGCTAAACTTTCTGTCGTCGCGCCGGAGAAGTTCGAACAACGCGTAAAGTTCTTGAAGCATGCCGAGGAGGTAGGCGCCGCTTCCGCAGGCTGGATCCACGACTTTGATCTCCTTGAGCGCCTCAAAGGCGAGGTTGCCCTCTTGGTTGCTAAGTTCGGAGTCGTCGTGTTCGTAAAGGAGTTTTCGGGCTTTGTTTTCGGTAAGGCCGCGATTGGCCAGGTAGCCGACCAACGCCTCGCGGCACATGAATTGGACGATTTCGCGGGGAGTGTAGTAGGAGCCGGTGTCGTCCGGGAAGTGTTCTGAGAGCACCCGCTGCCAAACGGATGGAATCGTTGCCTTGGGCACGATGACGAGCACCTTCTTCTTCTCGCGCCTCGCGCGTTCGATGAGCATCAGCGCGACGTGTGTCTTGCCCAATCCCACGCCATCGCAGAGAAGTCCCCCGCCCCACTCCTTGGCGTGTCGCATCAAGTCATGGTAGGCATCACGCTGGTATTGCGCCAGTATAGGATAGATACGGCTCTCCTCTCGTTCCCACGTGATCTCGCCCGGCTCGAGGCCGAAGAAGCGCTCGCGCATTGCTCGCAAGTACACTTCGAACGGTGAGTACTCGCGCACATGCGGTTCGATGATCTTCAAGAGATCCGGCTGGATGTCTTCTGCTTCCTCCCAAGCGCGTTCAAACCAGTCTTCGAGATTGCGGAGTTGGGAGTTATCGCTTGTGAACAGATTCAGCTCGATGTTCTCCGTCATGCCTCGGCGGGTGAAGTTGCTCGATCCGATGATCCCGTGATTCACGACGCCGCCCGTTTTGTAGTGCATGGATTTGGCGTGAAACTTGGCTCTCGTGTAGACTTTGGGCAGGATCTTCCCAGTGGCGATGGCATTCCGGATCGCCTGCAGGTGGTCAACTGCGCCCCAATCGTCCTCGACCTTCGCTTGCTCGATTCCATTGCGCCGCCTGTCACCCAGCCCTTCGAGAATGGCCGCTTTGGTGGATCGCGTCATTTCATCCCCCATCAAGAGGCGAATCGTGCCGCTGACCTCCTGCCAGGCACCTTCGAGCGCCACTAGGGCGCCTACCTCAAAGTAGCCCGTTGCGATGTCAAGGGAATGGGCGGTTGGCATCAGCCGCTTGGCCGCCTCAAGCAGCGTGTTGCCGGGCCGATTGTCTATCAGGGTCGGGAGAGCCTCGGCCGAAGCCGGGAGGGCTGCCTCGATGCGACGTTCCATTGCTTGGCCCTGGTTTTTACCCGAACCCCTTGGAGGGTCGCCATTCCTTCGCGTGGTCGAGGTATCCTTGTGGAACAACGGGATGACTCAGAACTTCGACATCCTCCGGGCGAGCGCGCTCATGTCAAACCTTGACGAAAAGAAGCTCGTCGTTCTCGCCCAGGCGTCGCGCCTTTGCACCGTGACGAGGGGGGAGGCGATCTGGGGACACGGCTCCGACGTGGACTTCTTCGGCATCATCCACAAGGGCTTCGTGCAGATGGTAAGGACGGCGCCAACCGGAGTCGAAGCCACCATCGAGGTCATCGGGCCGACGCAGGTGTTCGGACTTCTTGGAACGCTGGACAACGAGGGTTGCCCATTGCGCGCCGAGGCGATGACGGATGTATCCTTCCTTCGCGTGCCGAAGACACACTTCCGCGCCATCTATGAGTCCTCGCCGCGAATGAAAGAGGTCATGATGCAGCGCACGATTGGCCGCCTTCGCTCGACGCAGAACTTGCTTGCGCTTCTGAGCGGTGGGCGTGTGGAGCAACGGGTAAGCGCAATCCTTCTCACGCTCGCGCGCTCCTATGGCGAGGAGACGCCCGATGGCGTCCGCCTTCAGATACCCGTTACGCGACAGGAGTTGGCGCAGCTTGCCGGCACAACGATAGAGACAGCAATCAGAACGGTCAGTCGCTGGCAGAAGGAAGGGCTGGTTGCGACGAGGGACCACCATATCACGCTGCGAGACCCGGAGACGCTACGCCAGATCGTCGAGGGCTAACGCTTGCCGAGCGTGGTTGCAACTTGCGCCGCCTTGCGATACAGCTCTTCAGTCATCTCGGAGAGATAGAATCGCCCCGATTCTTTCGCGAGTTCATACCACGGGTTCATCAGCGTGCAGCGAAGCAGGAAGACCCCCTCGCGCTCGTACTCCTCTTCGGTCGCTCCGAGGCGGGTCAAGAATGGGCGAAGCGTTTCGGGCCTATACCGTCTTGCGGTCATGTGCGTCCGACTGATGAAGAAGCGCTGGTCGTAGATGTGTCTCTCCACATCGCGCGGCACGGTGAACGCTTCGTACAGGGCGCGATTCAGCGTGTTGATTGTGCGCAACGGTGTGTCGGAGGCGGGTCGGAAGGCGAAGCACACGATGTTACTCTGCGGTTGGGAGAGGCAAACTGCTCGGACGCCGTCTAGGCCCGTCCACTCCTGCCACGATGACAGCAAGGCGTGCAACTCCGCGGCGCTTCGCACGCCCTGGCGTATCACAACACCGAGGCCGTCGGAACGCAACGGAATGAGCGTGTGATGAAGCCAGAGCGCCGCAGCGGCGGCGCCGGGCTTGCTGCCTTCCAGAATGAACAGGCCGATCGAAGAAGCGGTGCGCTCTCGATCCGGGTCTTCGATTTCCTCGCTGATGTAGGGCGCGTCCTGGCGCAGCAACGGCTTGATCAGGTTCGTCCGATAACACACAGCGCCGCAGGGGTACGGCACGTAGCCAAGCTTGTGCGGGTCAACGGTAATCGAATCCGCCTCCGGCAACCGCTCGAGCGCATCGCAAGGCGCGCCGTGGGGCAGCACAAGATCCACCTCGCGCAACTCCCCTTGGACTGACGTTACCGTGCGCGGCTCGCCCAGGCCGACGCGTTGCGGCAAGACGAGCGTTCGGAGGTAGCCGCCATACGCGGCGTCCGCGTGAATCCAGAAGGAGGAGACTGCGGAGCTCTCCAATTCTGCCCGCGCTTCGCACACCTCGCCCATCGGATCAATCGCCCCCTCTTCGGTGGTGCCAATAGTGGGAACGACGGCGATGACGTGTCCACCGTTCCGAGTGAGCTGTTGAATCGCCTCGCGCAGCACATCGGTTCGCATGCGAAAGGCAGAGTCCACGGGAATCCGAACGAGGTTGTTCCTCCCGATGCCGAGCACATCTGCAACCTTGGACAGCGAGTAGTGGGCAGCCTCGGAGACGATGATTGTTCCCTCGGAGTCGAGGCGCGACCAAACCGCTGCGAGCCCAGCCGTCGCCGGGTTGTAGGGCGACGTGAGGTACTGTTCCACGACCTCTTCTACTGTTGCGCCCTTTGCGACAGCTTGCTGGAACAGATCCTGAAATCGCGACATCGCGGCACCCGGAGAAACAGCGCGCCACTGCTCATCTTCGTCCGCTTCGATGCCGAGGGCGCCCGCCATGTCGCGAGCGATGAGCGGCAGATATCGCACCTGTCTGGCTGCCCAGAGCGCCTCCAGGTTTGCGACGGTGCCGCCGCTGGTGAGATGCGCCCACGCGTCCTCTCCATACCCCATCATCTCACTCAGCAGGCGGCCGGCTTCCAGTTCGAGCCGCACGGTTACAGGCGCCGCTTCGGACGTAACGTTGTTTGGGTTGTACAGCATGCCCGCGAAGTAGCCGGCGATCGCCGGGAGCGCTTGTTCCGACAGCATGTGAGCGGCGTATCGTGGACTGTGGAAGGGAAAGTCCGCCTTCAGCCTCGCAAGCAGTTCGGTTAGCCGGTCGGTGAACTCATCCCAGAACGGCTCGTGTTCGCGCCTCTGCTTCGCGGTGAGCAGAATGCCGTCCTCGGGGAAGTAGTTTCTTCGCCAAAACGTATAGTCGTCAAAGATGTGCCGGAGCATTCGGGCGAAGCGGTCGGCATTCTCGCCTTTGGGGCCGGCGAACCACGCGCCTGCCCCGTTGTTATCCAGCGTCATTCTCGGCGCCCCCAGCGTGCTGCAGCAAGGCTTCGAGCGCCTCGGGCGTATCAGCGCCTGCGACGCAGCGCGGGTCTAGACCGCCTTTGGCGATCTGCTCGGATGTCACGTAGCGCACCGCAATCTGACTGAGCCAAGGCATCAGGCGGTTCTCCCCAAGTTTGCTCAGAAGTCGCAACTCGCCGAACGCTCGGTCACGATACAAGGCGCAGAGCGGTTGCGCCGTTCCCTGCCATAGGGGTACGGCGGCGTCGTTCTCTTGCTCCAAGAGCGAGCTAAGCAGTGGAACGAGCCTAGGATCGAACAGCGGCACATCGCACGCCAAAACAAAAACCTTCGATGCCCGTGGCTCAAAGCGGGCGAGCGCGTGCAAAGGGCCGAGGTGAGCGTGGTCATCGGGCACGGTGCGGCACCCCTCGACGCGATGCGGGCCCATCAGGGTTACGTTCGGCGTGACGGAGAGAAGCTGCCGGGCAAGGCGCTCGACCATCGGCTCGCCGCCAACGGTGAGGGACGCCTTGTCGGTCCCCATTCTCCGGCTTGCGCCGCCGGTAAGGAGTACGCACTCCAGTTCAGTCATTTGGGACAGCCTACCGGCTTCTCGCCGCTAGGCGGGATGACGCCTGTCATAGGTCGCCGAACTCGGCGCGCCCCTCGCCCCGGCCCTCTCCCACGGGGGAGAGGGAGGCTCGCTCCCGCGTCGCAACAGGGAGGGCGAGCGTCCCCGCGAGCCGCTCCTCCTTCACCGCGCGCTCACTTGCTCGCGAGTACGCTGCTGCGCCCTCACCCCGGCCCTCTTCCGCGGGGAGAGGGGGGCCTATCCCTCCACAGCTTGCTGTGGAGGGTGTGGCTGAGTGTCTCGGTGTCGAGGAGCCAGGCTTCGCGAGAAGCCGGGGCGCGGTAAGCTGTGCGGTATGGGGTCCATTCCAAAGACATACACCGAGTTCATCCAGAAGTATCCCGACGTTGCCAACGCCTACCATGCGCTTGGCGAGGCGACGTCGAAGTCGGGGCCGCTTGATGGAAAAACTGCCGCTCTCGTGAAGCTCGCCCTCGCCATCGGTGCGCGAATGGAGGGAGCGGTGCATAGCCACGCTCGCAAGGCGCGTGAGGCGGGCGCGAGCGACGACGAGATTCGGCACGCAGCCTTGCTCGGCACAACCACGCTCGGCTTTCCGACGATGATGGCGGCGCTTTCTTGGATCGAAGACGTGCTCGAGGAGGGCGACTAGTCGGCACGGCGCGTAACCCAGAGGATCGCATCGCGGAGCGTCGCCTGGAAGCGCGCGTCGTTCCACGTCTCGACCGTGTGTCCCAAGCCTGTGTACCACGACCTGCCGCCATCGAACTCGCGGCACCAGATGATGGGATGATCGCCTCCCATCACGCCGCCCGTGTAGCTGCTTTCATCCACCGTTGCGAGAACCGTAACGCGCGGGCGCGGATTCCGTCGGTAGTCGTACCACTCGTCGGTCCACTCTAAGGTCTTCGGGAGCGACCGCATCGTGAAGTGGGTCGGTTGCTCGACGACCACGCGCGCCCTTTGCACGGGCGGGTGTGAGCGAAAGTACGCGCCGACCAACTCTCCGTACCACTCCCAGTCGTACTCCGTGTCGGCGGCGCTATGGATGCCGACGAATCCGCCTCCCGCTCGCACGAATCGCATTAGGGCAGCCTCTTGCTCGGCGTTCAGCACGTCTTGCGTGGTGAGGAGGAACACGACGACCTCTTTAGTTGCGAGGTTGCCGTCGGTGAAGCGCGAGGCGTCCTCGGTGGCCTCCATCGGAAAGCCGTTCTCCTTGCACACTGTGCGCATGGCTTCCAAACCGGTCGGTATCGCCTCGTGGCGATACCCCGCGGTCTTCGAGAACACCAGCACGCGCGGCGGAGGCGGCGTCGCCGCGTGCGTAGACAGAATCACGGCTGCGAGACAGGCGAGCACACCTTAGTATAGCGCACGACGCTTCGGGTACAGTGCTTGCCTTCGGGCATGAGGGGCGTTGCGCTTTTCCTAACTCGGTACGGAGTGCTGGTTGCGTTTGTGGCGCTCTTCCTCGTCAACGCCGTCTGGCAGGGCGAGGTGTTCCTCAAGCCGGAGAACTTGCGCAACCTTCTGAATCAAAACGCCGCTGTGGGCATCATCGCCGTCGGGATGACGTTTGTCATTCTAACGGGCGGAATTGACCTCTCGGTCGGCAGCCTGATGGCACTTGCGGCGGCGCTCGGCTTGGTTGCTCTCAATCGCGCGATGGAGACGGGAGTGAGCGAGGGCGCGGCGGTGTGGCTCGCGGCGGCGACGATGTTGGGCTCGGGCCTGGTGCTGGGGATGCTGAACGGCCTGTTCGTCGCTTGGGGACGGGTGGCGCCGTTCATCGCGACGTTGGTTGGGCTTGTCGGTTTCCGCTCGCTCGTTCTGGCGCTGGCAAACGGGGGCGAGATTCGCTCCTCTTCGATGGAGACGCTTCCGTCGCTGGGGACCGGCGGGCTGCCGACGGGGCTGGCTTCGGCGGGGGGATCGTCGCTCGTGTTGCCGTGGGGCGTCGTACTGTTTCTCGCTGTTACGCTTGTTGCCGAGTTCGTCACTCGGCGCACGCGCTTTGGCAGGCTCGCTTACGCGGTCGGCTCGAACGAGCGCGCGGTTCGCTACTCGGCGGTGAGCGCGGGCGTCGTCAAGTTTTGGGTCTACGCGTTATCGGGGGCGATGTGCGGGCTCGCGGCGCTCACGCTGAGTGCGCGGATGAATTCGGTGGCGTCGGGCAGCATGGGCGCGTACTACGAGTTGGATGCGATCGCGGCGGTGGTCATCGGCGGGACGAGCCTGAGCGGCGGAGTCGGTCGCGTGTGGGGGACGTTCTTGGGGGTGCTGTTGCTTGGAATGATTACGAATATGCTGGTGGTGGCGAACGTCCCGGTCTACTGGCAGGGTGTTGTGAAGGGCGCGATCATCCTGCTCGCTGTTCTCCTGCAGCGGTCGGCTGCCGAGGACTGAGTTTGGCGGGCACGCCGACCTCTTGCTCTCCCGGCCTGGCTCGACGACAGCCAACCAGCACGCCGAGAACGTATCCAAAGCCGACAAACGCGGGGGCCAGTGACAAGAGGGCCATAGCGAGATCGATCTCACCCGCGGACGGGAAGCCGACGGGGCCAATGGACACGAGCGGTTGACGGAGCGCAACAAGGATCGCATAGATCGCAGTCCAAACCAGCCAGTGGAGCAAAGGCCCGGTTATGTCGTAAACAGCGAGGATGAATAGCGCAGCGAGCACGGGTCGCGCTCCTGCGCGATGATAGGCGGAGAGCAGGCCGGCTCCTATTCCAGCGAGGAGCAACCAGCCGGCGTTCAAAGACGCCAAAGGCACGTAGGCTGCAACCTCAGCAAAGTCGCGAAGGTCGAAGTCATCCTGGATGTACCACCTCCACAAGTGTGCCTCGTACATGTGCATGGCGATGACGAGCGCGAAGGCGGCGATGAGGGACGCCCAGGCAACCCACACGACGGCATCCGGCGACTTCCACTGCCTAACTGGAAGGGCACGCTCTTCGGCTTGGCGCACGACGGTGCCTACGACGCGCTCCGGTTCGGTGAAGTGCTTTCCATGCACCCCGAAGGAGAACGGGAGCCGGAAGCGGCTCCAGTAGTGGATAACGGCGGTAGGGGCGCGCCTCGTGTGCGTTATAAGGTCAACCCGCCGGATGCGCTCCCAGGGCGCGCGGAAGAGAGTTATGCCCAGGCCGTGGAGATGAACCCGCACGCAAGTGCTGTCCACGGACACCGCGAACGCAAGCCAGCCTGCATAGAGCAGGGCGGCGGCTGTGAAGGGCAGAAGCCGGGCCGCATCTCCGATGCCCATCGCCGCAGATTGCGGGATCGAGCCAAGCCACTCCGGCCACCAAGCCTGCTCCAGGGCGGCCGCAAGGGACCAAAGGATCATGTCGTGAGCACCGTATCTCGTCACCGCCCACAACCCGGCCGCCATGAGTCCACCGATGACGACACGGGCTGGGCTCCATGCTTCAGCGTTGGCCCGCACGACCTTCGACCGGACGCCGCTGCCGCGTTGGGCGCCGATTACGACGATGGCGATCCACGCAAACAGCAGGAATTGCACCACGAAGGTGGCGACCTCCCTTGGGCCCACAGACCAAAACACGCCCTCTGGATTCCAATCGAGGATGGACCAACGAAGTAGCAGTCCCGAAATGAAGTCTTCGAGTTGAGCTAGAGTGATCGCCCACACGATCAGGCAGAGGCTCTTGGCGCACGGTCGCTCTTTCTCGAGGTTTGGCGCTGCGACCACTGCCCCAACTACTGACAATAGGCTCAGGGCTACGGCGCCGAGGAGCGGTAGCGGGTCAAACTCGTCACCCAGGACGGGCGAGACGTCCGGGTCGGCTAGGGCCTCGAGAATCGTCACGCCGAGGGCGCCGATCGCCGAGAGCACGGTCGCCCATGCGATTCTCCCGAGGGCCGTGGTGCGCTTCTCGGCGGACATCGGAATGATGATACCTTTGGGCGGGGCGTTGGAGTGCGAGGCTTCCTTAGGACTGCTGGACGCCGGCCCCAGCTTCGGATCGCCCTGCAGGAATCCGGGCGGGGGCGTCAAAATAGGACCCCATGTCAGTGAGGTGTTTCGCGGCGGTTCCACTTCTCGTGTCGGCGTTTCTCGCCGGCTGCCAGTCGGGTCAGCCCTCAGCGGGAGGGGCGGGAACCGAGGGCGACGCTGCCCCACAAAGGATTGTGATCGGCGTCTCCGTTCCAGCGGCTGACCACGGCTGGACTGCGGGTGTGATCTGGTGGGCTGAACAGGCTATGGCGCTCTATCCGAACGTCGAGTGGAAGTTCAGCACGGCGGACACACCCGCCAAGCAGATCTCCGACCTCGAGACGATGATGGCGGCGGGGGTGGATGGTATCGTCGTGCTCGCCACAGAGAGCGCGCCGCTCACTCCGATTGCGAAGCAGATTCACGAGCGGGGCATCCTTCTCATCAACGTTGACCGCGGATTTCTCGAACCGGTTGCAGACGTGTTCATCGAAGGCGACAACAAGGCGTTCGGGCGAAAGGCAGCTGAGTACATCGTTCAGAGGTTGAACGGGCAGGGCAACATCGTCATCCTCGAGGGCATCCCCTCGACGGTCAACACGGACCGCGTCGAGGCAGCGCGCTCGGTGTTCGCGCGCTATCCAGGCATCAGAATCCTGGATCAACAGACCGGCATGTGGAACCGTCAGAAGGCGATGGAGGTGATGCAGACGATCCTGCTCAAACATCCGAAGATCGACGCGGTATGGGCGGCGGACGACGACATGGCTCTCGGCGCCGAGCAGGCGATTCGCGAAGCCGGGAGGCAGAACGAGATGTGGCTCATCGGCGGCGGTGGGATGAAGGATGTGGTGAAGAAAGTGCTCGACCGCGACCCGATGTACCCGGCCACGGTAACGTACTCGCCTTCGATGATCGCCGTCGGCATCCACGAGGCGGTCAGCATCCTGCGCGACGGGAAGCGAACGGAGGTTCTCCAGTTCTTCCCCAGGCACGTAACCCTCGACGTGGAGCTGGTCACACCGGAGAACGCCCAGGAGTACTATTTCCCAGACTCGATCTACTAAAGTACAGGCTTTAGGCTCATTCCTGCTCCTTTCTGGGGCGCAGGGCGAGGTGTTTGACGTTGCGCGTGCCGATGGAGTATGCTTGCCGCGCTTTCCGCTCACACACGCGGGGCGGGATGGAAGCGCAATAAGAAACAAGGAGGTTCAACAGAATGAGAACACTGCTGGTTGCAGCGGTCTTTGTGTTTTCCGCCATCGGCGCGTTTGCGCAGCCGGTGCCCCACTTCCCGATGGGACCGGGCACTTGGAGGGGCAACGTCCAAGGCTCGTTCCAGAGCCTTTCCGGCGGCGGCTCGGACGTTGAAATCACCAACCTCGACTTGATGGGTTGGTTCTTCGCGTCTGAGCAGATCGAGATCGGCGGCGGCTTGAGTTGGTTCGATGTGGATGGGACGGACACCAGTTCGATCATGGTCGGACTGAACTACTACTTCACCGACCCGAACGCTCAGGTTCCCGTTTACCTCGGTGGACGGTATCACCACATAGACTTCGCCGGCTTCGATGAGAACGGTTGGTCCGCGGAACTCGGCGCGCATTTCTTTGTGGTCGAGAACGTGTCGGTCTCTCCGTTCATCTCATTCGGGCAGCTTGACGACATTGACATCTTCACTGTCGGCTTTGGTTTGTCCATCTGGTTCCAATCGCGATAGATCGCGCGAGGAACCTTTCACCTGGGTCGCCGATTCTTAGGAGTCGGCGACCTTCCTCTTTGCGTGCTCACGAGATAGAATGACGTTATGAGCAGACGGGTCACGGCGTTCACCCTGATTGAGCTGCTGGTGGTCATCGCGATCATCGCTATCCTCGCCGCTATCATATATCCCGTTTTCATGCGGGCGAAGGAGGCGGCGAAGGCGAGCACGTGCTCCAGCAACCTGCGCAACCTCGCGTTGGCGGTTGACCTGTATCAAACCGACCACGACGGGAGGTTCCCGCTCGCAGCGTACGCCGATGGGGCGGAGTTCAAGTTGTGGCACGACATGACCGACCCCTACCTGAACAACAAGCAGGTGTGGCATTGTCCCAGCAGCACCGTTTCCAAGGCTGACGCAAGCGGTGCGATTACGGCGCACTTCGGATACAACGCGCTCTATCTCACCACCATCGCTCTGGACTTTTCGAACTCCCAGCAGCACACGGCGTATCAGAACAGCGACATCGCCAACCCCAGCGAGACCGTGCTGTTCATCGAGTCGAGGTCGAGCATTGAAGGGAGTTGGTGCGGCGACGACGGCAAGTTCCTCCTTCCACCCAGTCAGCCCGACGCCGACTGCTGGGGACGGCCAAACCCAGTGCACAACGAGATGACCAACGTCGCATTTATAGACATGCACGTCAAGCGGCTCAGGCCGGCGGCGTACTACGAAGGCCGGACGCCCGCGGACGAGTTCTTCGACCGGGATTAGCGCACCTCGCGAATGCGGATGTTGCGAAACCACACGACGTCGCCGTGGTCTTGCAACAGGATGTGCCCGCGCGCCACTTTGCCGAAGAGCGGCATGTCGCGGAACTTGCTCGCCGCCACACGCTCGTTCCAGTCATCGCTTCCGATGTCGTACTCAACAACCTTGAAGCCGTTCAGCCAATACTCCACGTGGTTGCCCTTGGCGACGATGCGCACGTCGTTCCACGCGCCGAGGGGGCGGAGAGTGTCGCGGGTGCGAGGATGGAGGGCATAGTTCGCGCCGGCCGACGTGTTCGGGTTCTGTCCATCCAGATGACGGTCGTCGTCAAGCACCTGCATTTCGGGCGCGGAGTTCCACGGCACAGCTTGTGACGCGTCTACGCGGAAGAAGATTCCGCTGTTGCCGCCGGGTGAGACCTTCCATTGAAGGCGAAGCTCGAAGTCGGCGAACTGCTCGGCGGTCATGATGTCGCCTCGCGTGCCCTGGTCGGGCTGCAGCATCATTGCGCCGTCCACGACCTTCCAAGCGGTGGGCGGCTGCTCCGCTTTGAACGCGCGCCAGCCGTTCAATGATTGACCATCGAACAGCAGCCGGAACCCTTCCGTCTGTTCCTCGGGCGAGAGGCGGTTGATGTATTCGGGCATTGGTGCGACCTCGTGCGCTCGCGTCGGGATACGATTGAGTGTATACCAAGCCTCCGTCGTCCAAAGTTCGCGCCCTGTGGAGTCTGCGAGGCCTCGGTTGACGTCGAGATAGACGACATGCCCCTCCTTCAAGCCGGAGAGCTCGAGGAACACTCGCGTCCGGTCCGCCGAGAGCGTAACCGACACAACGGGCAGCTCCTCCACATCGAGTTTCGGGCCGCCATACTGGCTGGTCGGTTCATAGCGCCACTGTAGAACGCGGTAGTCGGCGACGCTTTCGCCCATCCCATCCATCACCGGCGCAGTGAACTCGATCTCGAAGCCGTTTGCAAACGCGCGAACCGCGAGCGGCTCGAACGGGATGTTGCCGTTGAACGCTAACTTTTCTAAGCCGAAGCGTTCCTTCCCCTCCTGGCCCCAGTTGCCCGTTGAGCCGATGCCTCCTACGTAGATGGCGCGATCAGGGCCGATGACCACGCGGTTGATGCCGGCGTTCAGGCCTTGCGTGAAGCGGAAGACGCAGCCCTGCAATTGACCCTCGACCTCTTCGACGAACACCCGCTTCAGGCCTCCGTGGGTAACGTCGCCGTGAATCTGCTGGTTGCGGTAGGGGCCGTAGGTGAACGGTGCGATCTGGCTCGGCGAGTTCCCGATCTCGCCTTGAGGCAGCCACACGACGGGAGGCGCCTCCGGCTTTTCGGCGTCTCCAATCGGGTCAACGCTTCTGTTGCCATAGAATGCGCCCTCCTTCAAGTGAAGAATCTTGGATGAGGGCAGCCAGTCGCCCTGGTTGTCGGAGATGAACAGTTCTCCGTTGTAGCCGTAGCCGATGCCGTTCGGCGTGCGCAAGCCGCCGGCGACGAACTCGTATCTTCCGTCGGGCGCGATGCGGATGACCTTGCCGCGGTCGGGGTTCTGTGGCTGGGTGCTTCGACCTCCGGGGTCAATCGCGATAGCCAGGTTGCCGTAGAAGTACCCCTCGTGATAGAGCATGCCGAAGGCGAACTCGTGGAAGTTCGCTGTAACGCCCCAACCGTTCGCCACAGCGAAGTACTCGTCGGCGACGCCGTCTCGGTCGTGGTCCATCAGCTTCGTCAGCTCCTGCTTCTGTAGGACATACACCTCATCATTGACTACGGCGAGGCCGAGCGGCTCGGCAAGCCCTGCTGCGAAGCGAGAGACCGTTGGCTGCGGCGTCAGACCGAGCGTTCCTTGCAGGATGTACACCGCGCCGTCGGCGTCCCACGTGCAAACCGCCATGCGTCCGTCGGAGAAGAAGGCGATTCCTCCGACGCGCGGTTGAAACTCCTCGCCGTGCAGCGCGAAGCGCGTGAACGCAGGGTGAACGTCCGCCAGCGGCAGACCGGAGCCGGGGCGAAGCCTCCTCGCCGGGTCCATCACGTTCTTCTTGCCCGGCGAAGTAACCCTCACTTCCCCCGCGGGGGTGCTCAGAGCCGACGTTGGGACGAGTTGCCACTCCTCTTCGCCTTGTCGCCTCCACTCCAGCCGAAGCACCTCGTCGCCTCCGTTTTCGAAGTACTCGATGCGAATGGGATGCTCGCCTGCATCGAGGAGCGTTGCGCCCTCCATCGGCGTCTCCGAGTGCAGGCCGTCGTTGTCGACGACGACCTTTTCGCCGATGAGCAATCGCGAGCCGTCATCCGACGTTAGCCGAAACTGCACGTTGCCGCTCTCCTGGACGCGCAGGAACCCCGTCAGTTCGACGTAAAACTGATTCGTCATTCCGCCGAACGCCGCCGGCCCGCGAAGGTCAACAAGCGGCACTACCGTGGAGACGTTGGGCGTTTGCCCGGGAAGCAGCATCGGAATCTGAACGAGGTTCTCGCCGACATAGTACACGCGCATCGCCAAACCAGGCTCTCGTTGAGGGCTTGGGTCTTGACTCGCCGCTTCGCCGCCTGGTGAGAGGGGCGGCTCACTCCGCACTTGTCGGAAGAACGTCGTGAACTCGGTGGGCGCATCCCGCTGCAGCACCAACTCGCCGACGTGCTCTATGAGCTTGCCGCCGGCCACATCAAACTCGCGAGTCTCTCGCACACCGAAGCGGCCGTTCGTGCGCAAGGTGTCCGCCATCTGCGCGCCCGGCTCGACCGGCACCCCCGCGAGAAGCGAAACGACCCTCCCCTCTGCGCCCTCGACGCGGAACACGCGCTGCAGGCCTACGCGCCCGTCCGGCGAAGCGACGCGTTCGGGTGTTTCGAACACGCGAATTACCGCACTACCCGCGTGCAGCCAATACTGCAGCGTGACCTGCCCACCCTGGAAGCGATAACCCTTGAAGTCCGCCGTCACCCTCTGCCCGTTCACCGCCCAGACCGGCTGGTCGAGCAGGCCCATCACGTAGGCGTCGCCATAACTCGTCGGCTGTGGGCCGTGCACTGTCGTATAGACAGCGCCGTCGAACTTCACCCCGCCGCTCCAGGCCTTGTACAGGTTGCACTCCGTCGCGTCGTAGGCGACCCAGAGGTCTTCGTGCAAAGCGATCGAGACGACTCGAGGGCGTTGATCAAGTACGGAACGAAACACCCAGATGTCACGCGGGCGCTCGGGCACCGTGGTCTGCAAGACGAGAAGAATGGCGCAGGTCAGTACCATCCGCCGCATTCTATCTGGTTTCGGCGCGTCGTTTAGCCCTGCTCAAGGAGTTCGAGAATCTGGCGGAACTGCTCGTCGCCGGGCCACCGCTTCAGCGCGTTTTGTGCGATTGTGCGCGCCTCATCGCGTCGCCCCAGGCGAAAAGCGACAACCGCAAGGTCCAGGAGCGTCGTGCGGTCGCCAGGCCGAAGCAAGTTCGCCTGGTGCAGTTCCTCGTACGCCTGTTCGAACATCCCTCGTGTGGCGTACACCTCGCCGAGAAGGCGCCGATAGTCCGCGTTGGACGGGTCAAGTTGAATTGCGCGTTGCAGCGCCTCGGTTGCCCCTGGGGCGTCCTCGTCGCCCATCTCGACGCCCGCCATATCTGCCCAGACCGCCGCGTCTTCGGGCGCGATCTTGAGCGCATGCTCGAGGTGGATTCGAGCTTGGTCGAATTCCTGAGTTTGCAGGAGGAGCCGCCCGAAGCCGTGCCGCGCTAGCAGGTTGTTCGGGTCGAGGCGGATGGCTGCCTCGTACTCTTCTCGCGCAGCCGCGAGGTCCCCGGACTCTTCGAATAGTCCGGCAAGAGCGGCCCGAAAGCCTGGATCGAAAGGCTTCGCTTGCACGGCGTCTTGGGCGAACGGAAGACCCTGCTCCGGCAGCTTGATGCGCTGGAGGAACCGCGACACCGCGAAGTACGGTAGAGGCGATGCCGCGCGCTCGAAAAGGCCGAGGCGGCTCCACGGCGTAGGTGAAGGCAATCGCTCCCGGATCTGCCCGACGCGCGCAACGGCGGCCCCACGGTCGAGCGGCCGTAGGTTTGGGTGGGCGCTCTGCTTGACAAAGACGCATGCAACCTCGTCGAAGTAAGCAAGAGACCAGTCGTCGAGCGACAAGACTGTGCCTACGGCAGGAGAACGAAGGTTCAGCACCGCGACGGTGAATCCGTACGTCTCCTCCCCGAGGCGGAACTTTTCCGGCTGGTCTTCGATCTGAATGTAACGCTTGTACAGTTCCTCGCCGTGTACCTCGAGGCGGGGATCGAACAGCGTCTGATACCCTCGTGCGATGAGGTAGGGGCTTGCGTCCATCGTTGCGAAGATGCGCCCCTCAATCCCGTTCTCGATGAGGTACTCCGTTGCGCCTTGGGCAAAGTGGTGCTCGGCGACGCCGATGCCCGCAAGGTTGGGAAGCCCCTCAGCCACCTGCACGCGGTTCGTTGCGAACTGCTTAGCGTAAAACAAACAGGCTGCGACGGCGATCGCGTAGGCGACAAGGCGACCGCTTCTTAGCAGCCCCTGCATCCTCGGATCTTCTCGCAAGCGTGCGATGTGATGAAGCACGAACGGGACCGCAGCGATCGCGAAGAACGGCATGTTGCGCACCGACTTGAACGCGAGGTATCCCATCGCGACAGTTACAATGAGAAGGAAGACATCCAGCCTTCTGAACGACGCCAGCCCGATTATCGCGACCACAACGCCGAGAGCGACGAGAGCTTTGATGCTCACAAAGCCCAACCCCAAGTCGAACGGTCCGCGCAACTCGGCGATGCTGGTCGCATAGATCGAGTCGCGCATCTCCGAGAAGATCTGGAAGGCGAATGCATAGGAACCAAACCCGTACGGGTTGACGAGACACGCTACCGATGTGAGCGCGAACGCCAACAACGCATCTTTCCGTTGGCGCATCCGCAGGTTGGCATCCGGCTCGCTTGCGAGCCATGTGTGGGCAACGTAGGCGAGCGCGACCAGGGGGCCCAGAATGAAAACCGTGTGGGTGTTGACCCACACGACCTGAAGAAGCGGAAGGAGGAACAGAGCCTTTCGATTCCCTTCCCGGTGGCGAGCGATCAAGAACAAGAAGAGAGCAAAGAAGAGGTAACTCGCGATCTCCGGGCGGATGATGAAGCGTGGGCTGGCGGCGAGAATCGCGAGCAAGCCGACTGCCGCCCCCGCGACCGGCGGCCACGCTCGGCTCACGCAGGCAGTCAACCCGGCGGTGATGCCGAGCACTCCAACCTTGATGAGGTTCGCGCCTGCGTAGCCAAGCGTCTCGCTTGCCCCATAGAGACCCAGGCAAAACAGCCAGCGCAACTCGATCCAGGGCCTGCCTTCGGAGGCGAAGGAGAACGCGTCGGTGCGAGGGATGCCGTTCTCCGCCACGTGCCGACCTGTCGCCCAGAGCCACCAGAAGTCGAAGTCCGCTATCTGGTTGACCGCTACTGCGAAGAAGAGCAGAACCAACGCGGCGAAGGTAACGACCCGCGTCACCGAGTCGCTCGCCTTCATCCGCTCCGTCGGCTCACTCGCCATCCGGCGGTTTCTACCCCACAGTGAAGGAAACGGCGCTCCGCGGTCGAATTGTGGGGCGGATATGCGGCTCCAAACGGTTGACTGGGTCATCGTCGTCGGCTTTCTCGTCCTGTGGATCGTCATCGGCGCACTGCTGGCCAGGCGGGCGTCGAAGGGTACGGCTGAGTACTTCCTCGCCAGCCGATCGATGCCGTGGTGGCTGCTCGGTGTTTCCATGGTCGCCACAACCTTCTCCACGGACACGCCGAACCTTGTTACATGGTTCGTGCGAACCGAGGGAGTTGCGGGCAACTGGCGATGGTGGGCGTTCCTGTTGAGCGGCATGACGACCGCCTTCCTGTTCGCCAAACTGTGGCGGAAGTCGGGCGTGCTGACCGACATGGAATTGTATGAGCTGCGCTACTCGGGGCGGGTTGCGGCGTTCCTGCGGGGGTTCCGGGCCGTCTACCTTGGGCTTCTCCTGAACGTGATTATCATGGCGGGCGTAACGCTCGCTGCCACCAAGATCGGAGGAGTTCTGCTGGGGGTGCGGCCGGAGACGGTGGTGCTCGTCGCGGGCACGGCGACCGTCATCTACTCTCTCCTTGGGGGCCTGACCGGGGTCCTCATCACCGACCTCATCCAGTTCGCGATGGCGATGGTCGGCTCGTTCGCCGCCGCGTTCGTTGCGTTGAACCATCCAGATGTCGGCTGACTGTCGGGGCTTCTGAGTCATCCGAACGTCGCAGGCAAGCTGACGGTGTTTCCCGACATCGGCGCGCCGGAGACGTTCATCACGCTGTTCGTGCTTCCGATCGCCGTCTGGTGGTGGAGCGTCTGGTACCCGGGCTCCGAACCTGGAGGCGGAGGATACGTGGCGCAACGCATGCTAGCCGCGAAGGACGAGGCGAACGCCCAAGGCGCAGCGTTTCTCTTCAACGTACTACACTACGCTTTGCGTCCCTGGCCGTGGATCATTGTCGCCCTCTGTTCGCTTGTGGTGTTCCCCGACATCGGCGCGGCGGTGCGCGAGAACTTCCCGAACTACAAGGGCGAGCTTGGCGAGGACGTGGGCTACTCCCTGATGCTGTCGTTCCTTCCGCCAGCGCTGCTTGGCTTGGTGGTGGCGTCCTTGATGGCGGCGTATATGTCCACGATCTCTACGCACCTGAACTGGGGGGCGTCCTACATCGCGAACGACTTCTACCGCCGCTTCGTTCGAAAGGCGGCAGCTGAGGGTGAGGTCGTGCTCGTCGGGCGCATATGCACGGCGTTGCTGATGGCGCTGGCGGCCTACACCGCGCTCCAACTGAAGGACGCACAGGAGGTGTTCGACATGATCCTAACGGTCGGCGCAGGCACCGGCTCGATTTTCATTCTGCGCTGGTTCTGGTGGCGCATCAATGCCGCCGCCGAGTTCACCGCCCTCCTTGCCGCTCTGGCCGTGTTCGCGTATCAGCTGCAAGTGCATCCCAGGCTGTTCCCCGATGTTGAATTGCGGGGTGAGTACTGGCTTCTCATCTCGGTCGCGTTCACGACGCTTTGCTGGGTTGCCGCGGCGCTGCTCACCAAGCCGACCGCGCACGCCACGCTGCGGAGGTTCGTGGAGAAGACCCGACCCGGAGGCCCAGGGTGGAAGCGAGTCTATGAAGAGGCGGCGCGCATGGGCGAACCGATCCGCCACGAGCCCGACACGGTGCACCTTCCGACCGCGATCCTGTGCATGATCTCCGGCTCCGCCACGGTGTACGCGACGCTGTTTGCAACCGGCGAGTTCATCTATGGCCGGCCGGTTACGGGCGGTGCCCTCGCCGCCATCGCCTTACTCGGCGTGTTCGCGTTGCGCCGACTCTGGCGTGGGCTGACCCCTCAGAGCGAGGCAACAAGCGACTCGTAACGCTCAACATCCTGAGCAATGACGTTCAGACTAGAGCGCCAGAAGTCGGGCGCGCGGATGTCAATGTCGAAGCGTGCGGCGAGCGACGCCGCATCCGCCATGCCGGTGGAGGAGAGCAGGTCGTCGTACACCTCGAGGAACGCTTGCGGCGAGCGTTGGTACTGGGCGAACAGCCCAAGCCCGAACAACAAGCCGAACATATACGGGAAGTTGTAGAAGGAGCGAGAGGAACTGTAGTAGTGCGGCTTCGCAGCCCACATGTAAGGATGGAGCGAGCTGTCGTCAAGCCCTTCGCCGTAGGTGTCACGCTGCGCCTCCACCATGATTGCGCGCATCTCGGATGCCGACAGCTCCCGCGCCTCCCGACCCTCGAAGCAGCGGCTCTCGAATTGGAAGCGGCTCAGGATGTCCACGACGGTCTGATTGGCGGCGCGAAGCGCATCCTCCAATATCGCGAGTGCGACTTCGTCCGACGCGTCCTCGAGGACGCTTCGACGCACAATCTGCTCGCAGAAGATGCTGGCGGTTTCGGCGAGCGTCATCGGAGTCATCCTTTGAAGCGGTGTTCGGCGGCTAAGGCAGAGATTGTGGTAGGCGTGCCCAAGCTCATGGGCGAGCGTGCCGACCCAGTTGAAGGTGGGCTCATAGTTGAGCAGGATGCGCGATTCGTCATCTCGCAGCCCCATGCAGAAGGCGCCGTCTCGCTTGCCATCTTTCGGCGGCACGTCTATCCAGTTCTCCTGGAACGCGCGGCTTGCCAGCGCGCCCATCTTTTCGGAGAACTGGGAGAATCTTTCGCGGACCAGTTGCTGTGCGCGGTCGTACTCCCACGCGTCCTCCGCGCCCACCGGAGCGAACAGGTCGAACCAGGCTAGCCTCTCCAACCCGATCGCCCTCGCCTTGGCGTGCAAATAGCGGCGCAATGTGGGGAGCGACTCGCGCGCCGCCGTAAGCATCGCGTCGAGCGACTCGCGGTCCATGTTGTTGTAGAACAGCGTCTCATCCAGCGGCGAGTTCCAGCCCCTGCGCCTGCAAAGCGCCAGCACCTGACCCTTGATGCTGTTCATTGCGGCGGCGAAGACCGTCTCATGCTCCTGCCACGTCTCCAACTCCGCTTCGTAACCCGCCTTGCGTTCCCCGCGGTCGCGACGGTGGGCGAGGTTTCGCGCCTGAGTCATCGTCATGCGCTCGACTCTGTCGGGAAACTTGACGGTGACGCCGAGTTGCGAGGTCAGGTTGTCGCGCAAGCGACTCCACGCCGAGCCGCCGGTGATGTCGAGGTCGGCCGCCAGCGCCTCCTCCGGCATGCTCATCTGGTGCTGCGCTTCCTTCGCCATGCGGCGTAGAACGAACTCGTGTTCCACCAGCGCCGGGGCGTTCTCCATCGCTGCTTCGAGGTTCACGCTTCCGACCCAACTCACCAGCCTCGCGTTCAGCTTGCGCATGCGTGCCATCCACGGTTGCATTTCGCTGTGCGCGGCGAGGGCTGCCTCGTTGCGCGAGTCCGTTGACACGAAACATTGGATGTAGGCGCCGATGGTGCGCCCGGCTTCGAGAGCCTCGTTGAGAGCTTGCAAGAAGGAGGCCAACGCGGTGGGGTCGTCCTTGCCCCAGGAGGCGTCGAGCATCCCTTCGAGAGCCTCTACGCGAGCCGCCCAGTCCTCGCGGGCTGCGCGGAAGTCGTCGCCTTCGATGCTCGAAAAGACGGTGCTGGTGTTCCAAGAGGGAAGAGTCGTCGCCGTGCTCATGGCGCGATTATGGCGGCTGACGGCGTCAGAAAGTGAGAGTGGGAAACGCCGCGCGCGCGTTGTCGGTCGTCAGGTGGGCACACTCGTCCGCCGGAATCCCAAGCACCTCGGCGAGAGCGCGGTTGACCAGCGGCAAGAGGGCAGGCTCGTTAGGCTTTCCTCGATAGGGGTGCGGTGTGAGGTACGGAGAGTCGGTTTCGATCAAAACTCGCTCGCGCGGCGCGTTGGCCACGATGGAGCGCAGCAGATCGTTCTTTGGGTAGGTAAGTGGCCCGTCAACACCCAGGAAGCCGCCGAGCGCGAGCGCGCGGCGCGCGTGCTCCTCGTCGCCGCTGAAGCAGTGAAACACCATTCTCGGCGGTCTCGGCGCGTTAGCCTCGAGCCAGTCGAGCAGGTCGTCCCACGCTTCGCGACAGTGAAACACCACGGTCATACCGAGGTCGGCGGCGAGTTGAAGCTGCAGGAGGGTGCAGCGTCGTTGCTGCTGCGGCGTCGCGTGATCCCAGTGGTAGTCCAATCCGACCTCACCGATTGCGACCGCCTTCGGGTGAGACGCCAACTCCCTGACGACTGCGATCTGCGCATCGTCAAAACCTGCGGCGTAATTCGGATGCCAACCAACGCAAGCATGCACCTCGTCGTGCTCTTCGGCGAGTTCCAGCGCCCGGCGCGATGTGGCTTCGTCGCATCCCACAACGATGAACGCCCGGACGCCGTTCTCCTTAGCCCTCTCGATCGCCGCTGACGGGTCGGGGAAGGCGTCGCCGAAGTTCAAGTGGCAGTGGGTGTCAATCACAGCGCGTCGTGTTGTCCTCCGCCGCGGACCTGTTCGAGCAGGTGCTGCAGGATTGGGGCGAGCGCTTCGACGCCCTCGCGCGCGCCGGTCGGCGAGCCGGGAAGGTTGACGACGAGGGTTCTGCCTCGCGTGCCGGCAACGCCCCTGCTCAACCACGCGAAGGGGGTGCTCTCCGCCCCGCGTTGGCGCAGGAGTTGCGCGATTCCCTCCGCCACGCGGTCAAGCGCGTCAAGCGTCGCTTCCGGCGTAACGTCTCGCGGCGCGAAGCCGGTGCCTCCGGTCGTAACCACCATGTCGCGCCCCTCGCTGAGCTCGATGATCGCCCTGGTGATCTGTTCACGTTCGTCGGGCACGAGTCGCCGCTCGACCTCGGTTGCGCCCACGGCTCGCAACTGCTCTTCGATGGCGTTGCCGCTTGCGTCGGTGTCAAGCGTTCGCGTGTCGCTCACCGTAAGAATCGCAAAGCGATACCCGCTCAAGCCCGCCAGTCGCTCTTCCCTCCGGTCTTCTCGATGAGTCTCACGGATTGGATGATCATGCCCGAGCCGACCGCCTTGAGCATATCAAACAGGATGAGCGCGGCGGCGCTCACGGCGGTCAATGCCTCCATTTCGACGCCGGTACGGGCGTTCGTCTTGGCGGTTGCTCGTATGGACACGCCGTCATCCTGCACGGCGAACGAGACGTCAACGTGCGACAGCGGCAGCGTGTGGCAAAGCGGGATGAGTTCGTCCGTCCTCTTGGCGGCGAGGATTGCGCCTACTTTGGCCACGGTGAACGGGTCGCCCTTGGGCAACGAGTCCAGCGCCCTTAGGTGATCCTGGGAGAGGTGAAGGAAGCCCTCGGCGGTGGCGGTTCGCTCCGTCGGGGTCTTGTCCGAGACGTCCACCATGCGCGCGTTGCCTTCGGAGTCGAGATGCGAGAGTTCGTCCACGTGCAAAGGGTACCTGTTGGGTTGTAGAATGTCGCCGGTGCTCACCGTTCTCGCGGCATTGCTACAAGTAGGCTCGTCCCTCGCCGGGTTCGCGGTGCATAGCCACACGGGCGAACGGGTAGACCTCGCCACGAGGAGGGGAGTGTATCAACTCATCGTTCTGTGGCGGGCGCAGCTGTCCCCGGAGGGCGAGCGGTTGGCTACCCGGCTGGCTCGACTGGACTCTTCCGGGATGCCGTTCTCTGTGGCGGTCGTATCACGCGACGAGGTGTCGAGCCTGCGCACGCTTGTCTCCGGTCATGCTGCCCCTCCGGTGCTTTACTCGGTGGGCGGGCCGGATCCGTGGGCGGAAAGCGTTCCGGGAGCCCGCGCGGCGCTGCTGGTGAATCAGGCGGGCCGAGTGGTTCGCGAGTGGCGCGAGTTCAGCGCCGAAGCGCTTCCGGACGGCGTCGCCGCTTGGTTCGCATCGGATGGTTTGAGGTCCGGCGAGGAGGCCCCCCTCGCCCTGCTGCCGAGCGCGGTACCGAGAGACAAGCCGCTGCTCGTTCTGTTCCTTTCAACGCGTAGCGGCGTGGTTGATCTCTATGCAGATCGCATCGTTGAGTTGTCGCAAGCAGCCGAGGCGCGTGGCGTCACGACGGTTGGTCTCTTCAGCGAGGCGGACGAGACAGACGAGTTCATCCGGGAGTACGCCTCGCGCGCACGGTTCTCCTTCCCCTGCTTCCGGGACGACGGCGGCGTTCTGGCTGACCTGTTCCGGGCGCGTGTCGCCCCAACGGCGTTTCTCGTGAGCGCCGAGGGCAAGGTTGTGTACGGCGGTGCAATCGACAGCAGTACCTACGGTGATGAGGAAACGCGGCCCTATCTTCGCAGTGCGATCGAGGCGTTGGCGGTCGGGGTCGCTCCTTCGGTGGCGTACGCTCGGCCGTTCGGCACGCGGCTGGTTCTGTATCGCGCCGCGAGCAACTGAGCCGCGGGCGCTTACTCCTGTTCGTCTTGCTTGCGCGGGTGCGACGTTGGGCGGAGAGTGGGGAAGAGAATGACGTCGCGGATGCTGTCCGCGCCCGTTAGGAGCATCACGAGCCTGTCCATTCCGATGCCGAGCCCACCGGTTGGCGGCATGCCCACCTCGAGTGCATAGAGGAAGTCCTCATCGAGCGGGTTGGCTTCGAGGTTGCCCTGAGCGAGCAGCGTGGCTTGGCGCTCCATGCGCTCACGCTGGTCGAGGGGGTCGTTCAGTTCGCTGAATGCGTTGCACACTTCTCGCCCTCGGATGTAGCCCTCGAAGCGGCGCGTCAGTCCCGGCCGCGTCGGGTGCTTCTTGGCTAAGGGCGAGGTCTCGATGGGGTAGTTCTCCACGAACGTCGGCTCCTGAAGTTCCGGCTCGACGAAGCGCTCGAGCAGTTTCTCGATGATGCCGCCGACATCGTCCTCTCCCTCGGGGTCGAGTCGGACGCGCCGCATCGCGGCTCTCGCGGATTCGAGCGTCTCGAACTCGTTCGGCTTCACCCCTGCGTGCTGTTCGATGGCGTCGAGAAGGTCAACTCGGTTCCACGGCTTGCTGAAGTCGAGGGTCACTCCGTCCACCGTGAGTGCCTCGCTGCCGAACACCTCCTTGGCGATGCTGCGGCAGAGGTCTTCGACCAGCGCCTGAATGTCCTCCATGTTGGCGTATGCTTGATATAACTCAAGGAGTGTGAACTCCGGGTTGTGTCGCGTGCTGATGCCCTCGTTGCGGAACACTCGACCGATTTCGTACACCTTGTCGAAGCCGCCGACGATGAGCCTCTTGAGGTGAAGCTCGAGGGAGATGCGAAGTTTCAGCTCGAGCTCAAGCGCGTTGTGAAAGGTGTGGAACGGCCTCGCGGCTGCCCCACCGGCTTCGGTCTGCAGAACAGGCGTCTCGACTTCGATGAACCCTCGGGCGTCGAGGAAGCGCCGCGTCGCGGAGAGAATCGCCGAGCGCTTCAGGAACACATCCCGGCTCTCGGGATTGGCGAGGAGATCGAGGTAGCGCTTGCGGTACCGTTCCTCAACGTCGGAGAGGCCGTACCACCGCTCGCCCTCCTTCTCCTTGCCGATGGGCAGAACGTGGAGGCACTTGGCGAGCACTTGAAGGTCGCGCACATGGATGGACACCTCGCCCGTCTTCGTTTTGAACACGAACCCGTGAACGCCGACGATGTCGCCGATATCCGCCTCCCGAAACACCTCCCAAAGGGTGTCGCCGACATCGTCCCTTCGCACGTACACTTGAATCCGCTCGCCGGAGCGCCACAGATCGGCAAACGCCGCTTTGCCCATCACGCGAATCGCGGTGATGCGTCCCGCGAACGACACGTCTTTGTTCTCGAGTTCCTCGAAGCGCGCGACGACTTCACCGGCGGAGTGCGTGCTTGGCCAGGCTTCGACGACATACGGGTCGTGCCCTGCGTCACGGAGCGCTTGGAGTTTCCCGAGGCGGACGCTCCGAATGGAATCGTCGTGGCTCATTTCGATTTCTTCTTCTTGATTCCTCGGCTGACCTTCAGAACCTCGTAGCTGGTGGTGCCGCCAGGGGCGTCTACGCGCACCACGTCCCCCTTCTTCGCGCCGAGAAGCGCGCCGCCCAACGGGGAGGCGGAGGAGATTTTGTCGTTGTCGGGGTCCGCCTCGACGCTGCTGACGAGCAGGATGGTGAACTCTGCCTTGTTCCTCTTGTTGCGCAACGTAACGAGGGAGCCGATGCCCGCTGTGCGTAGGGGCACGTCGTCGGGCGAGAGCACTTCGGCTGCCGCGAGGATCGCCTTCAGTTCGATGATCCTGCCCTCGACGATTCCCTGCTCCTTCTTGGCGTCCTCGAGCTCGGTGTTGTCGTCGGCAAACTCGCCGTGTTCTTTGCTCTCACGGATGCGGTCTGCAATCTCTTGGCGACGAGTCGTGCTGAGGAAGTTCAACTCCTTCTGGAGTTGTTCATAACCCTCCGGCGTCAGCCAGATAGTCTCTTCGGTTGGTTCGTGGCTGGACATTGGTACGCTCGATAGAAGTGGTTTACGTCAGGGCGCGCCCCGAGGTTTC
>JBFMFD010000010.1:0-29215 GCA_040752255.1 Armatimonadota bacterium
GGCGCACTCCTACTTTCATGGGGGTGCAAGAACGACGCCGCAAACGGCGGTACGAGTGGTGGTGGCCCCGGAGGCACCGGCGCCAGACCCGAAAGCCCGGGCGAGGGGAACCGCGTCGAGGGCGATGTTATCAAAATCGGAGTCATTGCTTCGCTGAACGGCGAACTCAAGCCCTGGGGCGAGGACTCCGTTCGAGGTATCCAGATGGCGGTGGACGAGTTCAACGCCGCCGGTGGCGTTGACGGCAAGAAGGTCCAACTTGTCATCGAGGACACGGCGAGCAAGCCCGAGGTCGGCAAGACCGCGACCGAGAAGCTCGTGAACGAGGACAAGGTGGTCGCCATCTTGGGTGAGATCGCAAGCGGAATCACCCAGCCCGCCGCTCAGGTGTGCTTCCAGTACGGCGTGCCGATCATTTCACCCGGCTCGACGAAGGTGGAGATTACGGACATCGGCGGCAACGTCTTCCGCGTGTGTTTCACCGACAACTTCCAGGGAGCGGCGATGGCGAAGTTCGCCTATGAGGACTTGGGCCTCCGCCGCATCGCGATCCTGACGGACAAGAAGCAGCCGTACTCGACCGGCCTCAGCGATGTGTTCCGCCAGGCTTTCACCGACTTCGGCGGCGAGATCGTGGACGAACAGTTCTATGAGAGCGGCACCCAAGACTTCAAGCCGCAGTTGACGAACATCAGCGCGAAGAACCCCGACGGGCTTTTCTGCTCGGGCTACTTCAACGAGGTTGGCCCGATCGCCCGCCAGAAGGAGATCGTGGGCCTCAACGTTCCGATGCTCGGTGGCGACGGTTGGGATAGCGCTGAACTGGTCAACTCTGGTGGCCGAGGCATCATTGGCGGCTACTGGTCCAACCACTACAGCAACTACGAAGAGCGGCCACAAGTTCAGAACTTCGTCTCCGCGTTCAAGAACCGCTTCGGCAGCCCGCCTGCAACGGCGATGGCGCCGCTCGGTTATGACGCGGCTCTGGTGCTGCTCGACGCGCTGAAGCGCGCCGAGTCACTCGACAGCAAGGCGATCACGAAGGCGATTGCCGAAACGGCAGGCCTCGACGCCATCTCGGGCAGTATCACCATCGGCCCGGACGGCAACGCCGAAAAGTCCATTCTCGTGCTTCAAGTAACGGCAGAAGCGCGCGACATGCCGGTTAAGCGAATCGAGTTCTTCCGATTCGAACCCAAGCAGAAGTAGTCGCGCGTGGCCGAACAACTCATCCAACAACTGGTCAACGGGTTGATGCTGGGGGCGATCTATGCTCTGATCGCCCTCGGCTATACCATGGTGTACGGCGTTCTGCGCCTCATCAACTTCGCGCATGGCGACGTATACATGGTGGGCGCATACCTCGCCTACTACACCAGCATGCAGTGGGTGGACCGGGAGCTGATCAACCCGTACCTCCTTCTGTTCGGCATGCTGATCGTCAGCATGGTGGGCTGTGCCCTGCTCGGCTTGACGATCGAGCGCGTTGCCTACCGCCCTCTGCGAAGCGCCCCGCGCATTTCGGTCCTCATCACCGCTATCGGCGTGTCGCTCCTGCTCGAGTACGGCGGCCTACTCGTGTTCAAGACCGCGCCGCCTCCGAGCATCGCGGAGGGCGTCCGCGGAGGCGCCCTACAGACGCCGCTCGTTCTGCTGGGCGTCTCGATTGACAAGGGGCAGCTCGCCGTGCTCGGGGTGACGCTTGTCCTGATGGTGCTGCTCTGGCAGTTCGTTACGAACACCCAGACAGGAAGAGCGATGCGAGCCGTGGCGCACGACTTCGACACAGCCGCGCTCATGGGCATCAACGTAGACCGCATCGTCGCGGTAACGTTCCTCCTCGGCTCTGCCCTCGCGGGCGCAGGCGGTATGATGAACGCAACCGCCCTCGGCACACCGCTCACAACCTTTTACGGACTGCTGCCGGGCGTGAAGGCGTTCGTCGCTGCGGTGCTCGGCGGAATCGGCAACATCCCCGGAGCAGTCGTCGGTGGAATCATCCTCGGCTTGGCGGAGGCGATGGTCGTCTTCGCCGACCCGTACATCCCCGGCTTCGAGCTCACCGGCTACAAGGACGCGGTTACCTTCCTGATTCTGATTGGCGTACTGCTGCTGAAGCCCAGCGGAATCTTCGGCAGCCCGGTGGAGAAAGTCTGATGGCATCTGTCGGCGAATTGGTCAACGTAACTCGCAGGTACGCGCCGGGTCGCTTTTGGCTCGTGCGCCTCGCAAGCGTGGCGGCCCTAGCGCTCTTCCTCTATCTTCTTCAAGCGGTGCTGGTGCCCGCGCTGCCCACTCCCTACGACGCGCGGCTCATCTCGCTCGCGTTGCTGTTCGCATCGCTTGCGGTCTCGCTCAACCTCATCAACGGCATCACCGGCCAGTTCTCAATCGGGCACGCCGCGTTTTTCCTCATCGGGGCATATGGGTCGGCGCGGCTGACGCTGTCCCACTTCGAGGCCCAGCCGCTCGTCGCGGGCATCTGGCTCTTCGTGGTCGCAATTCTCGGTGGGTTGATGGCTGCAGGTGCCGGATTCATCGTCGGACTGCCGTCTTTGAGGCTTCGCGGCGACTACCTCGCGATCGTGACCCTGGGATTCGGAGAGATTGCGCGCATCTTCGTCATCAACCAAACCGGCAGAGGCTCCTCGATCGCGGGGCTCGACCTGGGCGGCTCGTTCGGTTTGCCCGGCATCACGCTCATCACCGAGGTGTGGCACTTCGCCCTCCTGCTCATCTTCACGATCCTCGTGTCGCGCAACATGCTGCAGACCAGTCACGGCCTCGCGTTTCTGTCTGTCCGCGAGGACGAACTTGCTGCCGAGGCGACGGGCGTAAACACGACGAGGACCAAGGTAACTGCCTTCGTGCTCGGCGCGGCGCTCGCCGGTATCGCCGGCGCGTTCTTCGCGCACTTTGAAGGCTTCATCACTCCGCAGCACTTCGACATGAACGCCAGCTTTATCATCTTAACCATGGTCGTCGTGGGCGGGACAGGCAGCATCACCGGCGCGGCGCTCGCGGGGATCGCGCTGAAGCTGCTCGAAGAGGCGCTCCGGAAGTTGCCGGAGATATCTGCAATCGATCTCATCGCCTACCTGGTCGCTGCTGCAGGCTTGCTGCTCTTGATGACCGCGCTTAGACGAAACCGACCGGCGCGCCGCTCCACACCGTGGCTCGTTTTGCTGTGTGCGGTCGCCCTCGCCGCCGGAGTCGGCGCAATCGTCAAGGGTCTTTCGCCCGGCGGCGGGGTTGTCGGCGCCTTCTTGGTGGTAAGCGGCGGGCTTGCGGTTGCCTCTGTCCTCGGCGGGTTGGCGATCGGCTTCGCCAAGTCGCCCGACGACCCCTTCCGAGTGCCTCTCAAGGCGCTGGGCTATACCGGCTGCGTCGGGATGCTGTTCGCCGCCTACCTCGTCTGGAACGTGGAAGCGTCAGTCGTCATTCGGGCCGGCATCGGCCTGATTCTCGTTGGAGCGGCGGCGTCGTTGCTTGGCTATCCAGCCGGCAGAGCGTCCATGGTCCCGTTCGGGATGCTCGCGGCGGGTTTCCTGGGCGTTGTGATTCTGCAACCGGTGGTCGGCGCTGTGCTGCACTCGATCCCGTTCGTGGAAACCAACCTGAAGGAGACGATGTACAGCCCCTCGAACCTGCGCATGGCGGTGTTCGCGGTGTCGCTCGTCATCGTGATGCTGGTTCGACCGCAAGGCCTCATGGGGCATCATGAGTTCAGTTGGAGTTTCCTCGGCAAGAGCCTGGGCATGAAGACGAAGGAGACCGCGATCCACTCATGAGCCTTCTCACCCTCGACCGACTGACGATTCGCTTCGGCGGGCTCGTGGCCGTGAACGATGTTTCTTTCTCGGTGGCGGAAGGCGATCTGTTCGGCCTCATTGGCCCTAACGGAGCGGGGAAGACAACCTGCTTCAACATGATTACCGGCGTCTATCGCCCGACGTCGGGTGATGTGCTCTTTGACGGAAGATCCATCGTCGGCTTGCGGCCGTCGCGCATCTGCGCCCGCGGCATAGCGAGGACGTTTCAGAACATTCGCCTGTTCTCCGCTCTGTCGGTTCTCGAGAACGTCGTCATCGGCGCGTTCCTTCGTCACGTCTCAACGCTCGCCGAGGCGATTGCGCTCTTGCCGAGGGCGATGAAAGAGACCGACGAGCAGGTTATCCAAGCCATGGAGATTCTGCACACCTTCGGGCTGGCGCAGTACGCCGATGTTCGAGCAGCCGACCTGCCGTACGGCGTCCAGCGCCGCCTCGAGATTGCGCGCGCCCTCGCGACGCGGCCGAGGTTGCTACTTCTCGACGAGCCTGCGGCGGGACTGAACCCTCAGGAGTCCGTGTCGCTCGTCGAGCTGATTCGAAGGCTGCGCGACGAGTTCGGCCAGACCGTGCTGCTCATCGAGCACGATATGAAGGTCGTGATGAACATCTGCGAGCGCATCGTCGTGCTCGACCACGGCTCGGTCATCGCCGAAGGCGCGCCGGAACAGATACGCAACGACCCCAAGGTCATCGAGGCGTACCTCGGAGAGCCGGTGTGAGCCTCGGCTCCGCGCTCTGGATGGCGACAGCCCTCATCGGCGGCATTACGTTCGAGGAAGCCAGCGCGCCCCAAGAGGCCAGGATGCACCTGCCCGTCGAGGTGCGCATCCAGGCGAGCGGCAACTGGACAAACCCGTACGACCCGAACGAAGTGAGCGTGTCCGCGCGAGTCGTCGGCTCAAGAGAGCTGGCGGCGGACGTGCCCGCGTTCTGGTTCGAGGGATTCGAATGGAGCGATGGGCAGTGGACGGCAACAGGCGAGAGTGGCTGGCGCCTTCGCTTCGCCCCCTGGAACGCCGGCGGCTACGGGTTGTTCGTGCGCGGGTTCGACCTAGACGGTGCGGGCGACCTGCCCAAGGTCGCTTTTGACGTGCGCGCCGTCTCGAAGGAGAGCGAACCACCGGCGTACGGCTTCGTTGAGCCGGTGAACGACCGCCCAGCCTTCACGGTCGCACGCAGAGATGCGTTCGTTCCGGTTGGCGTGTACCTCGACTCGCTGCCGCTGACACCACCCGACATCAGACGGCTCGTGATAACGGTGCGTGAAAGTGGCGCAAACCTGATGTCCG
Organism: Armatimonadota bacterium; assembly: GCA_040752255.1. Taxonomy (GTDB): domain Bacteria; phylum Armatimonadota; class Fimbriimonadia; order Fimbriimonadales; family ATM1; genus J051. The sequence continues at coordinate 5,123 of JBFMFD010000010.1, forward strand.
TGCCACTGTTCGGGGCGGGGTGGACCTTGGAACGCGAGTTGCTATCCTACGACCAGCAAGCCGCCCACAGGCTCGACCTGTTGCTCGAGGCCGCCCAAGAGCAGGGGGTGCGGGTGCTCCTGCGACTCGAAGGCGGGCCGCAACAGGCCGGCGGGCTTCCGGCCTCGCTCCGTGCCTATGCGGGCGAGGGCGGCGGAGCGTGCGAAACGCTCGACGAGTTCTGGACCTCCCTTCGCGCCCGCCAAGTCTATAAGAAGAAGTTGCGCTACCTCCTCGCGCGGAATGCGTGGCGCTCCTCGCTGCTCGGCGTGCAGTTCTTCGAGGGCTTTGCCCCGCCGTCGTGGTGGCTTGACGAGATGGCTCAGCTGGTCTACGATCTGCACCCCTACCTCGTCGTTCAAGCTGCGGAACGTAGCGAGGAATCGCCTGGTGACTCACTGCGGCTGAACCTTGCCCTTCTGGAGTCCGCCGCGGGCCTTCGCCGATGGCGCGAGCGCTCGAAGAAGCCCGCGCTCATCATTCCGAAGCAGGGCGAACCCGCCGACGTGCGCCAAGCGTGGCGAGACGTCATGGCGGGAGCATCGGGCGCGATGCTTAGGGGCATCCCTATAGCCGCCGAAGGCGGTTTCGGCGTCCCGGCGACCCACGCCTCGCCGATTCGCCAGGCGGGATCGCTTGCCGCGCTCCGCGATGCCCTCTACGAGTTGCCGTGGACGACCGCGCCGGTAGATGCCCAGCGAGTCGAATCGCCGTATCCGTTCGCCGCCGCGCTCCTCAGCGACTCAAGGGTGGTACTCTATGTCGAAGGACCGCCCGAGGTTGAGAGCGCCCTGCCCCAGACTATCCGCGTTCCCATCCGGCGTGACGGAACCTACGAAGCGCAGTGGAAGGACGCGCTCACAGGGCGGCCGTTGGGCGAGCCGGAGCGCGCGCGACACCGCGACACCGCCGAGATTCTGGTGCCGTCGTTCGGTTCAGCCGCCGTCTGCACCTTGCGGCGCGTCGGGCGCTGAAGGCGCCCGCTTGATCTCTCGCTGCTTCAGCGCGTCGAACAGCCTGTCGGCTCGAAGCGTCGCGCCGAACGCGAGAGTTCCCGGAAACTTGCGGTAGGCGATGAACGGGCGGATGCAGTGCGCAATCTGACCGAACGCGACTTCGAAGTCATACCACACGCTCCGCTCGATGTCGTACTTCACCAGCAGCGAGATGTCGGTCGCCGAGAAGTCGAAGTCCAACCGAAGGTGAACGGCATGCGGCGCGACCAACCGATCCGAAGGTACCGCCGCCGACCCCCAAGAGGTCGAGTTCACGTACGCCAGCGCGAACGAGGCTTCGCTGCTCGCGCGGTAGGAAACGGAAGCCTCGGGGCGGAGCCAGAAGAAGTCGCCTCCCCCTCCGAGATACGCACCGAAGTCGCCTCGCAAGTGCAAGGCGGTGCGTTCGTCGAACTGAAGCGGCGGCGCGAGCACCGTCAGGAAGCCCTCATACCGGTCCATGCTCAGGCCGCTGCTGCGCTCTTGTATCCGGCCGTAGCGCGCTTGCGCGCTCGCGAGGAATCCGCCGACTTCGGTCGCCGCCTCCGCACCGAAGTACCATTCACGATTGAAGCGAGCGGTGTCCGGCAGCCTCGCCTGAACGCCCTGGTTTGTGGTGTGCCCGATGAACAGGGTGGTGTCTCCCTTGCCCACCGACCGTGCCTCGTCCTCCGGCGAAGCGACCATCACGTTGTTCATGAAGCCCTCGCTGAAGCGCTCGCGGTCGTAGTTCCGCACAACAATCATGGACTCTCTCTCCTGTGCCGTTCGCTTGCGTGTTGAGAATGCGAGTTGGGCGTTGACGGTCGGCACATCCTCGAGGCCCGCCTCTTGCTCGTACAGCAACGCCGCCTGCGGCCCGATGTCGAACACGTTGCGCCAGCGGTACCCCGGTTCAAAGCCGCTGTTGATGCTGGGAATCGGCGCCTGCAATCCGGTTTGAGACTCGTCGAGCCCGACTCGGAAGAACGGCACATGGACGCGCATGCGCCCCACCTCGAACCCCGAGCGCTTCGCAAGGATTGCGTCGCCCGGTCGAAACACGATGTCCGTGAGCAGAACGCGGAAGTGGGGTTGAGTGTGGAAGGAGCAAGCAGTCGCCCACGCCTCCCGCAATCGCCACTCTCCGGGCTGGATAACGAGTTCTTCGCCCTCGAAGTACGCCTCGTGGGCGCGGATGGTGATCCCTCGCGCCACAGCGGAGCCCGGCTTGTCGAAGTCCACCCACAGTTCCCGCGCCTCGAGCGAGCCGACCGGGTCCGTCACGACGATGCCGGTGCGAAAGGTCGCTTCCTTGGTCTCGGAGTTCAGCGTCGCCGTCTCGCAGGTCAGCACCGTCTGCTCGTAGGTGGCGACGACCCGCCCGGCGAGCTCGGTCACGCTCCTGACCGGGTCATACGTGATGGTGTCGGCTTCCAGCACCGCGCTGCCGCTCACTATCCGTGGGCGCGCGCCCTGAGCCTGCGCCGGCTCCGAGGTCGGAGGTTGGAATACGATGGGGAGCGGCGCGGTGAGACCCGGAAGCATCGCGCGGATTGTACATGAGGTGAGTTCACCGGGACGACGACGGCAGTCGCGTGGGGGAGGGAGGCGTCCCATGCGCTCCTCTTGCGTGCAGGCGCGCAGGGAAGGAAGGGGTGGCCCGGAAGCCGAGCCACCCCGGGGGCGGAAGGGACGAGGGGGAGGATGCACTACTGCATGGTATTGCCGACCGTAAACCAAGCAAGCCACACGGCAGCGTACGCAATCGCGCCCCACTTCGCCGCCTGGCGGCAGAACGCCTCGTCCCGGATGCGATAGAGTTGGAGAGTCACGTACGCGGCGACGAGCGTTAGGAGCTTGACGAGCGTGAAGAGAGCGGCGCTCCTATCCAGCAGCGGCCGCATGATCGGATTGAGTTCAACGATGAGTCCGAGTTGGTAGAGGACGACGGTGGAAACCAGGTCCGCAAGCCCAATTCCCATGAGCAACACCGTCTCGACTGCTGGGCGGCGGAACAGCATGGTCTCAGCCCAGCAATCCGGATGCCAAAGCGCCCCAGCAAGGGTAGTTTCGGTGCTTTCGGCGTCCCGCCGATCCGTCCGACGTGGGCTAGAGTCGGGCTACAGGATCGGATATCCGCCCGCCTCAAACACGGCTTCCGCCACGATCTCCTCCGCCCCCGGGTCACCTACCTCGATGCACGCCCGGTCCTCGCTGCCGCATCGGGCAAGGGCGTCGGCGGCGGCGGCAGCGACGGCGGAGCGAGCGATCCCCTCGTACGCCGCCGCGCAGGCGGCCGCAAACTCGCCATGAGCCTGACCCACCATCTGTGCAGCCCGCGTCCGAACGGCCTGCAGCGCGTAGAGGTGCATCGCGATGTCGGTCAGCCGCGCGACAAGCTGCTGTTGGGCGGTCGCATCGCCTCCGAACTTCTCCCACGAGGCCTTGGCGCACCGAATGAACTGCCGGTGCACGTCGCACGTCGGCTCGCAGTCGAATGCCTTCTCAATCAGCCCGCGTCTTGCAAGGCGGCTGACGGCGAAGATGCGGTTGATCTCGTTCGTGCCTTCATAGATACGCGTCACCCGCGCGTCGCGGTAGATGCGCGCCACCGGAAACTCCTCGGTGAAGCCGTACCCGCCGTGAATCTGGACCGCCTCGTCGGCGCAGGTGGCGAGCATCTCGGTTGCGAACACCTTTCCAAGCGACGCCTCCACCGCGCACTCCTCCGCCGCGATGCGACTCTGTTCGACGCGATCCTCCGCGCCCTCGTCAACCTTCGAGAACGCGTGGTCCACGATGCCCGCCGTGCGATACAGCATGCTCTCTGCGGCGAAGAAAAGCGCGGCGCAGCGGGCGATCTTCTCGCGAATCAGGCCAAACTTGGCGATCGGCGCGCCGAACTGCTTGCGCTCGAGGGCGTACTTCGCTGAGTGGTGCAGCGCGTCTCGCGCAGGGCCCAGAGCCATAGCCGCCAACTTGAACCGCCCCAAGTTGAGCGCGTTGAGAGCGACGCGGTGCCCCTCGCCCTCAATGTACAGAACGTTCGATGCAGGAACCTCCGCGTCGTCCAGCACGAGCCTGGCTGTGGAACTCCCTTTGAGGCCCATCTTATGCTCTTCGGGGCCGACGGACACGCCCGGATACTCTCGCTCGACGAGGAACGCGGTAACGCCCTTGTCCGTTCGCGCGAACACGATGAACAGCCCAGCCCACCGAGCGTTCGAAATCCACATCTTCGTGCCCGAGAGGCGGAAGGAACCGTCGTGAGCACGCTCGGCCCGGCAAGAGAGACTTAGGGCGTCGGAGCCGCTGCCGGCTTCGCTAAGCGCATACGCGCCCATCCACTCGCCGCTCGCGAGGCGAGGCAGATACCGCTCTCGCTGCTCGTCTGCGCCGAAGAGGGTAATGGGCGATTGCGCGATGCCGCAATGCACCCCTAACGTAGTCGCGAAACTGCCGTTGAGACTGTACGCCTCCACGATGCGTGTGCCGAGCGACTTCCTCAAGCCAAGCCCGCCGTACTTCTCCGGTATCTCGATGCCGCCGAGTCCGAGTTCGCACGCCTTGCGAAACAGAGACAACATCAGCCCGTCCTGAAAGCCGTCCAACTGCTCCAGAACCGGCATGACCTCGCGGCGGGCGAACTGGTGGGCGGTCTCCACCATCATCCTGCCGTCGGAATCAAACTGCTCCGGCGAAAAGACCCAAGTGGGCGCCTCCAAGATGAAGGCGCCCCCTGTGACATTCGCAAGATGACGGCAGGGGTCGCTCATGCGCGCCATTATGGCAGCCGCACGACCCGTCCATTGAGATAGACTCCGTGGCAGATGGAGTGGCTCTGGAACCTCGATCAGGAGGTCGTGCGCATCGTCAATCAGGAGTGGAACTCCCCCGCTCTCGACGCGTTCTTTCGAGCAGCGACTTGGCTCGGCGTCGGCAGCGTGCAGGCGGCGATTCTCGTCCTGCTCTTGGCAGCACGCCGAGCGCGAACGTGTGGAGCGCACGCCTTGGTCGCTTGGCTACTCGCGGCGGGCGTGAACTTCCTTCTCAAAGCCAGTCTGATCCGCCATCGCCCGAGCAACCTAATCGAAACCATCGTGCCGCCGGAGGAGCGTGTCTTCGCTTCGAGTTTCGGCAGCGGGCATACGATCACCGCGTTCGCCATCGCCGTCTCCCTGCTTCTCACTCTGCCCAGGGATACTCGCTGGGTGGGCATTGCTGCTGTGGTGCTTGCGGCGCTGGTAGGGCTATCGCGCATCTATCGCGGCGTACATTGGCCAACCGATGTCGTCGCCGGCGCGGCGGCCGGAACGGCTTGCGCGTTGGCGGTCAATCTTGCATCCGAGGCAGTCGAAAAAAGGAGGGCGCGGTGACGCTTTTGACCCCGCTCGCCGTGTTGCTGTCCTTCGGCGGCGCGGTCCCAGCCCACGGTGCGCAGGGCGCGGCGACTCTGCCCTTCCAGGTGACCTCGGTGTGGGACGGCGATACCTCGTATCCGGCGGTGGTAACGATCGAAGGCGGCGACCTGGTGGCGAAGGGCGGAGGCGTCACCGTTCGCCTGAAGGTCGAGGCGGAGCCGTCCCAGGGCGCGCCCGCCTGGCGAATCAGCGTTACGCCACCGAGCGCCACGGGCATCAGCCTGAGACGCGCAGGCGAAGGTCACGCCGTACGCTTCCTCCCCCCTAACGGCGGGCAGGCTGCGCCCGGTGCGGGACTAGCACCCGGGGCAGAGCCCATGGTGTCGGCGCGCATCGCGCAGAGCACCGTGAACCACGCGTTCAGTTACCTCTCCGACGCCCTCCTCTTCCCGGAGGATGACGTGTTGTTTCACTTTAGCGGGGCGGATGTGAAGGTGTATGGTGATTCGCCCAGCGCTGGCGTTCGGGTTACTTTCAGCGAGTTCCGCCCAACGCTAACCGTCCGAGAATACAAGGCTCCACCGCTACGGGATGCCCGCCTGCCCAATCGCATTCAATCCCTGCTGCCCGAGGCGGAAGATGCGCCGGCGGCGCAAACCGCCGCCGCCGTGCGCGCGTGGTCGGGCTCGCCGCCTCCGACCGAGCAGCCCGCCGGCGAGTTGCGCGCCGCCCTCGGCCGAGTCGGGCCTCTCCGTCCGGTGCTTGGGGAAGCGCTGCGCCCGGTCGGCGACCCTCGCCTCTCCTCGGTGCCGAACGTGCTGGTGACCCATGTAAAGCCGCGCGCGGGGCGCCCGTATGCCGTGGTAACGGTGCTGAACTATGGTCACACTCCGATAACGGAGCGATTCAGTTTTGGAGACCTCGGCCTCAACCCCGCCCTCCAGTACAACCTCTTCGAGTTCTGGACGGGCGGCTGCCTCGGCGCCGCGGCGGGGAGCCTCGCCCTCCCGGTTCCCCCCGGGGGCTCGCGCACCCTCATCATCACGCGGCACGAGCAGCGACCGTCCGTCATCGGCGACTCGGCGTCGTTGCTTGGTCCGGAGGGGGGCGGGGTCGTCAGTCAGTGGGACGCTGCAAGTCGAACCCTGAGTGTCAGCCTCGTCAAGACACTCGATGATGCGTTGAGCGTGTTCGTAACTCCCTACGGCGAAGGTGTTCGGTTCACCGGGCCGAGCGTGTCGGCGAGCGGAGGCTCGGCGATCGCCCACAGCGGGCGAGGCTACGTGCGCGTAGAGGTCTCTGCGCCTAAGGGGCGCGAGGTTCAGTTCTCGATTACCTTCAAGGAGGTCACCACGCCCGAGCCGCCCGCCAAGCCGCAGGTCGTCGCCGGCGCGGCCAGCCCGTGGTCGGTTCACATCGAGACTGAGCGAGCACCCGACAGCGAGGTCGCAGGCTGGTACCTGTTCCGCAACGACTGGCTCATCGGCTACACCGCTGATTCCTTGCTGCCTGACCTTGACGTTGACCCGGGCGTGCCGTACTCGTATACCATCGTCGCAGTGAACTTCGACGGCCAACTCTCGTCGGTGGAGACGTTCCCCGCCAGAACGCCGATGCCTTCCGACCTGGTGCTCACGCGGCTGCCAATCCATGAGTGGCGCCTCGAGCAAGGACGCCCGCTCATCAACAGGATGCCGAACGGCGAATTCGCGCGCCTCGGCGGTTCTGAGGCGCCATCGCTCATCCTTATCGGCGCAGGAGCGGTGCGCTACAAGGTGTCGCGTGCCTTCGAGCAACTGTCGGGAACCGTCGGCATCGAAGACAGCGCCGGCGACAAAGGGGACGTCGTGTTCTCGCTCCTCGCCGACGGCGAGGAGATATGGTCCAGCGGCCCGTTGAAGGCGGGTGAGCGCGTCGCCTTCTCCGTCGAGATCGGCGACGTCTACTTCCTCGACTTGGTGGTGAGGGACGCAGGCGGAGGCGAGGAGGGGGATGTCGCCGTCTGGTTCAATCCTCAGTTGAAGGCGAAGCCAAGGCAGTAAACAGCGCCTGCAGCAGGTCCACTCGCAACGCCACGCCCATCAGCCGCCCGTCGGCGACTACGGGTAGCAACTCGAGGTCCTCCTCTATCATCCTTCGCAGGCACTCCTCGATGTCGTCGTTCACGCCTGCGACGCGAGGCGACTGGTCTGCGAACTCCATCGCTGGTGCTGACGAGAGTTGGTCGAGCGGGAGGGCCTTCACCGCTTCGGCGAGGCGGTCCTCGGTGACGACGGCGACCGGGTGGCGGTTCTCGTCCACGATGACAAGAGCGGGGAACTGGTAGATGTCCATTTTGTCCACCGCCTCGCGCACCGTCGAGGCGGGAGACAGCACCGGAAGGTGGACGTGCATCACCTCGCTGATTCTCATCCTCGGTACGATACTCGAAAGCGCCCCTTCGGGGTAGAACGACGCGGGCGATGGAACTTCGCGGAGCCGTCATCGGGGGAACGGGGGTCTCCTCGGCAGTGTCGCTTGAAGCGACAAGCCCAGTCCTCGTCCCGACGCCTTTCGGCATCGTGCGCGCCCGCCTCTGGCGGGAGAAGCGAGTGCTGTTCGTTGCTCGCCACGGCTTCGACCATCGGTTGCCTCCGCACAGCGTCGCCTATCGCGCACTCGCCGCCGCGATGCAGGACCTGCACCCGCCCGCGGTGTTCTCGACCGGGGCGGTCGGCAGCCTGCGCGAGGATCTCCCGCCCGGCTCTCTCGCGGTGTGTTCCGACGTGCTGGACTTCAGCGGTCGGAACCTCACAATGTTTGAGCGCGACGTCGTTCACTCGGATATGAGCGCCCCGTTCGATCCGTCCCTGCGTCGGGCGCTGGTGTCCGCTGCGCGGCGGGAGGGCATCGAGGTGACGTATGGCGGCGTGTACGTTTGCGCGAACGGCCCTCGCTACGAAACTCCCGCCGAAATCGCCTTCTATCGGAGCGCCGGCGGCGACGTTATCGGCATGACGGTAGGCAGCGAGGCGATCGCGATGAGGGAGGCGGGTGTGCCGTACGCATGCCTCGCCGCGGTGACGAACCTCGCCGCCGGGCTGAGCGGCTCTCCGCTCGAGCACGAGGAGGTGTCTCAAGCGATGGCGCCCCTCGCCGACAAGATGTTGCGCATAATGCTCACCGCGATTGACGAGGTTTGCGGCGATGTCTAAGGTTGCCGAAGACATTCATCTGATTCTCTGCCTGACGCCCTACATCGGGCACTCAACGTTTGACCGGCTGATGAACGAGTGCCGCATGCGAGGCATCCAGCCGGAAGAGTTGCTCAGCATGAGCGCGGATCGGTTGCGCGAGGAGTTCAGCCTGCCTCTGACCTCGGCGCGCGCGCTCGCGAACGGCGCAAAGGAAGTGCGCCGCCGCGCGCACCTGCTGGGGCAGAAGATTGGCGACAAGCCTGTGCGCATGGTAACTCGCGACAGCCCGCTCTATCCGCGCTCCCTCGAAGAGTTCTGCGAGAAGCCGCCGGGGTACCTCTTCTTCTATGGCAACCCGAGAGTGCTCAGCAACCCGACCTTCTGCGTCATTGCCAGCCGAGGGGTGACGCGCGAAGAGCTTGACCAAGTGGGACGAGTCGTCGAGAGCAAGACCCTCGAAGGCAAGACGCTCGTAACCGGAAGCAACACCCCCGCTTACCGGATGGCTGCCGTCGTGCCACTCCGCTGGGGGGCGCCGCGGGTCGTCGTGGTGGACCGAGGGCTGTTCGAGGCGCTGGGCGACGACCTCGAGCGCGAGCTCTTCCCCGCGGCGCGGCTATGGCGGTACCGCTTCGACCCGGCGACCGACCTCGTGATCAGTTTCAACCGTCCCGACGAGGGCGCCTCAAAGGGCGGAGCCGCGCACCGCGACGAAATCGTCGTCGGACTGTCGCAGGAGGTCTACGCCGTGCGGCTACGCAAGGGAGGCAACATGGAGCGTCTCGCCGCGCGTGCCGAGGAGCGGGGGAAGGCGCTCGTGCGCGGGGCGTCACTCCAATAGCGCCTGGGCGCGGGCGAGCACTTCGTCGAGCATCTCGGGAGTCAGCCTTCCGGTGAACGTATTCTGCTGGCTGGGGTGATACGAGGCAAGCAGCGCCCGGCCGTCCGGTGCTCTCGCCTCGGCGCCGTGGCGGAACCGGGCACGCGGCGCCTCAACGCAGCGCAACGACTCGTTCCAAGCAATCGCCCCCAACGCGAGCAACACCTTCCACGGTGCGTGAGTGAGTGTCTCGACGAGGAACGGGCGGCAGTTCGAGATCTCCTCGGTCGTGGGCTTGTTCTGTGGCGGGGCGCAGCGGCACACCGCCGTGATCAGGCAACCCTGCAGGCGTAGGCCGTCGTGTGCGTTTGTGGCGGTCGGTTGGTTGGCGAAGCCGGCTCGGTGCAGCGCGGCGAAAAGAAAGTCGCCGCTGCGGTCGCCGGTGAACACGCGCCCGGTGCGGTTGGCTCCGTGCGCGGCGGGGGCAAGCCCGACCACCAAGAGCCGCGCGCGTGGGTCACCGAAGGAGGGGACAGGCTTTCCGTGGTACTTCTCTCCCCTGAAGGCTGCGCGCGGCTCGGCGGCGACGTGGCGGCACCACTCGCGAAGGCGCGGGCAGCGGTCGCAGCGCAGGACGCGCTCGTTCTGGTGATTCAGCCAGGATGGTGCCATGTGAAGCGTGCCCTCGGGGCGCGGGCGTAGGAAGGTATACTTTGATTTCACGCCCCTCCGCAAGTTTGACGGCGTCGAGCCGCGTGAGACGGGGCAAACCAGCGACATCATGGGCATTGACACACTCCTCCGAAAGTTCTTCGACCGCTCCAGCGACGAAGTAAAGCGCATCCAACCGTTAGTCGAGCAGATCAACGCGCTCGAGGCGGAATACGAGGCTCTCAGCGATGAGGCCCTGCGGAAGAAGACCGACGAGTTTCGCCAGAGGCTCAAAAGCGGCGAGACTCTCGATGACCTCCTGCCCGAGGCGTTCGCCGCCGTGCGCGAGGTAAGCAAGCGGCACCTCAAGATGCGGCACTTCGACGTGCAGCTGGTCGGCGGCGTCGTGCTCCATGAGGGGAAGATTGCGGAGATGAAGACCGGCGAAGGAAAGACGCTGGTGGCCACGCTCGCGCTGTATCTCAACGGTTTGACGGGTAAGGGCGCGCACCTGGTTACGGTGAACGACTATCTCGCCCGGCGCGATGCAGTGTGGATGGGGCCGATCTTCCACCACCTCGGCACGACGGTCGGCATCATCCAGGGACAATCGCAGGAGTCGGATGAGTTAGGCGGGAGTTACATCTATGAGCCGGGCGCCGAGCACCCTGACCCGCGCTACGTGAACCTGCGCCCGTGCACTCGTCGCCAAGCGTACGAGTGCGACGTAACGTACGGAACGAACCACGAATTCGGGTTCGACTACCTGCGGGACAACATGGCGATGGACGAGTCGCAACTCGTCATGCGGCACCTGCACTACGCCATCGTTGACGAGGTGGACAGCATCCTCGTTGACGAGGCGCGAACACCGCACATCATCAGCGGGCCTTCAACCGACAACGTCGCCGACTACATCCGCGCCAACGACGTTGTAAAACGATTGACGAAGGGCAAGGAGGACGGCCCGGGCATCCATTACATCGTTGACAAGAAGAACCACTCTGCGACGCTCACGGAAGAGGGCTACGACAAGATCGAGGAGATGCTCGGGCTCGACAACCTTGCCAACCACCCCGACCTGATGCACTACGTCAACGCCTCGGTGAAGGCGCACGGGCTGTTCGAGAAAGATGTCGAGTACGTGGTGAAGGACAACGAGGTCATCCTCGTAGACGAGAACACCGGCCGCCTGATGTTCGGTCGCCGGTTGAGCGAGGGGCTGCACCAAGCGCTCGAGGCGAAAGAGGGCGTTACCGTCAAGCGCGAAAGCCAAACTGTAGCCACCATCACCTTCCAGAACCTGTTCCGGCTGTACGACAAGTTGGCAGGCATGACCGGCACGGCGAAGACGGAAGAGGACGAGTTCCGCAAGATTTACGGCCTTGAAGTAGTCGTCGTTCCGACGCACCGCGAGATGGTTCGGACCGACCACCCTGACGTGGTTTACAAAACGGAGGAGGCGAAGTTCCGCGGCATCGCAATGGAGATTCTCCGCCTCTACACGAAGCAGCAGCCCGTGCTCGTGGGTACGCGTTCGATCGAGATGTCGGAGCGCGTCTCAGCGCGCCTCACGCCGGACAGGCTCCAGATGCTCGTGGTCGCCGAGCGGATCAAGCACGCCATCCAGAAGGAGAAGGCGCACAGCAAGCAAGAGAAGAACGAAGCGTACAAGAAGATCGTCGCCCCGCTCACGGAGATGAAGTTTAAGCAACTTCAAGAAGTGGCGCGCAGCATGAACTTGCCGCACGACCCGCTGAGCGACGAGATGAAGTCCTGGCTTCTGGAGCATTGGGGTCTGCCGGCAGAGAACGAAGAGCATCTCGATGAGGCGCTCCGTCACGGCATCCCGCACAAGGTGCTGAATGCCAAGTACCACGAGCGAGAAGCGCTCATCATCGGAGAGGCGGGAAGAAAAGGCTCCGTAACCATCGCCACAAACATGGCGGGACGCGGCGTTGACATCCTGCTTGGAGGAAGCCTCTCGAACGAGGAGATTCGCCGCGCTGGTCTCGACCTGGACGACGCATCGTCCGCGTACCGCCGCGGAGGAAAGTTGCGCGCTGCGCCGCCGTTGCCCCTCGACGACCAACAGCGCGCCGCGGCAGCGGATGATGTGCGGAAGTTGGGCGGACTCTACATCCTCGGCACGGAGCGGCACGAGAGCCGCCGCATTGACAATCAGCTTCGAGGTCGCTCCGGCCGCCAGGGAGACCCCGGGGAGAGTCGCTACTTCGTGTCGCTCGAGGACCAGCTGTGGCGCATCTTCAACGAGCGCATGCTCGAGAACCCGATTCTGAAGGCTTGGCCCGACCTGGAAGAGGTGGATGCGCGCTTCCTCAGCTCGATGATCGAGAAAACGCAGAAGCGAATTGAGCTGCACTTTTTTGAGTACCGCAAGAACGTCCTCGAATACGACGACATTCTGAATGCACAGCGCGAACACATCTACGGGATGAGGCGGGAATTCCTGCTCGGCAAGCAGGACGCAAGGCCGGTCATCAAGGATTACGTTCATACGTGGCTTGAAAACCTCGTGCACAACCACGCGCCTGACGGCTACGAGCGGACGACCTGGGATTACGGCCTCATCTATCGCGAGGCGATGCAGGTGTTCCCCATCATGGACTTCGGCACCGCCGAAGACCTTGAAACGTGCGCCGACGAGCAGGAACTCATCGCCAAACTCATCGAGTGGGCGGACCAAGCGTATGAACAGAAGATTGAGGAGCACGGCGACGATTGGGCGCGCATTGAGAAGTTCATCATGCTGCACGGCATCACACAGAAGTGGACCGAGCACCTGCAGATGGTCGAGCAGTTGCGCGAGGGCATTCGTTATCGTGGCTACGGACAAATAGACCCGCTCATCGCGTTCCGCAAAGAGTCGCACCAGATCTTCCAGGACACTCTCGCCGCCATCGGAGACTTCGTCGCAACTCACATCTATCGAGCGCGCATCGAGCGCCAGCAGGAGCCTCGCGCCAGGATGCAGGAGGTGCCCCTTCCCCAAGGGGCGGACAAAGGAATCAAGGAGCGCGAGCCGGTTGCCCAAGCGAACGGCGAGACCGGACAGATTGACTGGTCGAAGGTCAAGCGCAACGACCCGTGCCCGTGCGGCAGCGGCAAGAAGTTCAAGCATTGCCATTATCGCGCCGTCAATCAGTAACGGCACGCGGGGTAGAGTGAGCGCGCAATGAATCGGTTTGATGTGGGCGTCGGCGAGCGCGCGCCACGGGTGGTCAATGTCGTCGTTGAGATTCCTAAGGGGAGCTCGAACAAGTACGAAGTCGACAAGCAGACGGGTCTCGTGCGCCTGGACCGCGTGCTCTACTCGCCCCTTTTCTATCCCTGCGACTACGGCTACATCCCGGGCACGATGTACAGCGACGGCGACCCGCTCGACACCCTGGTGCTCCTCACCCACCCCACGTTCCCGGGCTGCGTCCTCGATGCGAGGCCGATCGGAGTGCTCTGCATGAGGGACGAGAAGGGAAGAGACGATAAGGTGCTCTCCGTCGGCGCGAAAGACCCGCGCTACGCTCGCATCGAGTCACTCGACGGCGTCGGCGAGCACACGCTCCGCGAGATCGAGCACTTCTTCGATGTGTACAAGGAGTTGGAGGATAAAGAGGTCGAGGTGCTCGGATGGGACGGGGCGGACGCCGCCCGCAAGATGATTCAGGAGTCCCTCGGGTGAGCCCTAAGGTCGAGTTGCTTCTCACGCTTCAGGAGAGGGCGTTTCAATCCTCTCCCTGGCACAGCCTCCTCAACGCCCTAGACGCCGTCCCCACAGAAGTCTACTTGCGCGCGCCCGAGGAGCACTCCGGCTTCCCGTGGATGGACGGAAGCATCCGTGACATCGTTTATCATGTTACGGGAGACAAGCGCGTACAGTTCAGCCAGGCGTTCGGCGACGGCTCGGTCACGTGGGACAACGTGGGGGTGTCGAAGGATTCCCTTGGCACAATGCTCGAGCAGCTCGTCGCTGCGCACGTGCCGCTTGTGGAGACGCTGAAGAGGCAAACGGAAGCCTCTCTCGCGAACAAGGTGCGCACCTGGGGTGGGAAGAGCATGTCCACCCGAGACTTCTTCCTGATGCTCACCGAGCACGACATCTATCACGCAGGGCAGATTCGCATGCTGCGGAATCTCTACGAGGTGTGATGCCCGAGGCGTTCCTCCTGGCCGCAGGGGCGAGCCGACGCATGGGAGCGTCGAAGCCACTGATGGCGTTCGGTGACTCCACCGTGCTCGCGACAATGGCCCGAGCCTTCCTTGCTGCGGGTTGCCGGCCGGTGTCGGTTGTGCATCGCCTCGAGGACATACCTTTGCTCGAGGCGGTTCGTACGCTTGGCTTACGCGCCGTGGCGAACGCCGACCCTTCCCCCGGCATGTCGTCGAGCGTCGCGGTCGCGGCGGAAGCGTCGGGCGCAGAGTGGTTGGCGCTCTGTCCCTGCGATATGCCGCTGCTGACAACGACCACGCTTTCGCGCCTGACCGAGGCCCTCGGCAGTAATGAAGGCGACGTGCTCCAGCCGGCGGTGGCAGGTCGTCGCAAGCACCCCGTGTTCGTTAGGCGGACGTGGCTCCTGCGCCGAGCGGACAGGCTGCGTGGCGGCACACCCCTTCGAGACCTCCTCTCGGAGGCGGACGGCGCAAGCCTCGAGTTCCTCGATGCCGCCGAATTCCTCGACTTCGACACACCCGAGGAGTATGAAGCGCTCATGCGGCTTGCCCACGAGCGCGGGGTAGAATAGCCGCTCGCGGCGGAGTAGCTCAGTTGGTTAGAGCATGCGGTTCATACCCGCAGGGTCGTCGGTTCGAGTCCGACCTCCGCTACCACCCATTTCCACGCAGCCGTCGCCTCATCCTGGGCGGGGGCCGATGCGTCCGGCGAGGCGTAGCGCGCAGTACGCGATCAACGCGCCGGAGAGAACAAGGAGCGATGCAAGCGAGAGCACACCGCGAATCGGGTTCTCGAAACTGACCCAGGGGACGAACGCGAGGACGGCCAACAGGTTGACGCCTATCGCAAACTGGAACGAGCGCCGGGTGCCTCGATACAGGCCGATGCCTTTGAGGACGCCGAGAACGCCTACGCCCGCCAGCGTCCATAGGAACAGGTCGAGGTGAGAGACCAACCTTCTGCTTGCTCCCAAAGCGACGAGGCGATCCGACTCTCGCGTTAGTTCCTGGCGTCCCTCCTCGCCCGCCATGGCAAGGAGCGCAAGCGTCAGCAGGGTGAGCAGGAGCGCAAGTCCGGAGCCTACCGCCAGGATGACGCCGAGCGGTCGGTCGCTTGCGAAGTCGGAGCCTTTCACTTCAACCTAACCAGAATCTCCCTCGGCGCCTCGGTGTTGATCTCCTGGATGACCGGCTGCGCCGCGAAGAACAGCGCGAGCACGGCAAGCCCGCACAGCAAGCATGTTGCCGTCAGGCCGAAGTTCGGCGAGGCGAAGCGCGGCACGTGCAGCGTCGGCTTCTGAACGACGGCGGCGAACACGATACGCAGATAGTAGTAGACCGAGATGACGCTGTTCACCGCGAGAAGGATGGCGAGGGCGGGAAGCCCGCCGTCGAGCGCGTCGCGGAAGATGAACAGTTTGCCGAAGAAGCCGGCGGTTAGCGGAATGCCGGCGAGGCTCGCCATGAAGATGATGAGCATCGCAGCAGGAATGGGCGCGCGCTGCCAAAGGCCGTGCAAGTCGGAGAGGTTCGTTCGCTCCTTGCCACCCTTTGTCGTGAGCGACACAACAGCGAAAGCGCCGACCGTCATGAAACTGTACGCCAGCAGGTAGTAGACCAAGGCAAGCGGCGATGGCGAACCGCCCTCTCGCGCAATTGCGCCATACGCTACCAGTGCGACGAGCACGTATCCCGCGTGGGCGATGCTCGAGTAGGCGAGGATGCGCTTGACGTCTTCCTGCACCAGCGCAACTATGTTGCCGACGAACATGGTGATAATCGCGAGGATCGAGAGCAGCGGAATCCACACATCCGCCATCTGCATCGCTCCTTCCAAGAATCGGAAAAGAGCGGCGAACGCGGCGACCTTGGAAGTCGCTGCCATGAAGCCGGTGACCGAGGTCGGCGCGCCCTGGTACACGTCGGGCGTCCACATATGGAACGGCACGAGTGCGACCTTGAAGCCGAACCCGACCAGCACGAGCGTCATGCCCCCATAGAGCAATCCAGTCGTGGCGCGGTCCATCTCGGTGTGCCAGATTGCGGTAAGCGCCTCCATCTGCGTCGAGCCGGTGGCGCCGTAGAGTAGCGAGATGCCGTAGAGTAGGAACGCCGACGCGAACGCGCCGAGCAGGAAGTACTTGAGCGCAGCCTCCTGGGATCTCTGCTCTCGGTTGCTCAACCCGGCGAGAATGTACAGCGAGATCGAGAGAACCTCGAGACCGAGAAAGACGATGAGAAGGTTGGTCGAGGTCGCCATAATCATCGCGCCGCTAGCCGACCAAACGACCAGCGGGTAGTACTCGCCGAAGGGCAGCCTTCTCTCGCGCAGGTACCCCTCGCTGTAGAGCACCGTCGTAAACGTTACGGCGATGATGAGCAGTTGCGCCATTCGCGCGAAGCGATCCGAGATGAACAGTTCGCCGAAAGTCAGACCGACAGGATAGTTCCAGTGCGTCAGCACCGCGACAGCCGCTGCCGCCAAGCCGAGCAGGGTCGCGACGACGATGGCGTTGTTGTTGAGCCTGGGGCGGAGCATCTCGATGCACATCGCGACCACGCCCGTGCCGAACACGATGAGCAGGGGAGTCAGCAGCGTCCAGTCAATCGGTGCAGGTGTGAGCGTGTCGTTCATCATGGTCGTAGCGCCTTCTCGATCTCCGCGATCTGCGCCTCAATCTCGGAGCAATCAAAGCCTTCTCGCGCAGGGCCTGCGAACACGACGCCCACGCCGCCGAGGTCGCTCCATGTCTTGCTCAGGTCGCCGTAGAGCCCGCAGGCGAGCGCGCCGGGGCGCATCTCTCGCACTTGCCTCGCCGTGAACGGCACCTTGCTCTCGTCCCACGCGAACGCTTGGGCGGGAAGGTCGGTGAGGAAATCGAGGTAAGTCTCCTCGCCGCCGTCCGCGAGCAGAACGTTGAACCGCGCGTCCCGGATCTCGTCGAGCAAGTCTCGCTCGCGCTCCAGATGAAACCCGCCGAACTCCATGGGCGTGCTGTGGGGCGGCTCGGCGCCGCGCAGTCGATACAGTACGCCGTCGGCGCCGCTCTCAAGGGCGAGAGAGAGCGTTTCCCGGCACCGCCTGACCCACCTGTCGAGTTCGCCCGTGGCGGCATCGGGGTCGTTGAGGAGGCGATTGGGATTCTCCCCCTCGCTGAGCGCAAGCCCCAGCGGGTTCACAGCCTCCACGAGCACGGCAGGCCCATCCTCGCCGGCCGAGCCGAGCAGCCGCTTGGCTTCGTCTGCGCTCCTTGTGACGACCGCGTCGGGCGCATGGTTGGCGAGCAACGCCTCGGGGTCTGCGGCGCCCCACACGAACCAAGGCGGGCGGTCTACCGGGCCGCCGCGGGCCGCTGCGACAAGTCGCTCGCGAGGCGTCACTCGTCGCCTCCTCCCATGGCGAGCCGCTGGGGTTGGTGCTCGCTTGGGGTGCGCACCGCGACTTCCGTCCACTTGCCGAGGTCATTCAAGTCCTCGCGCTGCACCACCACGACATCGCCGTTTTCGTTGATGTCAATCGTCCGAACGTCCGCCCAGGCGGGCCTTGCGCCGGGTGGCTGCAACGTTTGGTGGCGCACGGCGTTGAGGCTCGTCTGCATCTTGTCGGTGAAGAACTTGGGATACAGTCCAAGCCAGAACACAAAAACGACGAACACCCATGCGACCGCTTGCTCCCACGGCTTGATGTCGCGCAAGCGGTTCACAACTGGGTTGCGAATCGGGCCGTAGAAGACCTTTTGGAACATCCACAGCAAGTAGACGGCTGCGAGCACGACGCCCGCTCCGGCGATCACGGGCATCCACAAAGGGATGGCGCTGTTCGCGTTCGCCCCCGCTTGGAAGGCGCCGAGCATGGCGAGGAACTCGCCGATGAACCCGTTCGTGCTGGGCAGACCGACCGAACTCAGCATGATGAGGAGAAACAACGTGGCGAAGATCGGCATGCGGCGCTTCAGTCCACCGTAGTCTTGGAACAGGCGCGTGTGCGTGCGCTCATAGATCATGCCGACAAGTAGGAACAGCGCGCCGGTGCTGATGCCGTGGTTGATCGCCTGCAGGGTGCCGCCCGTCAGCCCGTTGTGATTGAGTGAGAAGATGCCGAGCATCACGAAGCCGAGGTGACTTACGGACGAATAGGCGACGAGTCGCTTCCAGTCCTCTTGCACGGCCGCCATGATCGCTCCGTAGATGATGCCGACGACGGACAGCCCCACGAGGAACGGAGCGGCCTGCACCGCCGCATCCGGGAACAAAGGGAACGCGAAGCGCAGAAAGCCATAGGTTCCCATCTTCAGCATGATTGCGGCGAGGATCATCGAGCCTGCCGTCGGGGCTTCCGTGTGTGCGTCGGGCAGCCAGGTATGCACCGGGAACAGGGGCACCTTAACGGCGAACGCCAAAGCGAACGCCGCGAAGAGCCACATCTCGATCGGCCCGGTTGCCAGGCGACCGTCCGCGGCGAGCGCCTGCAGGGCGATGAGGTCGAAGGTGCCCTCGCCGGTCGCAGTCTTGCTGATGAAATAGAGCGCGACGATGGCGACGAGCATGAAGATGCTGCCGAGAAACGTGAAGAGGAAAAACTTCACGGAAGAGTAGACGCGGTTCTTCCCGCCCCAGATCGAGATAAGGAAGTACATCGGGATCAGCGTCGCCTCGAAGAAGATGTAGAACAGCACGAGGTCGAGAGCGCAGAACACGCCGATCATCGCGCCCTGCAACACGAGGAGCCAAATCATGAACTCCTTCACCCTCTCTTTGACGTGGAAACTGAACCAGATGCCGAGAAAACTGATGAGGCACGTGAGCAAAATCAGCCAGAGGCTGATGCCGTCAACGCCGAGTTGATAGCGGATTCCGAGCGCGGGCAGCCAGTCCATCCCCTCGCGCCACTGGAAGTGGAACGTGTTGCCGCTGAACCCAACATACAACTGAAGGGATGCCAGGAGCGTAAGCCCCGAGACCAACAGCGCCCACCAGCGGTGAAAGCCGACCAGATGGCGAGGCATAAGCAGAGCGGTGACCGCTCCCGCCACAGGAAGGAGCACAACCAAACTCAAGATGCCGAATCCTTGAACTTCCATATCGCTATCTCGTCGTGATGTAGATTACATAACTCATCGCGACTGCCGCGCCAATCGCGATGATCAGAGCATAGAACCGAACCGAGCCGGTCTGTGAGCGCCGGAGCAGCAGGCCCATCGCGCCCATCAACTTTGCGCTCCCGTTTACGAAGATGCCGTCAATGATCCCCGAATCGAAGATGCGATAAAAGGCATTGGCGAACTTGCCGCCGGTGTCTACGAACAGGCGCACCATCGTCCTGTCATAGAGCCACTGCTCGCCCGCAAGGCGTTGCAGCCCCTGCGGCTCTGCTTCACTCCCCGGAAGCCCCTTGATGTACCTTCGGGCGAACAGCCCGATACCGAGCACCGCCGCGCCGATCGAAGCGCCTATGAGCGCCCACTCGATGGCGGCGCTCTCGCGGAAGGCGGAAGCCTCGTCGAGCACCGACAGCCCAACGGACGGGTGGTTCCATCCCTCGAACAGGTGCGGAAGGTGCCAGCCCAGCAGGTGCGCGAACGGATTGAAGCCCGACAGCGCCGCGCCGCCGACCAAGGAAAGCACCGCGAGCGCAGCGAGCGGCAGCCACATCGAGGGCACGACCTCGTGCGGTTCGTGCTCGGGCGTTAGGTCGTGATGGTGCTCGTGCTCCTCTTCCTCGAGGGCTCGCACCTCATCCTCAGAGAGGAAGTACGCGGTGTCGTGCTCTTCGTGCGCGGCGTGCTCTGCGTGGGGATGCTCGTGCGTATGGACGGCGTGCGCGTGCGCCTCCGCTTTTCGCCATCTTTCTTCGTTGCCGTAAAACGTGAGCATCATCATGCGCGTCATGTAGCCGGCGGTGAGGAACGCCGTTACCCAACCGATAAGCCAAAGGATTTGCGGCGTCTGAACCAGGTTGCTGAAGAACGCGCCGGCGAGGATTTCATCCTTGCTCCAGAAGCCGGCGAAGGGCGGGATGCCTGCAATGGCAAGCCAGGCGATGAGCATCGTCCAGTACGTGATCGGGATGTACTTGCGGAGATTGCCGTAGTTGCGAAGGTCCTGGTTGTGCGCCATGGCGGCGATGACCGCGCCGGAGCCGAGGAACAGAAGCGCCTTGAAGAACGCGTGCGTGGTCACGTGGAACATCCCCGCGCCGAAGGCTCCGACTCCGCAGGCGAGGAACATATAGCCGAGTTGAGACACCGTCGAGTAGGCGAGCACCTTCTTGATGTCCGTTTGCCCGAAGGCGACCGTCGCCGCAAACAAGGCGGTAAACGCGCCAATCCCCGCGACGACCGCCATCGAGAGCGTGGACAGTTCGAAGAACACGTGCGTCCTGGCAACAAGGTACACGCCGGCGGTTACCATCGTAGCCGCGTGGATGAGTGCGGAAACCGGTGTCGGGCCCGCCATCGCGTCAGGTAGCCACAGGTAGAGCGGCCACTGCGCAGACTTGCCGACCGCGCCGACGAACAGAAGCAAAGGAATGGCGCTGACGACAAGTGGGCCATAGCCTGCAAGCACCTGCTCTGCTAGCGGCAAGATCACGTCGAAACTCAGATAGCGTCGCTCGCCGAGAGGAAGCAGGTCCTGGTTCGACGCATACACCCAGTAGAGCAAGAAGATCCCGAGGGCGAATCCCCAGTCCCCGATGCGGTTCACGATGAACGCCTTGTTAGCGGCTTTGGCGTTTTCGATGTCTTGGTACCAGTAGCCGATGAGCAAGTAGGAGCAAAGCCCCACTCCCTCCCAACCGATGAACACCAGCGGGAGGTTGTTGCCCATCACCAACATCAGCATGAAGGCGATGAAGAGGTTGAAGTAAGTGAAGAAGCGCGGATAGTCGCGGTCTTCGGCCATGTACCCGGTCGCGTAGATGTGAATGAGCGAGCCGACGCCGGTTACGATAAGGCACATGGTCAGCGACAGCGGGTCAATGCGCAACTCGAACGGAACGAGCAGCGTTTGAAGGTCAATCCACGGGAACCAAGAGGTGATGACCAAGCGCGAATGCTCATCCATCCCGGCGAGGCGAATTGCGAGAAGCACGCTGACGACGAAGCCGGCGAGGACCGGCAGCACCGCTGCGAAGCCGAGGAGTTTTCGCCCTGCGCCCCGCCCCAGCGCGAGTTCTATGCGTCTTCCCAGAGCCGCCTGAAAGAGAAAGCCGGCAATCGGCGCGAGCAGGATGAGCCACGCCCAGTGGAAGACCGGGTCGGGTGCGTGCTCTGCGTGCGACGTGGTGATGAACTCCATGCGTTATCCCCTCATCGCGCTCATCTCGTCAATGTCAACGCCGTGGCGCATTCGAAAGATTGCCATGATGATTCCCAAGCCGACTGCGACCTCCGCCGCGGCGACCGCCATCACGAATACCACGGCCATCTGGCCCGTCATGTGGACGTTCCACTTCTCCAGTGCCGTCGTCGCGAGCGGAGCGGTGTGATACTTCGCGAACGCGAGGAAGGAGAGGTTCGCCGCGTTCAGCATCAGCTCGATGCACATGAAGATGATAATCGGATTGCGCTTGATAATGACGCCCGCCGTCCCAATCGCGAACATCAGCGCGCTCAACAAGATGTATCCGTACAGCGGTACTCCTTCCATCAGTCTCTCCTCTTAGCCAAAAGAATCGAACCAACGATGCCGACGAGCAAGAGCACGCTGGCGATTTCGAAAGCGTACACCCAACCGGTGAACAGCGCCTTGCCGACGCTGCCTGCCTCGCCGAACCCCTGCGGCGCGGACGGTCCCGCGTCCGCGACGGCGAGAGGCCCAATAACCTGCGACGCCACCGCAAGCACCAGCACGCCGCCGATGAACCAGGCAACGCTACGCTTGAACAGGCTTTGCTCGAACAACGTATCCGGCGCTCCCAAGTTCAGCAGCAAGATACAGAACAAAAACAGCATCATGATGAGCCCGGTGTAGACGAGAATCTGGCTGATGCCCAAGAGGTCGATGTGCATCCCGAAGTAGAGCAGCGCCAGAGTGAAAAAGTTGATGACGAGGCTGAGGGCGCTACGCACCGGATTCCGCGCAACCACAACACCCCAAGCCGACAGAACGATGACGATTGCCATCACGAGGAACACGACGACGCCCAAACTCATGAGCGACTCACCTCGATCGTCTTCTCCGTGTGAGCCTGTGGATTGACGAGGGTGAGCATCTCGTCATCCCCATCTCGTCTGCCCCGCGCCAAGAACACCACGATGTTGACGTACAGCAGGAACAACACCACGAGCGCGCCGAGAAGAGCGAACCAGCCGAACTGCATCCATATCGCGACAACGACGAAGTTCAATGCAGCAACCGGAAGCAGATACTTCCAGCCGAGGTTCATCAGTTGGTCGTACCTGAGCCTCGGCAGCGTGGCGCGCAGCCAAACATAGAACGTGATCCCGCCGAACATCTTGCCCACCATCCAGATCGGCGCGGCGATCGGCCCGCCGATGAAGGTGAGACCGCCGGCAAGCCACGGGATGCCTGCGTCGTTGGCTCGCAGCGCGAGGTACTCCCAGTTCAAAGGCAGGGGGCTCCAGCCACCCAGGAACACCGCCGCGAAGATGCTCGAAAAAGCGAGCATCGTTGCGTACTCCCCCATGAAGAACACGGCGAACTTCATCGAGGAGTACTCGGTGTGGAAGCCGGAGATCAACTCCGACTCCGCTTCGGGCAAGTCGAAGGGCGCGCGGTTTGTCTCCGCCACCATCGTAATCAAAAAGATGACGCCGGCCACGAAGCCCCAAGGCGTGAGGATGAACCAGTTCTGCATCCACGGAACAACGCCCCAAAGCGGCTCGAACTGCATGCTCACGACCTCGGTGAGGCGCAGCGAACCGGTTGCGAGAATCACGCACGCCAGGGCGACGCCCATAGCCAACTCGTAACTCACCATCTGCGCAGCGCTTCGCAGACCACCCAGGAGGCTGTACTTGTTGTTTGACGCCCACCCACCGAGAAACAGTCCGTACACTCCGAGCGAAGAGATCGCAAGAATGTAAAGTATGGCGACATCAACGTCCGCTATCGGCGTCAGCCGAGCGTCAGGCCCCCACGGTATCGTCGCCCAAATCGCGAAAGCCGGAAAAAGAGCGATCGCCGGAGCCAGGAAGTAGAGCAGCCGGTCCACCGTCGCAGGCGTGATGTCCTCTTTGAAGAACAGCTTGACCCCGTCCGCGATCGGCTGCAGCAAGCCGAACGGCCCTACGCGATTCGGGCCGATCCGATCCTGGAACCACGAGAGCAGCCGCCGCTCCCACCAGATCAACCCCGGGACGATTGCCAGAACGAAGCCGAGCATGATGGCGATGCGCAGAAGCGCCCACCAAACTGAGTCGCCTTGAGCCGGCTCTGTCGCAGCGAGGGTTTCGAGCATCGGGAGCACGCGCGAGTCTACCTACACCGGCTCGCCCGCGACCTCCGCCTGTTGAGTTCGTTTCAGCAAAACACCTTCGCCCGCCAAGTCGTCCCAGCCGATGCCCGCAAACGCAGGATTCTCCCCGGCGATCGCACTCAGGATTTCGCGGATGTTGAAGTATGGCGGGACGCCCTCGGCGCGTAGAAGCAACTCGGTTCCGATGCGCCACGACGGCTTCGCCGAGCCGCGAGGCGGCAGGATCTGTCGAACGCGCTGGATCCGTCGCTCGACGTTTACATAGGTCCCGTCCTGCTCGGGGAAGGCGCAGGCGGGCAAGACGACGCTGGCGAACTCAAGTGCGTCGTTCCGTATCGCGCCCTGAACGACAAGGTACTCGACGTTCTCGAGCGCGCGCTCGACCAACTCGCGGTCGTGCCATTGGAACGGGTCCGCCTCCAGCAGCCAGAGGGCGCGG